>DATCVR010000164.1:0-2208 GCA_036566745.1 Jiangellaceae bacterium | reverse complement strand
AGCGCCGAGCGAACCCCGGCCGCCACCACCCCGGCCGGCCCCGACGCGGCGACCCCCGCCACCCCGACCGCCGTGACGCCCACGCCCGCCGTCATCCCGACCGGCGGCTTCACCGTCACGCCCACGCCGGACGACGGCACCCGCCTCAGCAGCGTCCGGGTCTGGGACGAGTCCGTCCGCCCAGCCGGTCCGGCGCCCGACCCGGGCCGCACCTACACCGCCCATGACCTCGCCAACGGCCAGCACCTGATCGACGTCCACGACCACCTGCGCGAGGAGCTCACCCAGGTGCGCGACCTCATCGAGCAGGTCGCGGCCGGATCGCTGGACCCAGGCGCGGCCCGCTCGCACATCAACACCATGACCATGCGGCAGAACAACTGGACCCTCGGGACCTACTGCGAGTCCTACTGCCGGGTTGTCACGACCCACCACACGCTCGAGGACCAGAGCATGTTCCCCCAGCTGCGACGCAAGGACCCTCGCCTGGTGCCCGTCGTCGACCGGCTCGAGCAGGAGCACCAGGTCATCCACGAGGTGCTCGAGCAGGTCGACCGTGCGCTCGTGGCGCTGGTATCCGAGCCCGACGGGATGAAGGCGCTGCGCGGCGCGGTCGACCTGCTCACCGACGCGCTCCTCTCGCATCTGTCCTACGAGGAGCGCGAGCTGGTCGAGCCGCTGGCCCGCGTCGGTTTCCAGTGATCCGCCGCGCCTGACCCCCTCAGCGGCCGGTGTTCTCCAGCACCGGCCGGGCCGGGAACCACATGCCGTCGAGCAGCTCTCGGTCACCGAGCGGTTCGTCGAGTTGGACGGTGACCTCGGTGGATGGGTTGCCCGGACACGTGAAGCCGTTGCCGGCGAGAGGCTCCACCCGGGTCGTGAGCAGCACGGCGTCGTCGGTGTACTCGACGATCGGCTCGGCCACGCGTCCCTCCGACGACTGGCCGCTGGCGCAACCCATCTCGGTGACCAGGATCGGGACGGACGTGGCCGCGGGTCCGGGCGCCGCTCCGGGCAACGCCCATGTCGCCGGGTCGAGCCCGTCGTGGAACACCCGCTGAGGCTCGCAGCCGCCGGAGCTGCGGAACGACCACGTGCCATCGGCGGCCTGCTCGTAGGTCACGGCGACCATGCCGCTGTTCGCGATGTTGGTGCCCTCGGTCCCTGGCACCAGCCAGATCAGGAGATCCACGGTCGACCCGCTCCGGCCCAGCAGCGTCCAATGGTCGATCAGACGCCGCGCCACCTGCGGACGGGCGGTGGTCCCCACCGGGATGCCGAGGTCGGCCTCGGGGTCGATGGCCGGCCGCTCGGTGAGAAGCTCCGGGTCGAACGGCGTGCCGCCGGGGCTGCAGGCGATCTGGGACTCCTCGACGGGATCAGGCTCGGTGACGACGATGTCGTGGTCGGCCTGGAACGGGTTCAGATCGGACACTGCGACAGCGGCTACCCCGGCACCCACAGTGAGCGCGGTGGTCGCCGCGAGGACCCGCCGCCGGGTGCGCTGGGCACCGCCACGGCGCCGCACGACGGCGAGGACGTCGTCGCCGGCTGGTGCCTCGGCGGCATGCCCGGCCAACGTCTCGCGCAGGGCGGATTCGAGGTCAGACATGAGTCCACTCCTTCCGTAGGGCGGCTAGGCCGCGGGCGGCGTTCGACCGGACCGTGGACTGGCCGCAGCCCATGAGCTCGGCGATGCCCGTGTCGTCGAGGTCCTCGTAGAAGCGCAGCACCAGCACGGCACGCTGGGAGCGGGGTAGAGCGGCGAGCGCAGCCCACATGTGGTCACGGTCGGCGTGCGAGTCGGCGTGGCCGTCCTGAGCGCCGGCCGGGAGCTCTCCGGTCGCCGTCGGCAGCTCGGTCGAGGCGCGGCGGCGTCGTCCGTCGAGGTAGGCGTTGACGACCATCCGGCGCACGTACGCGTCGGGATGGTCGGCGCGAGTGACCCGCCGCCAGCTCCGGAACGCCTTGAGCAGTGCCGTCTGGACCACGTCCTCGGCCTGGTGCGCGTCGCCGGTGAACAGGTAGGCCAGGCGCAGTAGCGGGCCTCGGTAGGTGACGACGTATTCGTCGAATTCCACACTCGCTCCTCTGTCGAAGCTTCACCCGTTGGACGTGACGAGAGTCGCGATCCGCTGCACCGTACGCGGACCTAGGCTGTACGTCATGAGTAGTCATTTCGATGTCGTCGTGCTCGGTGCGGGTCCC
>DATCVR010000163.1:0-1527 GCA_036566745.1 Jiangellaceae bacterium | reverse complement strand
GCTGAGCGCGAGATCGCTCAGGAGCAGGGGTTCGTAGATCGTGTCTACCTCCAGCTGGGGGAGTCGGCGCGCGCTGCGCACGAGCTGGCCAACGAGGGCCGCGAACGTGGGGCCCTGGGGCATGAGGGCGGTCTGGTCGAGCGCGACGCGTTCGCCTTCCAGGCGGCGCGACGCATCGCGCAGCTCGATGCTGCCCACGAGGGGCTGGTCTTCGGGCGCCTCGACCTCGACCCGTCGGTCGACCCCGAGCCGCGCTACGTCGGCCGCATCGGTCTACGCGACGCGCAGCGTGACTCGCTGCTCATCGACTGGCGGGCGCCGGCGGCCGCGGTCTTCTACCAGGCCACGGCGGTCGAGCCGCGGTCGGTGATCCGGCGGCGGGTGCTCCGTTCCGAGGGGCAGAGCGTGGTCGGTGTCGAGGACGAGCTCCTCGACGCCGAGGCGCTGGAACGCTCCGGTGCCGACCTGCCGATCGTCGGCGAGGGCGCGCTGATCGCCCAGCTCAGCCGCGCCCGCGACCGCACGATGCACTCCATCGTCGCGACCATCCAGGCCGAGCAGGACAAGGCCATCCGCGCACCGGGCAAGGGCGTCACGACCATCTCCGGTGGTCCAGGCGTGGGCAAGACCGTGGTGGCTCTCCACCGGGCCGCCTACCTGCTCTACACCGAGCGTCGCCGCTACGAGTCCGGTGGCGTGCTCATCGTCGGGCCGTCGGGCGTCTTCATGCGCTACATCGAACGTGTCCTGCCGAGCCTCGGTGAGACCGCGGTGGCGCTGCGCTCGCTGGGTGAGGTCGTGGACGGCGTACGCGCGACGTGGCACAACGACCCCGCCGTCGCCGATGTGAAGGGCTCTGTCCGGATGGCCGAGGTGCTGCGCCGTGCCTCGCGCCAGCAGGCGCCGGGCTCCCCGCGCGAGTTCAAGGTCTTCTACCGCGACGACTCGCTGCGGCTCGACGGCAAGCGCCTCGGTGAGCTGCGGCGACAGCTGATGAGCCAGGGCCGGCGCAACCAGCAGCTGCGTCGCGTACCTCAGATGCTTCTCGACATCCTCTGGCGGCAGGTACGCGGTGAGCGCGGCCGCGAGCGAGGTCGCGAGGTATTCAACGACGAGATGCTCGACAACCCCGCCTTCCTCGAGTTCGCCGCTGCCTGGTGGCCGGCGCTGGAGGCGCGCGAGGTCCTCGGCTGGCTCCGTGAGCCGGAGTTCCTCGCTCGCGTCTCCGAGGGAGTCCTGACTCACGACGAGCAGCAGCTGCTCCTCAAGTCGTGGGCCGGCCGCGGCCTGACCGACGCCGACCTGGCGATCGAGGACATTCCGCTGCTCGACGAGCTCCGCTACGCGATCGGCGACATCCCCGAGCAGGTCGCCGACGAGCGGGATGCCGACCAGAGCGGCATCGACATCGCCGAGCTGATGACCGCCTCCGACCGCGAGTTCTCCTCGGGCCGGGGCTGGCGCCCGCCGACGTACCGGATCGACGACGACCCGTTCGCCCACATCCTCATCGACGAGGCCCAGGAC
>DATCVR010000162.1:0-49418 GCA_036566745.1 Jiangellaceae bacterium | reverse complement strand
CTCGTAGTTGGCCAGGGTGAACTCGAAGGGCAGCGTGAACGACGTCCACCAGCCGGTCGTGGCGGTCTCGGCCTGGGGCCGGAACGAGCTGACGAACAGCGCCACCGTGGGCAGCAGCCACACCACGCTGACGATGGCCAGGGTGATGTGCAGCGGCAGGCGGCCCAGCCAGCGCCGCCGGCTCCGCGGAAGCGGCCGGCCGGTCGCGGGCGCCGTGGTCTCGGAGGCGACCCGTTCGGGCACCGTGGTCATCGCATCGCCTCCTGGGCCCGGAACCGGCGGATGTTGACCAGCATCACCGGGATGATCGCCAGCAGGAGGAGGACGGCCACCGCGGCCGCCGCTCCCGCGTCGCCGTTGGTGAAGCGCTCGCGGTAGAAGAGGCTCGCCATCACCTCGGTGTCGTAGTTGCCCGCAGTCATCACGAAGACGATGTCGAAGGTCTTCAGGGCGGTGATGACGATGGTGGTGCCGACCACGGCGAGTGTGGGCATCAGGAGGGGCAGGATGATCCGGAAGAACACCTGGAGCTCATTGGCGCCGTCGATGCGCGCGGCCTCCAGCAGGTTGACGTCGATCCCCTTGAGCCCGGCGGAGAGGATCACCATCGCGAAGCCGACCCACATCCACACGCCCACGATGATGATCATGAACGTGTTCCGCGGCCATTCGGTCAGCCACGACACCGGCTCGGCGCCCACCGCCCCGAGCGTGGCGTTGAGTGTGCCGACCTCGGGGTCGAAGGCGTACATGAAGTTCCAGATCACCCCGGCGGCGACGAAACTGATGGCCAGCGGCAGGAAGATCAGCGCCTTGACGCCGGTCTCGTAGCGCACCCGGTCGGCCAGCACCGCGATGATCAGCCCGAAGACCAGCACCGCCCCGGTGAACACGACGATCCACAGCGCGTTGTTCGCCAGCACCTGACCGAACCCGTTCTGGCCGAACAGCCCGGTGTAGTTGTCGAGCCCGACGAACTCCTGCGAACGCTTGTCCATCAGGCTCAGCACGGCGGTCTTGATCGCCGGGTAGATGAGGAAGACGCCCAGGAACGCGACGCCCGGCAGCAGCCACAGCCAGGGCCGCACCGTGCGCCGCCGGCGTTCGGGCACCAGCCGCAGCAGGCGCTCGATGCCGAGGACGTAGAGCACCGTGACCGCCGGCACCCCGACCACCACGACGATCGCGGTCGAGATGTTGTCCTGGTCCATTCACGCTCCTCGGGTCGGGTCGCCGGCGGGTGGCTCAGGGAGCTACGGCTCAGCTCTCGTAGGCGGACTCCTGGACGCTGTCGAGGTTCTCGAGGATGTTGTCGAGGTCGTCGGGGTTCTTGACGAAGTCGAGCACGGCGGTGAAGAACGCGCGGTTCATCTCGGCGGGCATCTTGTCCGAGCCGTCGAAGCGGATCTCGTCGGCGCCCACGAGGATCTCCGCCGATCGGCGCGAGGTGTCGTCGGGGTAGACGTCCAGGGGGACGTTCTGGTTCGCCGAGATCGCTGCTCCCCGCTCGACCCAGATCTGCTGGGCCTCGGGGGTGACGAGGTACTCCATCAAGGCCTGCGCCTGGGGGGTGTCGTTGAACATCCCGAAGAGGTCGCCGGCATAGACGACGCCGTTGTGCTCCATGGCCGGCATCGAGAAGAAGTCGTACGTGGTGCCGGCCTGCGCGACGCCCGGGTTGTTCTCCTCGAAGAAGCTCGTGATGAAGCTGGCCTGGTGATGCAGGAGGCAGCCGGCCGGCTCGGCGAAGAGGCAGTCGCCGCCGTTACCGAAGGGGGTGTTGAGCACGGCGTTGGGTCCGCCGCTGACGTAGGCCGGGTCGGTGGCCCAGTCGCCGAAGGCCTCCCAGGCGGCCTTGATCTCATCCGAGCTCCACTTCAGCTCGCCCTGGACCCAGTCGTCGTACACCTCGGGACCGGACTGGCGGATGACGAAGTCCTCGATCCAGTCGGTGGCCGGCCATCCAGTGTCGCCGCCGCTCTCGAGGCCGATGCCCCACGGAGTGGTGCCGGCCGCGGCGGCGTCGTCGACGAGGCTGGTGAGGGAGTCCCAGTCGGTCGGTACCTCGTACCCACCGGCTTCGAAGACGGCTGGGTTGTACCAGATCAGCCCCTTCACCGAGGTCCGGATGAAGATGCCCACGAGCTCGTCGTCGACGGTGGCGTCGGCGATGATCCCCTCGTTGTAGTCGGACTCGAGGACGTCGAGCACGTCCTGCGCGAGCGGCTTGAGGTCGCCGGCGCGGGCGAACTCCGCCATCGGGCCGGGGCCGGGCAGGCCGGCGACGTCGGGCGGGTTGCCCCCGGCGAGGCGGGTGGTGAGCACGGCGTTGAGGTCGCGGGTGCTCTCGGTCTGGACGTCGATGCCGGTCTCTTCCTCGAACGGCGCGAGCATCGCCTCGAAGCTGTCGAGCTCGGCGCCGCCCCAGACCACGAGGACGCTGACCGTGCCGCCTTCGACGCTCTCGCCGCTGCCTGCGTCGCCTCCGCCGTCGTCGTCACCCCCGCAGGCGGCGAGAACGAGCGACAGTGCGGATGCGGCACCGATCGCGCCGACGATTCGCCGTCTGGCACTGATGGCCATGATGGTCGACCTCCCAAAGCTGGTTGGCGCCCTGAGCCGGCGGTGGCGATCCCGGCACATGTCCGAACGAACACGTCGGGCGCCGACTTGGCAAGGGGGAAGATCGATCTGCCCATAACGATTCGGTCACGTCGCAGGTCACGTGGGAGGTCATGGGCTGCGGCCGAATCACCGACTGCGTCTGATCTCGAGGTTCAAGGTGCCGAGCCATTGCTCCTGCCAGATCGCCGTGGGGCAGGGCCATGGGGTGTCGGGTCCGCACGTGCGACACGTCGGGTCGGTCTTGCTCAGCCTGACGTGCGCGCGCTGTTCACGCCGTGCGTACTCATCGATGTCGGACATGCTGGTGGCCACGGTGGACTCCTCGTTGTGGGGCCACCGGCCGCGGGTCTCGGAGTGACGCGCTCGTTGGGTTCCCCGCGACCGGTGGTTGCCTTCGAGATTGGCCGGGACGTGGCCGAGCTGGGAAGGGGTTAAGGTTTCACCCTCCAACTGTGAACTCTTTCGAGCGCTTGTGGGGCTTTCTGGAGGGTGCATGTGACCAGTCGCTCGACACCTTCCGATGCGATGGTGCTATTCGGCGAGGAGGTGCGAATTGCGCGCAAGGCATGTGGGCTCACTCAGCGACAGCTCGCGGCGCGCGTGTATTGCACCAATTCCATGATCTCGATGATCGAGACAGCTCAACGGGAGTCTAAGCCTGACCTTGCTGAGCGAATCGACACCGCACTTGGCTGCCAAGGCCGCCTTGTGCGGTTGTTCGTGCTGGCCGGCAAGCAGTCGGCGCCGCGGTGGGCGGCACGTCGGTTCGAAGCGGAAGAGGGGGCCGTGGCTATCCGGTCGTGGCAGCCGACCGTCGTTCACGGCTTCCTGCAGACCGCCAGATACGCCCGAGCGCTGTTCCGTGGCGGCATGACAGGACCTGCCGACGAAGACAAGCTGAACGAATGGTTGGAACGGCGCCTCCATCGCCAGCAGGTCCTGACGGCGGGCCGACTGAAGAGGTTTCACGTAATCGGAGCGGAAGCGACGCTGTACCAGGTTGTCGGCGGCGCGGAGGTGATGCGAGAGCAGCTCGTCCGGCTCGTCGAGCTGGTCGAGCAACGGCTCGTTACGCTCCAGATTCTGCGCTTCGACGTCGCCGTTGGCCCTTCGGCACCGATGACGATCTATGACCTGGCCGATGGCGAACGTGTCATGTATCTCGAGCGGGCCAGGGACGGCCAGACCGTGTCGGACGCAGCCACCATCGAGCCGTGCATCAGTTCGTTTGACATGCTGTGCAGTCATGCGGCCAGCTTTGCTGAGAGCGTGCGAATGGTCAGAGCGCGTATCGAGGAGCTGTAGTTGTGTCTGAAAGGTTGCTGTGGGCCAAGTCCAGTTTCAATGGGCAACAGGACATCAGCGACTGCGTCGAGGTCGCTTCGCTCGCTGATGGTGGACGTGCGGTCCGCGACTCGAAGAACCCGCGCGGCGACGTCCTTCGGTTTACGGCAGGGGAGTGGGCGGCGTTCGTGAAGGGCGTCCACGCAGGCGAGTTCGACTGACGATTCCACGTGCGCAGACCGGCGGCTCCATCCTCACGAGGGCGGAGCCGTTTCGTCGAGGGCGTCCTCACAACGCCTCGTCGGCGTCCTCGGCGTCGGCCCGCACCGCACGGGCGCCGGAGGAGCCGGACCGGATGCGCAAGGCGACCGTTGGGAAGATCAGCACCGAGAGCATCCCGGCCCCGACGAGCGCTGCCGCGGTGGCGGCGTCCATGATCCCTTCTTCGACGGCCAGCTCGGTGATGACGACGACCAGGGGGAGCGCCGTAGCGGCCAGCATGCCGAGCGCGACGGCGTTGCGATCGCCGAGATCACGGCGCTGGAGCAGGAACGTCGGACCGCCGCGCACGATCAGGAAGAGCACCAGCACGATCGGCAGCAGGAGCAGGGCTGACGGGTCGTCGAGCAAGGCGTCGAGGTCGAAGCGGACCCCGCTGACCACGAAGAAGATCGGGATGAAGAACCCGAAGCCGATGCCTTCGAGCCGCGAGAGCACGTGGGCGGCCTCGCGTGGGTCTCCGGAGCCGAGGAACAGGTGCACGAGAATGCCGGCGGCGAACGCGCCCAGCACCGGATCGAGCCCGAGCACCTCGGCGAGGGCGAACATCGCGACGACCACCAGCACCGACAGCCGCACGCCCAGCTGCGAGCTGGTGCCGAGGGTGGCGGTGACGAGCCGGGCCAGCCGGGGATGGCGGGGCCGGCTGGCCAGGACGGCTCCGGTGACCGCGACGACGGCGAAGATCGCCAGGACGACCGTGGTGTGGGCTGGCCGCTGGCCGCTGAGGACGAACGCGATCGCCACGATGGGCAGGAACTCGCCGACCGCGCCCACAGCCAGGAACCTGGTGCCGAACGGCGAGTCGGTCTCGCCGCTGTCGCGCAGGATCGGCAGAAGGGTGCCCAGCGCCGTCGTCGTCAGGACCAGCCCCACGACGAAGCCTGACTCCGTGCCCGCGAGCAGCAGGCCCAGCGAGATCCCCAGGACGATCGAGATGCCCCATCCCCAGGCGGCCGCCCGCAGGGGCTCGCCCTTGATCCGGTCGAACTCGATCTCGTACCCGGCAAGGAACATCAGGAACGCCAGCCCGAGGTCGGACAGCGAGCCGATGACCTCGGTGTCGCTCACCCAGTCGAGCAGCGCCGGGCCGACCAGGATTCCGAGCCCGATCTCGACCACGACCGGCGGGATCGCGACGACGTGGGCCACGCGGTCGGCGGCGAACGGCGCCAGCACCGCGGCCGCGAAGACCACGGTGAGCATGACCAGCGACTCTTCGGACATCTGCTCGTCCCCGTTCGATGCCGTCTCGAGCCTGTCTAGTGCACTCCGTGCCGTGGCTCCACCCCTTCCGAGCAACAGCGCCCGGATGATCGGGCGTCGGGCGCATAGGATCGCCCCGGCTGGCTCGGATCGGACGACGGAGAGAAATCACATGATGGTGGTCACTGGCGCCACGGGAAATGTCGGCGCGGAACTCGTACGTGCCCTGGCCGGCGAGGGCGCGTCGGTGCGTGCGCTCGTCCGCGATCCGGACCATGTCGTCCTGCCCTCGGGCGTCCAGCCGGTCACCGGCGACCTGAACCGCCCCGAGACGATGACCGAGGCGCTGGCCGGAGCCCGGGGCGTGTTCCTGCTGCCGGGCTACGCCGACATGCCCGGCCTGCTCGACCAGGTCCGCGCGGCCGGGGCTGAACGCGTCGTCCTGCTGTCAGGCGGATCGGCCGGCAGCGGTGACCTCACGAACGCCGTGTCCCGTTACATGATCATCTCCGAGCGGGCGGTCCGCGACTCCGGGGTGCCGTGGACGATCGTCCGGGCGCGGGCCTTCATGTCGAACGCGCTGCGCTGGCTGCCTCAGCTCCAGGCCGGCGACGAGGTGCGGGTGCCCTTCCCGGGGGTGACGGCCGCGGCGATCGACCCGTACGACATCGCGGCTGTCGTCGCGAAGGCCCTGCTCAGCGAGGGTCACGAGGGCCGGACGTACGTGGCGTCGGGACCGGAGGCGATCCTGCCCGCCGACCAGGTGGCCGTCCTCGCCGAGGTGCTCGGGCGCGACCTCCGGTTCGTCGGGCTGACCGACGCGGAGGCGCGCGTGGAGCTTGAGGCGAGCATGCCGGTCGAGTACGTCGACGCCTTCTTCGACTTCTACGTGGACGGCACTCTCGACGAGTCCGGCATCGAGCCCACGGTGCAGGAGGTCACGGGGCGCGCGCCGCGCACGTTCCGGCAGTGGGTGCAGGAACACGCGGACGCCTTCCGCTGACCCTCCGGGCGTGATCACATGAACACGGACCGTTCGCGGCAGTGATCGTGGCGTCCCCGACTCCTCGGAAGTGAGTGATTCCCGCGTGCGGAGATCGTCGAGTGGACGGGTGAGTCCGCGCGGCGCGGTGGCCGTGCGCGGCGTCGTGGTGCTGCTGGCCGCGGCCCTGGCCGGCGCGTGTGGTGGCGCGGATCCCGAGCCCGATCCCGAGGTGCCGGACCACCCGCTGCCCACACCCAGCATCAGCGCGGACGCCGGCAACGTCGCCGGACTCGACCTCTCGGCCGCCAACCGCCGCGCCCCCCTGCCAGGGCTGCCGGACTGGAGCCACGCGGGCTATCGCGGCGGCGCCGACCTGCCCGGCGAGGCCGACTACACCACCGACGAGGCGTGCCTGATCACCGCGGAGGAACTGGCCACGGAGTACGGCGTCGTGCCCGACGACGACGAGACCGACGCCAGCGGGCTGCAGGCGGCGATCGACGCGGTGAAGGACGACTGCTCGCCGGACGCCGGCTACGACCAGCTCTCGCTCATCACCCTCCCCGCGGGCGCGCTCACCATCGACCGCGAGGTGTCGGTGGACGCCGACTTCCTCACCGTCCGCGGCGCGGGCAGCGATCCCGCCACCGGCACCAGCCTGGTCTTCCGTCCCGACACCGACACCCGCTACGACACGCTCACCGACGACGGCGCCGACTGGGACGAGGACGGCATGGAGGCCGGCGACGCCAAGGGCGGCTGGCTCTGGCCCGGCCGCGGGATGTTCCGGGTGCAGAGCCGCGAGGTGTCCGAGCGGTACGCCGACGACTACGACGACGCCCCCGAGAACCGCAAGGACCTCTTCGAGGGCACGGTCAACGTCCACTGGCGCGCGGGGGTCGAGCTGCGCGCCGCGCCGGGGGAGAGCGAGCCGTTCTCGGCCCGCGCCGGCGACCAGGTGATCCACCTGGCGGACGATGTGGACGACGAGGCGATGAGCACGTTCGTGGTGGGCGGGCTGGTCAATATCCGGGCTGCCAACAGCGAGGGCTTCTACGCCGCCACCGAGGCGCTGTCGGACGAGTTCGAGCCGCAGAACCTCCACATGCGCCAGCAGATCTTCACCATCGCGGCGATCGACGCGGCCCAGCACACGCTCACCGTCGACAAGCCCCTGGAGTTCGACCTGCCCGTCGACTCCACCTCGGACGGCTCGGAGGAGATCGACGGCGCGGAGTACCCGAGCAAGGCCAGTCCGCTCGTCGACCCGGTGCTGGGGGTCGGCCTCGAGGGCTTCTACTTCACCCTCGACCTCACCGGGCTGCCGAAGCTCGACGGCGGCGAGCACGACCTCGACCCGGCCGCCGCCGTGCACGAGTACGGAAACCTCGCTCCCGAGTACGCCCTGCACGGAGTGGTGTTCAAGTGGGCGGCGGACTCCTGGATGCGCGACACCGTGGGCTACATGGCCGGCTCGCACCCGGTGGTCACCGAGGAGGCCAAGAACCTCCAGATCGTCGACAACTACTTCGACGGCTCGTGGAACAAGGGCAAGGGCGGCAACGGATACCTCCGCGGCAGCCGGGTGTGGGACAGCGTCTACGCCGGCAACGTCACCCGGAACCTCCGGCACTTCACGCTGCAGTGGTCGGCGTCGGGCAACGTCGTCATCGGCAACGACTTCGATTCCGACCTCAACCTCCACGGCGGCTGGGAGCGACGCAACCTGTTCGAGCTGAACACCGTCACCGTGCCGTTCGAGCACCGGCCCGGGTCGTGCGAGGCCAACTGCGGCGGCGAAGGAGCCGACTCCGCCGACGAGAGCGCGTGGTACCCGATCTGGTGGGGCGCGGGGCAGAAGGCGGTGAAGTGGTCCGGCGCCACCGGCCCGCAGAACGTGTTCTTCCACAACACCCTGCGCATGCAGCTGGCCGAGGGCGGTCGGTTCACCGACTACGGGCCGTACGGCACCGCGCCGACCACCGTGTTCCAGTTCGGCTGGGACGGCATGACGTGGCAGCACCTGGCCGACGGGGGAGAGCCGATCCCCGACTGGGCCGGCCATGAGCAACTCGATTATTCGGGCAACGGAGTCGATTCGACTCTGACCGATGACGGCATGTCCTTGTTCCTCACCACGGTCCCCACGGCGGCGGACTAGGTCCGAAAGGGGGCCGGATGGCGAGCGTTCCGGGCTTCGGATAACTTCTGTGCCGGCCGCGCCGGGCCCTATCGGGCCGTGCTCGCCGCCTTTACAATGCCGCGAAACCGGCTATTCCCCGCTAATCATGATGGAGAGGTTTCTCCCGATGTCGGACCAGCCGCAGAGCACGGTGAATCCCAAGATCGACATGAGCACGCCCAGCGTGGCGCGCATGTACGACTACGTACTCAACGGCAAGGACAACTTCGCCAGCGATCGCGCGGCGGTCGACGGCATGATGCAGGTCGCGCCGGAGATCTTCCAGTTCTGCATGGACAACCGGGCGTACCTGGGCCGGGCCGTGGACTTCCTGGCCCGTCAGGGCATCGACCAGTTCCTCGACCTCGGTGCCGGGCTGCCCACCGTCGAGAACACCCACCACGTCGCCCAGCGGGTCAACCCCGACGCTCGGGTGGTCTACGTCGACAACGACCCGATCGTGCTGGCGCACGGCCGGGCGCTGCTGGCCGAGAACGAGAACACCACGGTCATGATGGCCGACATCCGCAACGCCGACGAGATCGTGGCCTCCGAGGAGGCCCAGCGGCTGATCGACTTCGAGCAGCCGGTGTGCGTGATGCTCGTGTCCCTGTTGCACTGCATCCCTGACGCCGACGACCCCTTCGGCATCGTCCGTCGCCTGTTCGACCGGCTGGCGCCGGGCTCTGCGCTGGTCTTCTCGCAGATCGTCTCCGACGACCCCGAGACCGCGAAGTGGCTCACCGACGTGGTGCTCTCGCTGGGTACCGAGTGGGGCCGGGTGCGCTCGCGCGCCGAGGTCGAGCGGGTGTTCGACGGCCTCGAGCTGGTCGAGCCCGGTGTCGTCGACTGTGCCACCTGGCGTAACCCGGCGCAGCCGCCGTCCAAGACGCCGAGCGATCCGAACCAGAAGCTGTGGGAGTATGCCGGGGTGGCGATCAAGCGGTAGCGCACGTTCTCGGCGCGGCGCACCCGCCGGGGCGTCGGCGAGCTTCTGTCCGGCGCCGGCCCTACGATCACCTCACTACCGCCACGACGAGGTGAGGGTGGGCATGGCCGAGGACATCGTGAAGCCGGCGCCGGGCGGGCCCGAGACAGGCTCGCTCGTCGAGACCGAGCATGCCGAGACCGAGCCTGTCGAGCCGGACCCGGCTCCGGCGCAGGCCGAGCGCGCCGAGGCGGTGCCGGACGAGCACCTGCGGCCTCGCCGGGGCGCCAGGGCGCGGGCGGTCGCGGCCCGGTTCGGCCGGTCGTTCTCGGTGGTCGGCCTGGTCGCCGCGGTGCTCTTCTTCCTGGGCTCGCTGACGCCGTCGCTGATCCCGCGCACGTGGCCCTATCAGGCCGTGGCGTCGGGCATGAGCATCGCCAGCGGATACGCCCTGGGGACCTTCGTGGGATGGCTGGCCCGCAAGCTCGGGGTGCGGCCACGATGGAGCCCGCGCTGGCGCCGAGCCGGCTGGGTGGTGTTCGCGGGCGTGGGCCTCGGCTCGGTCGTCGCGATGATGGTTCTCGACGTGCGCTGGCAGTCCGATCTCCGCGAGCTGTTCGGCATGCCCGACGTCGAGCCGGCGTTCGCACTGGTCGTCGTCGTGGCGCTCGCGCTGGCGCTGGTCGCCCTGATCGTCGCGCGTGCGCTGTGGTTCGCGATCCGCGCCGTCGCCGTGCTGCTCGACCGCTGGCTCCCGGCGGCCCTGGCCCAGGTGCTGGCGGCCGTCGTCGTGATCGTGCTGGCGGTGCTGCTGGTCGACGGCACCGTCGTCCGCTACGTCATGAGCTCGATGAACACGGCGTACGCGGCCGTCGACGAGGGCACCGAGCCCGGCGTCACCGAGCCGAGGGCACCCGAGCGTTCCGGTTCGCCCGACTCCACCGTGGCATGGGACTCGCTGGGGTCGCAGGGCCGCACCTTCGTGGCGGGCGGGCCGTCCCAGCACGACCTCATCACCTTCGCCCGCCAGCGCGGCGCCGACCCGGCGGTCCAGGTCCCCGTCCGGGTCTACGCCGGGCTCGAGTCGGCGCCGGATCCGGTCGACACCGCGGCCCTCGTCGTCGACGAGCTCGACCGCACCGACGCCTGGGACCGCGCGGTCCTGGTGGTCGCCACCACGACGGGCACCGGATGGGTCGATCCGTCGATGGCCGACACGATCGAGCTGATGCACGGCGGCGACACCGCGATCGCGGCGATGCAGTACTCCTACCTGCCCAGTTGGGTCAGCTTCGTGGCCAACCGGGACACCCCGCCCGCCGCGGGCAAGGCGCTGTTCGAGGCCGTCTACGACGCGTGGTCGCAGCGCCCCGAGAACGACCGCCCGCGCCTGCTGGTCTTCGGCGAGTCGCTGGGCAGCTACGGCGGGCAAGGCGCGTTCAGCGGCCTTCAGGACCTGTCCGAGCGCACCGACGGCGCCCTCTGGGTGGGCACCCCCAACTTCACCGAGAACTGGCGGTACTTCACCGACCACCGCGACCCCGGCTCGTACGAGTACAGCCCGGTCTACCGCGGGGGCGAGCAGGTCCGCTGGGGCACCGACGTGGGCGACGCAGCCGACGTGTGGCGGCTCGGACCGCGCTGGGACGAGCCCCGCGTCGTGTACGTCCAGCACGCTTCCGACGGCGTCGTGTGGTGGTCGCCCGAGCTGATCCTCCACGAGCCGGACTGGCTGCGCGAGCCAGCGGGACCGGACGTGCTCCCGGCGCTGCGTTGGATGCCGTTCGTGACGTTCTGGCAGGTCAGCATGGATCTCTTCGTCGCCGGGGCGGTCCCGCGCGGGCACGGCCACAACTACGTCACCGAGTACTCCGACGGCTGGGCCGCGATCGCGCCGCCCGAGGGCTGGACCGATGCCGACACGGCCGCCCTGCGCGAGGTGGTGGCGCAGCGCTACGACGCCGCGAACTGATCACCTGCCGGTCACGGCCCGGGGGTCTCGTGGGACGGACGGCACGAAAGCCGCGCCACGGGCGCATGGAAGGATGCCGTACATGCTCAGATGGCTGACGGCGGGGGAATCCCATGGCCCCGCCCTGGTCGCGATCCTCGAGGGATTGCCGGCCGGTGTCGAGGTGACCACGACCGACGTGGCGGGCGCGCTGGCCCGTCGCCGGCTCGGCTACGGCCGCGGCGCGCGGATGTCGTTCGAGGCCGACGAGGTCACCTTCCTCGGCGGCCTGCGCCACGGCCGCACCATCGGCAGCCCGGTCGCCGTCCAGGTCGGCAACACCGAGTGGCCCAAGTGGCAGCAGGTGATGTCGGCCGACCCGATCGACCCCGAGGTGCTCGAGGGCCTGGCCCGCAACGCCCCGCTCACCCGTCCGCGGCCCGGCCACGCCGACCTCGCGGGCATGCAGAAGTACGCCTTCGACGAAGCCCGCCCGGTGCTCGAGCGGGCCAGTGCGCGCGAGACCGCGGCGCGGGTGGCCCTGGGCTCGGTCGCCTCGGCCTTCCTCCACCAGGCCTACGGCGTCCGGCTGGTCAGCCACACGGTCGAGCTCGGCACAGTCGCCGCGCCGGCCGGTGCCGCGCTGCCCGGCCCCGACGACGTCGACGCTCTCGATGCCGACCCGCTGCGCTGCTTCGACGCTGACACCAGCGCGGCCATGGTGGCCGAGGTCGACGCCGCCCGCCGCGAGGGCGACACCCTCGGCGGCGTCGTCGAGGTGGTCGTCTACGGGCTCCCACCGGGCATCGGCAGCTACGTCCACGGCGACCGCAAGCTCGACGCCAGGCTCGCCGGCGCCCTCATGGGGATCCAGGCGATCAAGGGCGTCGAGGTGGGCGACGGGTTCGAGCTGGCCCGCACCCGCGGCTCGGCGGCCCAGGACGAGATCGAGCCGGTCGAGGGCGGGGGAGTGCGCCGCACCTCCGGGCGTTCGGGCGGCATCGAGGGCGGCATGTCCACGGGCGAGGTCCTTCGGGTCCGCGCCGCGATGAAGCCGATCTCGACGGTTCCGCGGGCCCTGCGCACCATCGACACCACCACCGGCGAGGAGGCTCGCGCCCACCACCAGCGCTCGGACGTCTGCGCGGTGCCGGCCGCCGGTGTGGTCGCCGAGGCGATGGTCGCGCTCGTCGTCGCCGAGCTGGCGCTGGAGAAGTTCGGTGGCGACTCCGTCGCCGAGACCTCCCGCAACCTGCACGCCTACCTCGACGCCATCCCGGCCGTGCTGGCGGTGCGATGAGCCCGCGACTGGTGATCATCGGCCCGCCCGGGGCCGGCAAGACCTCGGTGGGCGGCCTGGTGGCTGCCGGGCTCGGCGTGGAGTTCCGCGACACCGACGCCGACATCGAGCGGATGGCCGGCAAGTCGATCAGCGAGATCTTCCTCGACGACGGCGAGCCGGTGTTCCGCGACCTCGAGCGCACCGCCGTCGCCGTGGCCCTGGGCGATCACGAGGGCGTGCTGGCCCTCGGCGGCGGCGCCGTGGGGGACGAAGGCACCCGCGAACTCCTGCGGGAGCAGCAGGTCGTATTCCTCGACGTCGGCCTGGCCGACGCCGCCGCCCGCGTGGGGCTCAACCGCGATCGGCCGCTCCTGCTCGACAGCCCGCGAGCCCAGCTCAAGCGGCTTCTGGACGAGCGTCGGCCGCTCTACGAACAGGTAGCTGTCTTTACGGTCAATACCACGGGCCGTTCGGTTGAAGAAGTCGTCGAAGATGTCATGAATCGGGTGCGTTAGGTCCCTCCCAGGCTAAATTGTGACTGCTAGTGTGACCTTTCGGAGCCTGAGCGGTCGCGCCGCCAATGGCGGCGGCGGCCTGTCAGTCGGCAGTCGACCCCGGGCGAGCAGTCCACATCACACGTCGAAAGGAAGAGCTGTGCCCAGATCGATCGTCGCCCTCTGCGCGATCGCGCTGGTCGGAGTCACCGCAGGTTGCGGCGGCCCCGACGAGTCGGACCAGTCCGGTGACTCGCAGAGCGGCGAGTACGGCTCCGTCGAGGAGCTCGCCACCGCGATGCGCGATGCCAGCCTCGCGCAGGAGAGCGCAGCCCTCACCATCGCCATGGACGGCGCCCCCGTGGGCACCGGTGCGATCAGGGTGGGCGAGGAGCAGGTCGACCTCTCGATGACCTGGGAGCAGGACGGCGAGGATCGCGGCACCATCCGGCTCGGCGGCGTCTCGTACGTCGACCTCGGCCCCGAGGCGGCCCCGGGCAAGCCCTGGGCTCGGGTCGACCCCGAGGCCGGCACCGAGGTGGGCGCGACCGCCACGGTCATCTCGTTCGCGGCCACCCAGTCGGTGAACTCCACCGACCCGGTGAGCGCGCTGGCCGAGCAGGCGAGTGCGGCACAGATCGTCAACACCGCCACCGAGGAGATCAACGGCGTCCAGGCCCGGCGCTACGACATCGAAGTCGACCTGATCAGCCTGGCCGAGAACGCCGAGGCCGCCGAGGCCGCGGTGTACGCCATGAGCATCCAGGCCGGCAAGGACACCATCTCCTCCACGATGTGGACCGACGAGACAGGCCTGCCGGTCCGGTACGAGTCGCAGATGACGGCGCCCGACGGCGTGGTCACCACCACCGCCGTCGACTACGCGGCCTGGGGCGAGCCGGTCGAGATCGCCGAGCCGTCGCCGGACGAGGTCGCCGAGGCCGGCGACGTCGAGGCTCTGGCAGGTCCCACCGCGCCGGAGTGACGGCTGAGGGCTTCGGCTCGACAGCCCGTGCCGGCGCGGCGCCCCGGTTGCGCCCCGCCGGCGGGTGCTGTGGAACGATTCCGGGACCGAGTCCAGGAGGTCGTTGAAGCTGTGGCGGACGAGCATGCCCGTATCCCCGTCGGTGGCGAGCAGCCGTACGACGTCGTCGTCGGCTCCGGCCTGCTCGGCGAACTCCCCGCGCTGCTCGGCCCGGAGGTCGCCCGCGTCGCGGTGATCCATCCCGGAGCGCTGCGCACCACGGGCGACGCCGTCCGCGACGACCTCCGCGCCGAGGGCTACGACGCCCACGCCATCGAGGTCCCTGATGCCGAGGACGCCAAGGGCATCGAGGTCGCGGCCTACTGCTGGTCGGTGCTCGGCCGCATCGGCATGACCCGCTCGGACGCCGTCGTCGGCATCGGCGGGGGAGCCACCACCGACCTGGCCGGTTACGTCGCCGCGGCCTGGCTGCGCGGGGTCCGCTGGGTGCCGATCCCCACCACCCTGCTCGGCATGGTCGACGCCGCGGTGGGCGGCAAGACCGGCATCAACACCGCCGAGGGCAAGAATCTCGTGGGCGCGTTCCACCCGCCGGCCGGCGTCCTGTGCGACCTCGCGACGCTGGCCACCCTGCCGCCGCACGAGTACGTCGCCGGGCTGGCCGAGGTGGTGAAGGCCGGGTTCATCGCCGATCCGGAGATCCTGCGCATCATCGAGTCCGACCCGAAGGCGGCGGCGCTGCCCGACGGCCCCCACGTCCGTGAGCTGGTCGAACGCGCTATCCAGGTCAAGGCCGACGTGGTGGGCGCCGACCTGCGCGAGGCGGGCCTCCGGGAGATCCTCAACTACGGGCACACCCTCGGTCACGCCATCGAGAAGCTCGAGCGGTACCGCTGGCGGCACGGCGCGGCGGTGTCGGTCGGGATGATGTTCGCCGCCGAGCTCGGGCGGGTGGCCGGCCGCCTCGACGACGCCACCGCCGACCGCCACCGCACGGTGCTCGAAGAGCTGGGACTGCCCACCTCGTACGACGCCGCCGCCTGGCCGCGGCTGCTGGAGACCATGCGCATCGACAAGAAGAGCCGTGGCGATCGGCTGCGATTCGTCGTGCTCGACGCGCTGGCGAAGCCGGGCATCCTCGAGGCCCCCGACCCCCAGCTCCTGGTCGCCGCCTACGCCGAGGTGTCGCGGTAACTCGTTGCGGTGGTGCCGGGGCACGCCCGGGCACGCCGGGGCGCGGCGGCGCCTGTCAGGCGACCGAGCCGAAGTCCTCGCCGGCTTGTTTCACCGTCGTGGCGAGCGCCTCCAGGGTCCCGACCAGCGCCGTCAGCTTCTTCCCGGCCACGGTGACCGCGTCGGCGACGCCGGTGTTCAGGTGCGGGGCGAGGCGCGTCGACACGGTGGGTTCCGGCGAGAACATCTTGCCGACGATGTCGCGGACCGGATGCGGCAACTGGGACCAATGGCCGGGCAACGCGTCGCTCACCTGCCGCGCCACCTTCCGGGCGTACTGCGCTGCGAGATCGGCGTGCTTGATGGGCTCGGCGAGATCGAGGTCGGCGGCGTCGACCGCGGCCACGACGTCGGGCACGGTCTGCAACGAAGGCAGTTTCGCCATCTCGTCGACGAGCCGCTTGGCACGTTTCTCGATCATGATGACGATGTCCTGCGCGCGGGTGAGCTCCGGTTCGATGGTGCGGTACGCCTCGAGGTTGCTCCCCTCGATCTGACCGGTCGCGGTCTGGTGCCATCCCGACCGGGTGAACTGCGCGGTCAGCTCGCGGTCCGCGGGAACACGTTCCTCGCTGAACCGGCTCTCGGCATCCCACACCTGGTACGCCTTGAGGGTGTTCGCGAGCACCTGCCTGGCGTAGGTGACATTGGCGGATGCTCCGACGACGGCCGCACAGAGCGTGTAGACGTCGACTCGCGCCTCACCCACGGCGGTTCTCCACCCGGACGAAAGCCCGCTCGGGAGCACGACGTAGCACTGTCACCATCCCGTAGGTCGCCCTGGGATGGGTGGTGTGACACCGGTCGCCGGGCATCGAGCCGAACGCCGTAGGGTCTGATGTTCATGAAGCGGGTGCTGGTACTGATCGGGCCGAACCTCGGCCGGCTGGGGTTGCGCGAGCCACACATCTACGGCCACACCACCCACGCCGAGCTGGTCGAGCACTGCCAGGCGCTGGGTGCCGAGCTCGGGCTCGACGTCGAGGTACGCCAGACCGACGACGAGACCGATCTGGTCCACTGGATCCACGAGGCCGCCGACGCCCAGGTGCCGGTGGTCCTCAACGCCGGGGCCTTCACGCACTACTCCTACTCGGTCCGCGACGCGTGCGCCCAGCTGAAGGCGCCGCTCATCGAGGTCCACATGTCCAACCCGGCCGCGCGCGAGGACTTCCGGCACATGAGTGTCATCGCCGGCGTGGCCACCGGCACCATCGCGGGCTTCGGCCTACGCTCGTACGACCTCGCGCTGACGTCGCTCGCAGCGACGGACTGACTCCGCGTTCTGCCTCGGCGCCTCGCTGGTGGCCGGGCTAGCCGGGGACGAACAGGTCGGTGACATCGGAGAGGATCGCCCGGACCACGCCGTGGGCGCCCACCCCGAGCGCGTGGCTGAGCAGCACTCCGATCGCCACGTCGTGGGCCGTCGCGTCCGACGTCCACGACATCGACGCCGGCGGTTGTCCGGTGCGATCGCTGGTGAACCGCCCGACGACCTCGTCGCCGCGACGTAGCTCGGCTCGCCTGGCCGCGATCGGCCGCAGCCGATAGGTGTGGCCTCCGGTGGTGGCCGTGGCGACGTAGGTACTGCGGCGTTTGGCCCGCCGGCCGGGATCGACCGGGCAGGAGGTGCCGTCGGCGGTGAGGGTCACCGCATCGCGCCGGCTGGCCAGGATGCGCGGCGGCCGTAGTCCGGTCGCCAGCAGGCGGGGGAGGCTGGCGTCGGCGATCACCAGGTCGGGAGCGCCCGCGACCCGCACCCCGAGCTGCCGTGGGTGCCACTGGGTGGTGAGCTCCGCCAGGCCGTGAGCGCTGTGCGTGGTGGGCAGGGTGACCTGGGTCGGCTCGGGGAGGTCGGGGACCTTCAGGAGTGACCGCAACCGTGTCCACACCATGGCGGGCAGTATGGCAGCGCCGCGCATGGCCGAGCGGACTAGACCGTGACGAAGCCCATCGCCGCGGCGGCCGCGCGCTGGCCGTCGTCGCGTGAGGCGAACCCGACGTCCTCGCCCGGTTCGGCGAGGGGCCGGGCGGCCTGGTCGGCGATGGCCAGGTGGAGCGCGTCGAGGGCCCGGATGGCGAAGTGCCGCACGATGGCGCGCGCGGCGTTCTCGGCGTCGAGGGCGTCGGAACGCACCAGCGTGACGGGCCCGGCGATGGACGTCTCCTCGTAGAGCTTCGCGAGCAGCACGTCGAGGTCGGCGATACGCCGCGACCGGTGCGCCCGCATGAGGGCCGAGGTGACCTCGAGCAGCGTGATGGTGCCGGTGACCAACGGCCCGCCGCCTTCGACCAGGCTGCGGGCGTGGTCGTGGCCCGGCTCGTCGGCGAGGTAGGACGCGGCGAGGATGGAGGAGTCGACGTAGGTGAGCACGGCCGTCACCGGCCTTCGGACCACAACTCGTCGATGATCGGCCCGACGCCCTCGGTGCTCTTGAGCGCGGCGTTGAACCGCTCGGACGTCACCGGCGCGGCCGGGGACTCGACAAGGATGCCGAGATCGCGTGCCTTGTCGCGCAACCGGTCACGCCGGGCGATCACGCCGTCGCGGCTACCCGGCGGGTGCGGCACGGCGGCGTCGAGCACCTCGTTGACCAGCGCGTTCACCGACACGCCAGCGCTCTTGGCGCGCGCCGACAGCCGAGTGTGGAGATCGTCGGGTACGCGGATCAGCATCTGCCGCATGGCAAGAAGCTATCACCACAGCGATGATCGTGATAGTACGTGACCGGCGTGCACTGGGCCCGGTTCAGAGCCGTTCGAGGAGTTCCTTGGCGTCGCGCAGGCTCATCTGGGTGTGGGCGCGCAACTCCTTGATGGCATAGATCTTGCGCTTGTCGGCCAGCAGCTGCCGCAGATGTGCCTCGAAGTCGTCGTCGAGATCGTGCGGCGACGCGGGCGCGGCCACCATCGTGGAGGCGGGGCTGAAGGGGGCGAGCGCCAGCCGGTCGATGGCCTCCTTGGCGTCGCGCAGGCTCATCTGGCTGTGGTCGCGCAGCTCTTTGATGGCGTGGATCTTGCCCTTCTCGGCCATGAGCTTCTGGAGGCGCGGCTCGAGCCGGGAGGGAATGGTGACCGTCGCGATGGCGTCGGACGTGGTGGCGGGCTTCGGGGGCGCGGTGACGACCGTGGGCTCGGGGACGGCGACGGCATCGACGCGCCGGCCGTGCCGAACTACGAGCCAGGCGGCCGCGACTGCGGCGATAAGCGCGAGGACGATCAGCTCGGATGTGGTCACCAGGGCAGGGTACGCCGGAATGGCGCGCCGAGGAATGGCCTGTTCACAGGGCGTTGACGAACCGCCGCGCGTCCTTGTCGCTCATGCCGGTGCGCTGGCGCAGCAGCAGGATGGCAGCCGCGCGGTGGTCGGGGTCCTGGGCCACCAGCTCGTGGAGCATGGCCAGGGTCTCGCCGTCGATCGGCGTCTTCTTGCTCGGCTTGGGGACCCGGGTCGCCCGGGCAGCAGGCTCGGGGGCCGCCTCCGCCACGGGCGCGCTGGCGTGGGTCGGCTGGGGCGGTGTGGACGACGGGAAGACGTGTCCGGTGAGCAGGGCGTGGACCGCCGCGGTGGCGTCGCCGTCGGACAGCCCGGCCTGCTTGCGCAGCAGCTTCGTGGCCTCGTGGGCGTTGCCGCGGGCCGCGAGTGTGCGGACCTGGTCCTGCAGGCCGAGGTCGAGGGTGATCTCCGGCGCGGTCAAGGTCTGCTCGACCGGCGGCTGGGACAGCACCCCACGTCTGAGGATGTAGCGCGTGACGAGGACGGCCAGCACGACGACGATGATCAGGCCGACTTCGATCATGATCATGATCGTAATGCACCACGGGAACCCCGGTCCGTGATACCGGTGAGTAGCCCGAACCGGCCGCCGCGCGTCCCGGGCGCACGACTGCCGCGTAGGGTCGGCGCCATGCCCGCCCTCCACGAAGAGCGTCGCGCACGGCTGGCCACGTACCTGGCCGAGGCCCAGATCGACGCCGCCCTCGTCACCCGTCTGGTCAACGTGCGCTACCTGACCGGTCTCGACAGCAGCAACGCCGCGCTGCTCGTGCCGGCCGACGGTCCGCCGGTCCTGGCCACGGACGGCCGGTACGCCACGCTGGCCCGCGACGTCGCACCGGACGTCGAGCTGGTCGTCGACCGCGCGGTCGCGACCACCCTGGCGGTGCGGGCCGGCAAGGACTCACGGGCGAGCCGGCTCGCGGTCGAGGCGCACGACGTCACCCTCGAGCTGTCCACGGCGCTGGCCACCGAGATCGGCCAGGCCCAGGTCGCGGTCGAGCTCGTCCACCTCGGCCGGGTCGTCGAGCAGTTCCGCGCGGTCAAGGACGACGCCGAGATCGCGCTGATCGCCGAGGCGTGCGCGATCTCCTGCCGGGCGCTCGGCGAGTTGTACGAGGCAGGCGGCTTCCTCGGGCGCACCGAGAAGGAGATCGCCCGCGACCTCGAGTGGCGCATGTTCGGCCACGGCGCCGACGGCCTGGCCTTCGAGACGATCGTGGCGTCGGGTCCGAACAGCGCCGTGCCGCACCACACCCCGACCGAGCGCACGGTCGGGCGGGGCGACTTCCTCAAGATCGATTTCGGCGCCATGTACCAGGGCTACCACGCCGACTGCACGCGCACCTCCGTCGTCGGATCCGAGCCGGCCGGCTGGCAGCGGGAGATCTACGACCTCGTGGCGCAGGCGCAGCGGGCCGGTCGCGAGGCGCTGTCCGTCGGTGCCGAGTGCATCGAGGTCGACCAGGCCAGCCGCGCCGTCATCGACGCCGCCGGCTACAAGGAGCAGTTCGGCCACGGCACCGGGCATGGCGTCGGGCTCGAGATCCACGAGGCACCGACGCTTGGGTACTCCGCTACGGGTAGACTGGCCGATCGCATGGCTGTGACCGTCGAGCCCGGCATCTACCTTCCGGGGCGCGGCGGCGTTCGGATCGAGGACACCCTCGCGGTCCGGGCTTCCGGCGGTCCCGAACTGCTCACGCCGACGACCAAGGACCTGCTCGTCCTCGACGCCTGAGCGGCGGCGGGGGCGCACATCGACGAGAAGGCTTTTCACACGTGGCGACGACGAACGACCTGAAGAACGGCATCGTGCTCAACCTCGACGGCCAGTTGTGGTCCGTGGTGGAGTTCCAGCACGTCAAGCCAGGCAAGGGCGGCGCCTTCGTGCGCACCAAGCTGAAGAACGTGCTGTCGGGCAAGGTCGTCGACAAGACCTTCAATGCCGGGGTCAAGGTCGAGACCGCCAACGTCGACAAGCGCGAGATGACCTACCTCTACCGCGACGGCGACGACTTCGTCTTCATGGACACCCAGACCTACGAGCAGGTCCACGTGCCCGCGGCCACCGTGGGCGACGCCGAGCACTTCATGCTCGAGAACCAGGACGCCGTGGTGGGCTCCCACGACGGCACCCCGCTGTTCATCGAGCTGCCGGCCTCGGTCGTCCTCACCATCGAGTACACCGAGCCGGGTCTGCAGGGCGACCGCTCCACCGGTGGCAGCAAGCCCGCGCGGCTCGAGACCGGCTACGAGGTGGCCGTCCCTCTGTTCATCACCACCGGCGAGAAGGTCAAGGTCGACACCCGCGATGGGTCGTACCTCGGCCGCGCCTCCTGACGGTCGAACGATGCCGGCCCGCACGCGCGCCCGCAAACGGGCCCTCGACATCCTCTTCGAGTCCGAGCTCCAGGGACTGAAGCTCGGCGCGACGCTGTCGCACCGCCTGGCCACGGCCGAGTCCCCGCTCAACGAGTACACCGTGGCGCTCGTCGAGGGCGTCATCGCCCATAGTGAGCGCATCGACGAGCTGCTCTCGACCTACTCCGAGGGCTGGACGCTCGATCGGATGCCGGCGGTGGACCGCAACGTCCTGCGCATCGGCACCTACGAGGTGCTCTACCGCGACGACGTCCCCGACCCGGTCGCCATCAGCGAGGCGGTCGCGATGGTGCGCGAGCTGTCCACGGACGATTCGCCGGCCTTCGTGAACGGACTGCTGGCGCGCCTGGTAGAGGTCAAGCCGAGCCTGAGCCACTGAGCTCGGCTCGCTCCTCGTAGGCCTCGCGGGCGGCCAGCACCGTGGACAGATGCTGGGCCGCCCATACGCGGCAGGCGGCCATCGGCTCGAGCAGGGTGCGGCCCAGCGGGGTGAGCTCGTACTCCACCCGGGGCGGGATCTCGGCGTAGGCGGTGCGGGTGATCATGCCGTCGCGCTCGAGAGCGCGCAGGGTCTGGGTGAGCACCTTGGGCGTGGCCCGGATCGGCACCCGCAGCTCGGAGAAGCGGCGCGGACCGTCCTCGAGGCAGGCGATCACCATGCCGGACCACTTGTCGCCGATGCGGAAGGGCGTGACGCTGGACGGGCACGCCGGGTCGAACATGTCGGCGGGCAGGGGCCGGCTCGCGGCTCGTGGCGTGGTCACTTTCCTCAAGGTACTCAGGTACCTTTGAAGTAACAAGTATCCCGTGGATACCGTCGAGGTCAGCGGCTGGCAACCGGTGTCGGCTCGGTGTCGACGGGAGACTTCATGAGCAAGATCGTGGTGTTCGGGGCGGGTGGCCGGGCCGGTCGCCGGATCGCGGACGAGGCGCGGCGGCGAGGTCACCAGACGACGGCCGTCGTGCGCGACCCGGCGGCGCATCCCGAGGCCGGAGCGCCGGTTCGCGGGGACGTCACCGACGCCGCCGACATCGCCCGCCTGGCCGCGGATCACGACGTGGTGGTGAGCACGGTGGCGGACCTGAGCGTCGCGGCCCGCGACTTCTACACGCGCGCGTCGACGGCGCTGGTCGAAGGGCTGGCCCGAGCGGGCGTCGACCGGCTGATCGTCGTCGGGATCGCGACGACTCTCGAGACCTCGCCAGGGGTGCGGGTCATGGACGCGCCGGACTTTCCGCCGCAGTACCTGGACTTCTGCGACGGTCACGCCGCTGGGCTGGCCATCCTGCGGGCGTCCGGCAGCGAGCTGGACTGGCTCGTGACGAACCCGGCAGGCGACTTCGACCACGAGGCCGGACGGGTGGGCGGCTACCGCGTCGACGGCGACCCCGTGCTGGCCGGGACGCCGGAGGCCGGGTTGATCAGCTACCCGGACTTCGCGGTCTCGGTGGTCGACGAGGTCGAGACGCCGAAGCACCACCGCACCCAGATCGGCATCATCGCCGAGCCGGCCTGAGCCGCCGCCCCATCCCGTTGATCTTGGAGTTTCGGTTGAGTCGTGCCCCGGTTTGTCGGGCTGATCCGACATAAACTCCAAGATCAACGGGGGCGGGCGGGCGGGACGTCCGCGGCGGCGGGGCGGGGCGGGACGTCAGGAGGGGCGGCGGATCTTGTCGGTGACGTTCTCGAAGATCTTGCCGCCGGCCGACGCCGCACCGTTGGCGACGTCGCGCAGTGTGCTGAGCAGGGGGTCGGCGGTGCGGTTCCACGACTCCTGGTACGACTTGGCGGCGTTCTTGACCTCGTCACTGAGCGAGGCGTCGCGGTCGTCGCTGCGCAGCGGGTAGTCGCCGGCGAGGATGCGGCTGTAGTCGCCGGACGCCGCCCAGCGGTCGAGCTCGGCCAGCCGGACCACCGCGTGCGGGTGGCTGCGCCCGAGCAGGCTCATCAGCTTGATCAGCCCATCCCGGGCGTCGCCACCGGCCTCGTACTCGCGAGCCTGCTCGAGGAAGGCGTCGACGTTCATCTCGGCCAGTCGTGACCCGCCGGCCGTCTTCATCAGCGCTCGCTTGGCAGCGTCGGGATCCTGCGAGGTCAGGAGCCCGGCGCGGTCGGCCGAGAGCTCGGACTTGCGCTGCCACTCCTCGAGCGCGACGACGATCGCCCGGATGCCGACGTAGCCCAAGGGAATCCAGGCCACCCGAAGCGCGAGGTTCGTCAGCGCCAGCAGGAGCGTGCGGTACACCGCGTGGCCGGACAGGACGTGGCCGACCTCGTGGCCGATGACGACCCGGCGCTCCTCGGCGTCGAGCAGGTCGAACAGGCCGGTGCTGATGACGATGAACGGATGGTCGGTGCCGATGGTCATGGCCCGCGGCGTCGGGTCGAGCACGACGTAGAGCTCGGGCACCTCGCGCAGGTCGAGGATGTGCGCGGCATCGACGAGGTCGTCGTGGACCTCGCGGAACTGGCGCTCGCCGACCCGCACCGATCCGGCGAGGTGGTGCAGGCGCAGGCTGCGCTCGTTGAACAGGCCCGACATCTTCTTCAGGACGGTGTCGAAGCCGCGCAGCGTGCGCATGGCGACCAGCGCGCCACGGTCGGCGGGGTGTTCGAAGGCACGCGAGCTGATGCCGGGGAAGCGGACACGGTTGCGGTCGGGCGTCGATGCCATGCCGCCCATCGTAGAACCGGGCGTCGCCCGCACCCGGCGCCCGGTGGATCGCCGGGCGGTCGGCACAACGCGGGCGCGCCGACCGCCCGACGATCACGGCGGGCTATTCAATCGTCACCACGGTGGTCGACGTCGTCCCCGCATACGAGATCGCACCGAGGTAGGGCACGTCGGCGTCCAGCCCGGACCACGCCACGGTGACCTCGCTGGGCTTGCCGATGGTGGCCGGCGCCGGGTCGGGGCTCACTGTGGCGTTCCCGGCCGCGTCCGCGCCGATCGCGAAGTTGCGCATCGAGAAGTCGACCGCCGAGCCGTCAGCGCTGGCGAACATGTGGACCAGGGCGAAGTACGTGCCCGCCTCGGGATCGGCGAGGTCGACCCGTTCGCTCGCCGACCCGGTGGCGCCGTTGACCGGGAGCTGGGCGCCGTCGGGGCCGAAGACGTACAGGTCGTAGTCGGCGTCGTCGGCTCCGGAGAGGAGATCGAAGCGGGCCAGGCTGGTGCCCTCCGGTAGGTCGAACTCGACCAGCTGGGACGAGGCGTTGCCGCCCGGGTCCGGCGCCTCGCCCGGGGTGAGGGAGCCGGGGGTGACCTCGCCGGGAGTGAGGCCGCGCAGTTCCAGGTCGATGTCGCCGGAGCTCCCGGGCACGACGTCGTAGCTGACTTCGCCGTCGGCGCCGGTGCCCGAGACCTCGGTCGGCGCGGCGACCGCCACCGGCTTGACGACGATCGGGCTGCGCACCGTGGTGCCGCCGCCACGCCAGGTCAGCGTGCCCTGGGCGTAGGTGTCGAGCGGCGCCTTGGCGCGGGTGAGGGTGACGGTGAACGGCTTGGTCTGGCCCGCGGCGGTGAAGTTGAGCACCGGCGGGCTGACCTTCGCCGTGAAGCCCGGAACGTCGATTTTCGCGACATACAGCCCGGGCGTCACCGCCGTGACGCTGCGAGTGATCTGCTGCGAACCGGCCAGCGCGCCCACGGCGATCGAGGGCTGGTTGAGGTTCGACGGGTCGATCGGCTCGAGGCCGGGGATGCCGAGGTCCTCGCCGGTGCCCTCCAGAAAGGCCAGCCAGTCCTCGTGCGTGGACTCGTAGACCAGCCCGGGGGAGAGGAACCGGCTGGGGTCGACGTGACCCGCGCCGGCGTTGAACCGGTTGGTGTCGGCCTTGCGGTCCGGGGTGCGGAGGTCGTAGGCGGTGGTCATCATCGCCGACTTGACCGCCATCGGGGACCACTGCGGCTCGGCGCCACGGATGAGCGCGGCCAACCCGGCGACGTGCGGCGAGGCCATGGACGTGCCGGAGAGGATGCCGTAGTCGTTGCCGCCGTTGGGCCCGGGCACCACCGGTGCGAGCACGCTCACGCCGGGCGCCGAGATGTCCGGCTTGAGGAGGTCGCCGTCGTTGGCCAGGGCCGGGCCCCGCGAGGAGAAGCCGGCGATGACCGGCACCGGGGTGGCCGGCTTTCCGCTCTGGTCGCCCGGGAGCAGGGCGGCGGTGGGGCCGTCGCCGGGCTCGGCCGGGTCGGTGCCGGGCTTCGTCGGGGTGAAGATCCGGGCCGGGCCGCCGAGGGAGACGTGCTCCGTGCGGGGCGCGACGAGGTCGGGCTCGCCGGACGGGGCGGGGCTCACCCCGGCGTACGCCCGGATCGCCTCGGCGGCAGCGGCGTCGACGTGGGTGGTCGGGAGGGAGTGGAAGTCGGCGTCGAGGGACTGCCCGGGTGCGACGTTGGCGAGCACCACGCCGACCCCGCCCGCGCGGCCGGCCTCGGTGGACTTCGCGACCCGGTCGTACACGCCGCGGTCGCAGATGACGATCGAGCCGGTGGCCAGCGCCGGGTCGAGGGTGTCGGGACCGCACAACGCGGCGTCGGCCGGGTCGGCGCCTTCCAGTGCTATGTCGCCCGCGTAGACCAGCGGCGTCTGCGCGCTCACGCCCTGGTCGTCGAGCATCGAGCCGCGGAAGCGCCGTCCGTCGCCGAGCACGACGGTGCCTTCGTAGTTGACGTGCGTGCTCGCGGCGACGGTGGTCAGCCACGGGCTGTTGTGGGCCACGGTGGACGGCGCCGGGCCGCTGTTGCCGGCCGAGGCGGCGACGAAGATGCCGGCCGAGGCGGCCGAGAGGAAGGCCAGCTCGGTGGGGTCCATCAGGGTGTCGAGCGATCCGGAGATCGAGAAGTTGATGACGTCGACGTTGTCGATGACGGCCTGGTCGATGGCCTTGGCGATGTCGGAGAGATAGCAGCCGCCGGTGTTGGGGTCGTCGTCCTCCCAGCACACCTTGTAGGCGGCGATCTTCGCGGCCGGCGCCATGCCGGAGCCCTCGCCGAACTCGCGGTCGTTGACCGACATCGGCACGCCGTCGTTGCCGGCGGCGGTGCCGGCCGTGTGGGAGCCGTGGCCGTCGCCGTCGCGCGTGGAGATGTGCTCGAACTCGCTGCGGTGGTCCTCGGGGACGTTTGTGAGGAAGCCGTCGGCGAAGTACCGGGCCGAGACCAGTTTGCTGGTGCACAGCTCGGCGGTCCACTCCTCGCCGGGCTGGCACTCGCCGGTGAACGTGTCGCCGTTGGCCTTGACCATCGCGGTCCCGGTGTCGGAGGTGCGGTAGGGCACCCCGACCGCGGTGCTTGGCTCGCCGGTCAGCGGATCGCCGGCGAACGAGGCGTTCTCGGGCCAGATGCCGGAGTCGATGACGCCGACGACGACGCCGTGGCCCGCGGAGTCGGGGCCGCCGAGCTGGTCCCAGAGGCCGTCGTCGCCGCTGAGCCCGAGGAACTCGGGCGACTTCACGGTGTCGAGCGTGCGCGGGACGTCCTCGACCACGGCCAGGACGCCCGGCGTCGTGTCGAGCTTCGCGGCTTGGTCGGCCGAGAGCTCGGCGGAGAAGGCGTTGAGCGCGACGGTGTACTGGTAGCCGAGCTCGGCGCCGACGCTGGCGGCGACCTGCTCCTGGCGGCGTTCGAGGTGAGCTTGATAGTCGCGGACAGCGTCGGAGGCCGGCTTGAGACGCTCGCCCTCGGCCGGCGCGGTGGCGGCCAGGCCGTGCACCCCTCCGTCGTAGGTGGCCGCGGGTTGCTCGGCCAGGACCACGACGTAGTTCCCGGAGCGGAAGTCGGTCTGCGTGGGCCGGGCGTGCGGTGCGGCGAGGGCCGGGCCTCCGGCTGCGAGGGCCGTGGCGGCGGTGAGTCCCACGGCCGCGGTGGTCGCGATCAGCCGGGTTCGGCGTCGCGACATGTTGATGATCGACACGCGCTGTCCTCCTCGACAACTCACGCCCGGAGTCCCGTGACACGGCGGACGTGGCCACGATGCTCGTGTGCCCGCGCCCGTCGGTCAAGAGCTACAGCACAAATCGTCATACGGGTCATCAAGACGCGATTTGCCGACCATGACCGCTCAAAGTGAGAGACCAGGCGACGTTCCGGCGACCGGTCAGCGCGCCGTGCGCACCGTCTCGACGACCGGCGCCAGCGAGCCGGGCAGCAGCGTGTCGGTGCGGGCGGCCGGGACGAGGAAGTCGGCCGAGACGGCTCCGGTGATGCGGTAAGGAGCGGACTCGAGCCGGTGCCCGAGGACCTGGCGCAGCCTGGCCAGCTCGGCCCGGACCGTCACGGACTTGCCGCGAGGTCCGTACACGGCCGCGGCCAGCGCAGCGGCGCTCAGCCCTCGCGGGTTGACCAGCAGGGCGACGACCAGCTCGCTGTGCCGCTGGCTGAGCTCGTGCTCGACGCCGGCCAGCCGGATCCGGCCCCGGGCCCGGCCCAGCCCGTCGAAGTGGAGCGACATGGCCTGCGGGTCGAGCTCGGCCGCGCCGTTCTCGACCACGAGATACGGCCCGCCCTCGGCCAGCCGTTCGACGAGCAGCGATCGCCCGTCGGGCAGGACGAGGCCGCCTTCACCCTCGATGCGCAGGCGTCCGCGGGGGAGCCAGCCCGGCGGATCTGCGTGGATCACCTGGCCGTCCGCGCCGACCAGTGCGCTGCGGGTGCCGAGGCGGCGCGACACCCGGCGGATGTAGCGGTCGCGCAACCGGGCCTGGTCGCGCAGGACCTGATTGAGCAGCGTCGTCTCGGCCAGTCGCGCGGCCGTCGTGAGCAGCGAGAACGCCAGCGGCCCGGACGTGGGCGCCGGGCAGGTGAAGTCGACGGCGCCGATGAGCGCGCCGGACTGCGGATCGTGGATGGGTGCGGCCGTGCAGGTGTAGGCGGTGGCCGCCGAGAGGAAGTGCTCGGCGCCGAGCACCTGGAACGGCCGCTGCAGCGTGAGTGATGTGCCGATGCCGCTGGTGCCTGCGACGTCCTCGCTCCACTTGGCGCCGGGCAGAAGGTGGACGTTCTCTGCGCGGTGCATGGTGGCCCGCTCGCCCTCGACCCAGAGCAGGTGGCCGTCGGCATCGCTGAGGAACACCAGCGCGCCCGGGTCGACGGTGGCCCATCGCAGCGAACGGCGCAGCAGCGGCCACACGCCGCCCAGCGGGTGGCGGCGACGGGCCTCGTCGACGTCGGCTCCGGCCAGCGCTATCGGCGGGAGATAGGAGTCGGCGCGCAGCCCCTCGCGACGAGCGCGTTGCCACGACGCGCGGATCGGCTGGCGGACGCCCGCGAACCGGTCGCCGGAGAGGTCGCGCTCACGAGCCCGCATCACGTCGCCCACGTCGCCGATCGTGCCATCCGTTCCAGGTCGAGAACAGCGCAACGTCCATGCAACCCCCTCGCAGCGGTGGCCCGCGGGACCGGCACCGACCCAGACTGCCGCCACGAGATCCGCGAACCCGACGACGCGGACCGGCACCGAGCGCGACGACCTGGAGGCGACGATGACCTATCTGGAACTGCCCGACGGGGTGCCGCTGCACTTCGAGGTGCACGGTGAGGGCAGGCCGGTGATCCTCCTGCACGGCTGGACCATGAACAGCACGTTCTGGGCGGCGAACGTCGACGCGCTGGCGGAGTCGAACCAGGTCGTCACCGTCGACCTGCGGGGTCACGGGTTGTCGGGCAAGACCCCCGAGGGACACAGCCTCGCGCAGTATGCCCGCGACGTGCGCGCCCTGATGACCGCGCTCGGGCTCGCCGACGTGTCGCTGGTCGGGTGGTCGATGGGCACCGCCGTGATGCTGTCCTACGTCCGCCAGTTCGGCTCCGACGGCCTGCGTTCGCTGGTCCTCGTCGACCAGTCGCCCCGCTTCCTGGACGGCCCGGGGTGGGAGTTCCCGCTGATGGGCGGCTACTCGCAGGCCGATCTCGCGGTGTTCGCCCAGGCGGCCCGCCACGACCGGCCCGGCGTGATCAAGCCGTTCATCGAGGCGTGCTTCGCCGCGAAGCCGCCTGCCGACGCCGTGGACGCCGCCTACGCCCAGACCACCCAGATGAACACCGAGGCAGCCCTGGACATCTGGATGGACATGGCCTTTTCCGACTTCCGTCCCGAGCTGGCGTCGGTCGAGGTGCCGGCGCTGCTGATCTACGGCGAGCAGAGTGCGATCTTCCCGGGCGACCTCGGCGGGTGGCTCGCGAAGCAGCTGCCCACGGCGCGCCAGGCCGAGTTCGCCCAGAGCGGGCACGCCCCGTTCGCCGAGGAACCCGAGCGATTCAACGAGGTGGTGGGGGAGTTCCTGGCCTCTGACGCCTGACCGCGCTGCACCCACCGGCGCGCACGTCGCGCCCCTGAACCGGGCCGCCCGATCGGCCGTCTCCTGGGCCGGGCGGACCCCACCCACGCGGGCGACGGCGGCCACCCCCCGAGAGCCGCCGTCGTCCGTGGCCGGCTGCCGGTCGACCGTCCGAGGGTCCCGGCAGCCGGCCGTTCCCAGCTTCGGGCCTTCCCGACCCCGGCACCCCCCGGCGGGGCGGGGCCGGACGACGCCGGCGCGGTTGGTAAGCTCCGCGTGACAGACATCCTTTAAGTCCCGTCCCGTGAGGCGGGGAAGGAGGTCCACACACCCATGTCCCGCGACCTTTCCGGCCCGAGGACGGTGCTCGACGGCGACGACGTCGCCCGGGCCCTGACCCGTATGGCCCACGAGGTGGTCGAGCGCAACAAGGGCGCCACCGACCTCGTCGTTCTCGGCATTCCCTCCCGTGGGGTCCCACTGGCGCGCAGCCTCGCCGCGCGCATCTCCGCCGTCGAAGGCATCGACGTCCCGGTGGGGGCGCTCGACGTCACCATGTACCGCGACGACCTCCGGCTGAACCCCGCCCGAGCGCTCGAGCCCACCGACATCCCACCTGGTGGCGTCGACGGCAAGACGGTCGTCCTGGTCGACGACGTGCTCTTCTCCGGGCGCACCATCCGCGCCGCGCTGACCGCCCTCGACGACGTCGGCCGGCCACAGGCCGTTCGCCTCGTGGTCCTGGTCGACCGGGGCCACCGCCAGCTGCCCATCCGCGCCGACCACGTCGGCAAGAACATCCCGACGTCGCTGAGCGAGAGCGTGAAGGTGCTGGTCGGCGACGTCGACGGCCGCGACGCCGTCCTCCTCGGCACCGCCGTCGCCGACACCGAGCTCGCCGAGAAGGGGACCGCCCGATGATCCGCCACCTGCTCTCGGCAGCCGATCTCGACCGCGACGAGGCGATCCGGGTGCTCGACACCGCCGAGGAGATGGCCCGCCTGACCGAGGGCCGCTCGGTGAAGAAGCTCCCGGCGCTGCGCGGGCGCACCGTCGTCAACCTCTTCTTCGAGGACTCCACCCGCACCCGCACGTCGTTCGAGGTGGCTGCCAAGCGGCTCTCGGCCGACGTGGTCAACTTCTCCGCCAAGGGCTCCAGCGCCTCCAAGGGCGAGAGCCTCAAGGACACCGCGCTCACCCTCGAGGCCATGGGAGCCGACGGTGTGGTCGTGCGCCATGCCGCGAGCGGCGCGCCGCACCGGCTGGCCCATTCCGGCTGGATCCGGGCCGGGGTCGTCAACGCCGGCGACGGCACCCACGAGCATCCCACCCAGGCACTGCTCGACGCGTTCACGCTCCGTCGCCACCTCGGTGAGCTGGCAGGCCGCCGGATCGCCGTCGTGGGCGACGTCCTGCACAGCCGAGTGGCGCGCAGCAACGTGCTGCTGCTGGCGACCCTCGGCGCCGAGGTCACGCTCGTCGCGCCGCCCACGCTGCTGCCGGTGGGGGTCGAGACCTGGCCGTGTGCCACGTCGTACGACCTCGACGGGTCGCTCGGCGAGGTCGACGCGGTCATGATGTTGCGGGTACAGCGCGAACGGATGAACGCCGCGTTCTTCCCGTCGGCGCGGGAGTACAGCCGCCGCTACGGCCTCGACGCGCGACGCTTCGCGCTGTTGCCGCCGGAGGCGATCGTGCTGCACCCGGGGCCGATGAACCGCGGCATGGAGATCACCGCCGACGTCGCCGACAGCGACCGCTCGGTGATCGTGGAGCAGGTGACGAACGGGGTGTACGTACGGATGGCCGTCCTCTATCTGATGCTGGCCGGCAGCGAGCGGGCCGAGGAAATCGACCAGGAGGTGGCCGCGTGAGCGCGCGCACCACGCTGGTCACGGGGGCGCGCGTCCTGGGCGGCGAGCCCACCGACCTCCTCCTGCGCGAGGGCACGATCGCCGAGATCGGTCCCGGGCTCGGTGCCCCGGGCGCCACGGTGGTCGACGCCGACGGCCTGGTCGCGCTGCCCGGGCTGGTCGACCTCCACACCCACCTGCGTGAGCCGGGGCGCGAGGACGCCGAGACGGTCGAGACCGGCACCCGGGCGGCGGCCCTGGGCGGGTTCACCGCGGTGCACGCGATGGCCAACACCGACCCGGTGGCCGACACCGCGGGCGTCGTCGAGCAGGTCTGGCGGCTGGGTCGCGAGGCCGGCCACGCCGACGTCCGCCCGGTGGGGGCCGTCACGGTGGGGCTGGCCGGGCAGCGCCTGGCCGAGCTGGGCGCGATGGCCGACTCCGCGGCCGGGGTCCGGGTCTTCTCCGACGACGGCGTCTGCGTCTCCGACGCCGTCCTCATGCGGCGCGCGCTCGAATACGTCAAGGCCTTCGACGGCGTCGTCGCCCAGCACGCCCAGGAGCCGCGGCTCACCGAGGGCGCCCAGATGAACGAGGGCGAGCTGTCCGGTCGGCTCGGGCTGCGCGGCTGGCCGGCCGTGGCCGAGGAGGCGATCATCGCGCGCGACGTGCTGCTCGCCGCCCACGTGGGTTCGCGGCTGCACGTGTGTCACGTGTCCACGGCGGGCTCGGTCGAGCTGATCCGCTGGGCGAAGGGCAAGGGCATCGACGTCACCGCCGAGGTCACACCGCATCACCTCCTGCTCACCGACGAGCTCGCCGCGTCCTACGACCCTCGCTACAAGGTCAACCCGCCGTTGCGCACCTCCGCCGACGTGGCGGCCCTGCGTGAGGCGCTGGCCGACGGCACCATCGACATCGTGGCCACCGACCACGCGCCGCATCCGGTCGAGGACAAGGAGTGCGAGTGGGACGCCGCGGCGTTCGGCATGCTCGGGCTCGAAACCGCGCTGTCGGTCGTCCAGCACGCCATGGTCGACACCGGCCTGCTCGACTGGGCCGGGGTGGCGGCGCGGATGTCGTCGGCGCCGGCCCGGATCGGCCGCTGCGACACCGGCGAGTCCGCCCACGGCCGCCCGCTGGCCGCGGGCGAGCCGGCCAACCTCGTGCTGGTCGACCCCGCGGTCACCCGCACGGTCGACGCTCGTGGGTCCGCGTCGTTGTCGCGCAACACCCCGTACGAAGGCATGAAGCTGCCCGGCCGGGTGGTCGCGACCTTCCTGCGTGGGCGGCCCACCGTCCTCGACGGGGCGCTGGCATGACCCGCCCGATCCCGAACGCCGGTGATCGTTGGAACGTTCCGGTCGCTCTGGCGGCCACAACGCGCCAACGATCACGGCGAGCCGGGGGATCTCGCGGAGCCGGGGGCCGGTCATGAGCAGCGACGCCAAGACCGTGCTGGCGGTCGCGATCCTGCTCGTGCTGCTGGTGGGCGGGTACGCGCTCATGTGGCTCGGCTGGCGACGGCGCCGCCTCCGCCAGTCCGACCTCGCCGCGCTTCCCGCGGATCTCCCCGAGGCGCCGAAGATCCTCGAGGGCATCGACGGCGTCTACATCGGCACCACCATCGCGGGCGACTGGCTCGACCGGGTCGTCCCGCACACGCTGGGCCTGCGCAGCCCGGCCCTCGTCACCGTCAGCGCTGCCGGTGTGACCGTCGACCGCTCGCCCGAGCCCACGGTGTCCATCGCCACCACGGCGTTGCACGCGGTGCGCGTCGACCGGGCCGGCGCGGGCCGGGCGGTCCGCCACGACGAGTACCTCATCCTCACCTGGCGGCACGGCGGGCACCTGCTCGACACCGCCATCCGGCCCCGCCACCACGCCGACCTGATCCGGCTGCACGACGCCGTCGAACCGCTGGTTCCCGCGCGGGTCGTGGGCGAGCACCGGCACGACGACACTCAGGGAGCCACGTCATGAGCACGCCCCCCACCGCCCTGCTGGTGCTCGAGGACGGCCGCGCCTTCCAGGGCCGCTCCTACGGCGCTGAGGGCGAGACCTTCGGCGAGGCCGTCTTCGCCACCGGTATGACCGGCTACCAGGAGACGCTGACCGACCCGTCGTACCACCGTCAGGTGGTCGTCCAGACCGCCCCCCACATCGGCAACACCGGCGTCAACGACGACGACCCCGAGTCCGGCCGGATCTGGGTGTCGGGCTACGTCGTGCGCGATCCGGCCCGCCGCACGTCGTCCTGGCGCTCGCGGCGCAGCCTCGACGACGAGCTCGCCCGCCAGGGTGTCGTGGGCATCAGCGGCATCGACACCCGCGCGCTCACCCGCCACCTGCGCGAGCGTGGGGCGATGCGCGTGGGCATCTCCACCGTCGAGACCGACGCCGAGGCGCTGCGCGAACGCGTCCTGGCCAGCCCGCCGATGGAGGGCGCCGACCTCGTCGCCGACGTCACCACCCCCGCGCCGTACGTCGTGCCGGCGGTGGGTGACACACGCTTCACCGTGGCCGCGATCGACCTCGGCATCAAGACCATGACGCCGCGACGGATGTCCGAGCGGGGCATCGAGGTCCACGTCCTGCCGGCCACGTCCACGCTCGAGGAGGTGCTGGCGATCGAGCCGGACGGTCTGTTCTTCTCCAACGGACCCGGCGACCCCGCCACGGCCGACGGCCCGGTGGCGCTGCTTCAGGGCGCGCTCGAGCGAGGACTGCCGTTCTTCGGCATCTGCTTCGGCAACCAGATCTTCGGCCGGGCGCTGGGCTTCGGCACCTTCAAACTCGGCTACGGGCACCGCGGCATCAACCAGCCGGTCCAGGACCGCACCACCGGCAAGGTCGAGGTCACCGCCCACAACCACGGCTTCGCCATCCGGTGGAGCACGGCTGCGCCTTCCTTTGAACCGACCACCACGCCGTACGGACTCGCCGAGGTCAGCCACGTCTGCCTCAACGACGACGTCGTCGAAGGGCTGACGCTGCGCGGCGACGACGGCGAGCTGAAGGCCTTCTCCGTCCAGTACCACCCCGAAGCGGCGGCGGGTCCCCATGACGCCGCCTACCTCTTCGACCGCTTCGTCGACCTGCTACACACGAAGGGCGGCCGCTGATGCCCCGCCGTACCGACATCGGCAGCGTCCTGGTCATCGGCTCCGGGCCGATCGTGATCGGCCAGGCCTGCGAGTTCGACTACTCCGGCACCCAGGCCTGCCGGGTGCTGCGAGCCGAGGGCCTGCGGGTGGTCCTGGTCAACAGCAACCCGGCGACCATCATGACCGACCCCGAGATCGCCGACGCCACCTACGTCGAGCCCATCACGCCGGAGTTCGTCGAGAAGGTCATCGAGCTCGAGCGCCCCGACGCGCTCCTGGCCACGCTCGGTGGGCAGACCGCGCTGAACGCCGCCGTCGCGCTGCACGAGAACGGCGTGCTCGATCGCTACGGCGTCGAGCTGATCGGCGCCTCCATCGAGGCGATCGAGCGGGGCGAGAACCGCGAGACGTTCAAGAAGATCGTCGACGAGATCGGTGGTGAGACCGCCAGGTCAGCAATCTGCCACTCGATGGACGACTGCCTCGCGGCGGTCGACGACCTCGGTTACCCGGTGGTCGTGCGCCCGTCGTTCACCATGGGCGGTGCCGGCTCGGGGATGGCCTTCGACGAAGAGGACCTCCGCCGGATCGCCGGGCTCGGACTGGCCGCGTCTCCCACCACAGAGGTGCTCCTCGAGGAGTCGATCCTCGGCTGGAAGGAGTACGAGCTCGAGGTCATGCGCGACCAGGCGGACAACGTCGTGATCGTCTGCTCGATCGAGAACGTCGACCCGATGGGCGTCCACACCGGCGACTCCATCACGGTCGCGCCCGCCATGACCCTCACCGACCGCGAGTACCAGGTGATGCGCGACCAGGCGATCGCGGTGATCCGGGCCGTGGGCGTCGACACCGGCGGCTGCAACATCCAATTCGCGGTCAACCCCGACGACGGCCGGCTGATCATCATCGAGATGAACCCGCGGGTGTCGCGCTCATCGGCGCTGGCCTCCAAGGCCACTGGCTTCCCGATCGCCAAGATCGCGGCCAAGGTCGCGCTGGGCTACACCCTCGACGAGATCCCCAACGACATCACCGGCGAGACGCCCGCGTCCTTCGAGCCCACCCTCGACTACGTGGTGGTCAAGGCGCCGCGCTTCGCGTTCGAGAAGTTCCCCGCCGCCGACTCCACGCTGACCACCCACATGAAGAGCGTGGGCGAGGCGATGGCGATCGGACGCAACTTCACCGAGGCGTTGCAGAAGGCGCTGCGCTCGCTGGAGAAGTCCGACGGTCCGTTCGACTTCACCCGTCCGCCCGGCGACGCCGCCGAGCTGGTCGAACGGGTTCGGCGGCCCTACGACGGCCGGCTCAACGACGTCGTCGCGGCGCTGCGGGCCGGGGCGAGCGTCGACGAGCTGTACGACGCCACCCGCATCGACCCATGGTTCCTCGACCAGCTGGTCCTGCTCACCGAGGTGTCCGACGAGGTGCGTGACGCGGCCCAGGTCACTCCCGAGCTGCTCCGGCACGCCAAGCGACACGGCTTCTCCGACGCCCAGATCGCCGAGCTCCGCGGTACCACCGCCGATGTGATCAGGGGGGTCCGGCACGCGCTCGGCGTCCGGCCGGTCTACAAGACGGTCGACACCTGCGCCGCCGAGTTCGCCGCCCACACGCCGTACCACTACTCCTCCTACGACGAGGAGACCGAGGTCGCCGCCCGCGAGCGTCCGGCGGTGATCATTCTCGGCAGCGGGCCGAACCGGATCGGGCAGGGCATCGAGTTCGACTATTCCTGCGTCCACGCCGCCATGGCGCTGCACGAGGCCGGCTACGAGACGGTCATGGTCAACTGCAACCCCGAGACCGTCTCCACCGACTACGACACCTCCGACCGCCTCTACTTCGAGCCGCTGACGCTCGAGGACGTCCTCGAGGTCGTCCACGCCGAGCAGCAGGCCGGTCCGGTGGCGGGCGTGATCGTGCAGCTCGGCGGGCAGACGCCCCTGCGACTGGCGCAGGCGCTGGCCGACGCCGGGGTGCCGATCGTGGGCACCTCGCCCGCGGCCATCGACCTGGCCGAGGAACGGGGGGCCTTCGGGCGGGTGTTGCACGCCGCCGGGCTCCCGGCGCCGAAGCACGGCACCGCCAGCTCGTACGAGGAGGCCCGCAAGGTCGCCGCCGACGTCGGCTACCCGGTGCTGGTCCGGCCGTCGTACGTGCTCGGCGGTCGCGGCATGGAGATCGTGTACGACGAGGAGTCGCTGTCGGACTACATCGGCCGCGCCACCGAGGCGAGCCCCGAGCATCCGGTGCTGGTCGACCGCTTCCTCGACGACGCGGTGGAGATCGATGTCGACGCGCTCTACGACGGCGACGAGCTCTATCTCGGCGGGGTCATGGAGCACATCGAGGAGGCCGGCATCCATTCCGGCGACTCCGCGTGCTCGCTGCCCCCCACCACCCTGGGCCACGACGAGCTGGTCCGCATCCGTGAGTCCACGCTGGCGATCGCCCGGGGCGTGGGCGTCCGGGGGCTGCTCAACGTCCAGTACGCGCTCGCCGGCGACGTGCTCTACGTCCTCGAGGCCAATCCACGGGCCTCGCGCACGGTGCCCTTCGTCTCCAAGGCCACCGGGGTCCAGCTGGCCAAGGCTGCGGCGAGGGTGATGCTCGGCGCCACCGTCGGGCAGCTGCGCGTCGAGGGCCTGCTGCCGGCCGAGGGCGACTGCGTCGACTTCCCGCCCGGCGGCCCCGTGGCGGTCAAGGAAGCCGTGATGCCGTTCAACCGGTTCCGCACGCCCGACGGCAAGACTGTCGACACCCTGCTCGGGCCGGAGATGCGCTCCACCGGCGAGGTCATGGGCATCGACTCGCTGTTCGGCACGGCGTTCGCGAAGTCGCAGGTGGCGGCTTTCGGCCCGCTGCCCACGTCGGGGACGGTGTTCGTCTCGCTGGCCAACCGTGACAAACGACACATGATCTTCCCGGTGAAGCGGCTGGCCGACCTCGGGTTCTCGATCATCGCCACCGCGGGCACGGCCGAGGTGCTGCGGCGCAACGGCGTCGACGCCGAGGTGGTGCGCAAGCGCTGGGTGGGCCACGAGCCTGACGGCACCCTGACGATCCTCGGCCGGATCCTGGCCGGCGACGTCGACCTCGTCATCAACACGCCGTCGGGCACCACCACCGGCGGCAGCCCGCGCGCCGACGGCTACGAGATCCGGCGGGCCGCCATCCAGGCCAACATCCCGTGCATCACCACGGTGCAGGGCCTGGCCGCGGCGGTGCAGGGCATCGAGGCGATCGGCGCCGGGGGAGTGGGCGTGCGGTCGCTGCAGTCGTGGGCCGGTGCTGCCCGGTGATCGTGTGACGGCGTACGACGCGCTCTTCCGGACCGTGCTGAGCCGCCTCGACCCGGAGCAGGCCCACCACCTGGCCTTCACCGCGATGCGTGCCGCGTCGCGGGTCCCGGGTGCGGCCCGGCGGGCGCGGCGGCGGCTTGGTCCCTCCGACCCGGCGCTGGGCGTCGAGGCGCTGGGACTGCATTTCCCGGGACCACTCGGCTTGGCGGCTGGCTTCGACAAGAACGCCGTCGGCATCGACGCCCTGGCCGCACTCGGGTTCGCCTTCGTCGAGGTCGGGACCGTCACCGGCCGACCCCAGCTGGGCAACCCGCGTCCGCGGCTGTTCCGGCTGGTACGCGACCGCGCCGTGGTGAACCGGATGGGCTTCAACAACGACGGCGCGGCCGCGGTGGCGGCGCGGCTGGCCCGACGGCGCCGGCGGCGGCGAGCGTTGCCCGTGGTGGTCGGCGTCAACATCGGCAAGACCAAGATCATTCCAGAGTCCGAGGCGATCGGCGACTACGAGGCGTCTACCCGGCTCGTGGCCCCCTACGCCGACTACCTCGTGGTGAACGTCAGCTCGCCCAACACGCCCGGGCTGCGCGATCTCCAGGCCGTCGACCAGCTCCGCCCCCTGCTCGCCGCCGTGCGGGCTCAGGCCGACGCCGTGACGACGCGCCGGGTACCGCTGCTGGTCAAGATCGCTCCCGATCTCAGCGACGCCGACATCGAGGCGGTCGCCGACCTCGCGGTCGAGCTGGGCCTGGACGGCATCGTCGCCACCAACACCACGATCGGCCGCGAGGGCCTGCGCTCGGAGCCCGCGCTGGTCGAGGCCGCCGGCGCCGGGGGACTGTCCGGAGAGCCGCTCAGGGCCCGCTCCGTGGACGTCCTGCGCCTCCTGCGGGCCCGTACCGGGGCGGGCATGGTGATCGTGTCCGTGGGCGGGATCTCGACGGCTGCGGACGTCCACGAGCGCTTGCGCTCCGGGGCGACGCTCGTCCAGGCCTACACCGCGTTCATCTACGGCGGCCCGCTGTGGCCGTCGCGGCTGCACACCGAACTCGCCCGCCTGATCGAGGAGGACACCCGATGAGCCCCGTACCCTTCGGTTCCCGTCTGGGCGTGGTCACCACGGCGCGTGGCCCGCTCTGTGTGGGCATCGACCCCCATCCCGGCCTGCTGGAGGCCTGGGGGCTGCCCGACGACCCGTCAGGGCTCGAGCGCTTCGGCCGGGGCCTCGTGGCCGCTCTGGGCGATGCGGTGGCCGTGTTCAAGCCGCAGTCGGCGTTCTTCGAGCGTCACGGGTCACGCGGCGTCGCCGTGCTCGAGCAGGTGATCGCCGACGTCCGCGACGCCGGCGCGCTGGTGCTGCTGGACGTCAAGCGCGGCGACATCGGCTCGACCGTGCAGGCCTACGCCGACGCCTACGTGCGCACCGGCTCGCCACTGTGTGCCGACGCCGTGACCGCCTCACCCTACCTGGGGTTCGAGTCGCTGCGTCCCCTGCTCGACACCGCCGCCGCTCACGGCAACGGCGTGTTCGTGCTCGCCCTGACCTCCAACCCGGAGGGGCCCGAGGTGCAGCATGCCCGGGGCGCTGACGGCCGCACGGTGGCCGGCGTGGTCCTCGACCACGTGCGTGCCGCCAACGCCGCCTCGGCCCCCGAGGGCAGTGTGGGCGTGGTGGTGGGCGCCACCGTAGGATCTGTCGCTGGCGACGTCGACCTCGGTGCGATCGATCTCGACGTCGACGGTCCGATCCTCGCACCGGGGATCGGCGCACAGGGCGGTACGGCGGCCGATCTCGAGCGTGTGTTCGGGCCGGCTCTCCCGCACGTCCTGCCTGCTGTATCACGAGAGATCCTGCGGGCGGGCCCGGAGCCGGATTCGCTGCGCGAGGCCACGTTCCGTACGCTCGACGCCGTTCGTGGTGTCCTCGTGAGATGAACGAGGTGTCGCTGTCGGGTCGGCGGGTCCATGCGGGTACGGTGGATCGCGTTGCTGACCTGGCCGTTCACTCGCTAGGTTCCAACTGATCCACCGTTTCCACCGAATCAACAATCCCTAACGACACAACAGAGGTGACCCGCTCGTGGCGCTCCCCAACTTGACTCCCGAACAGCGCGCGGCCGCTCTCGCGAAGGCAGCCGAAGCTCGCCGGGAGCGTGCGGAGGTCAAGAACCGCCTGAAGAACGCCGGCGCCAAGCTCAGCGACGTTCTCAAGGAAGGCGAGACCAATGAGGTCATCGGCAAGATGAAGGTCTCTGCCCTGCTCGAGTCGCTGCCCGGCGTCGGCAAGGTCCGCGCCAAGCAGATCATGGACGAGATCGGCATCGCCGAGACTCGTCGGGTGCGCGGCCTGGGCACCAACCAGGCGTCGGCGCTCATCACCCGCTTCGGCGATTGAGCCACGGTTCGTCGTCGGCCCCGCAGGTCATCGTCCTGTCGGGGCCGACGGCGGTCGGCAAGACCACCGTCGTCAAGACACTGCGCGCAGCGCATCCCGAGCTATGGATCTCGGTGTCGGTCACCACGAGGCCGCCTCGGCCGCGTGAGATCGACGGCCAGCACTACCACTTCGTCGACGACGCCACGTTCGACAAGATGATCGACAACGGCGAGTTCCTCGAATGGGCTGTCGTCCACCAGCGGGCCAAGTACGGCACGCCGCGGGCGCCGGTCGAGAAGGCCGTGCGCGAGGGCCATTCGGTCTTGCTCGAGATCGAGCTCCAGGGCGCCCGGCAGGTCCGCGAGACCATGCCCGAGGCGCTGTTCGTCTTCCTCGCTCCTCCCAGCTGGGAGGAGCTGGTGCGCCGGCTCGTGGGCCGCGGCACCGAATCCGAGGAGGAACGCGAGCGCCGATTGACCACGGCGCGCGAGGAGCTGGCGGCCGCTTCCGAGTTCGACGTGACCATCGTGAACAACGATGTCGAGCAGGTCTGCGAAGAATTGGTAACATTGATGGGTTCACCCCCCCAATCCAGCCCGGAGGCATGAGCGTGTCCGGAACCCGTGGCGTTGCCGAGGGCATCACCTACCCCCCGATCGACGACCTTCTCGCCAAGACCGAGTCCAAGTACGGCCTGGTCATCTACGCGGCCAAGCGTGCGCGTCAGATCAACGCCTACTACTCCCAGCTCGGTGAGGGCCTGCTCGAGTACGTCGGGCCCCTGGTCGAGACGCACGTCCAGGAGAAGCCGCTGTCCATCGCTTTGCGCGAAATCGACGCCGGCCTCCTGACCGCCGAGCAGATCGATCCCGGCGAGGTCGTCACCGACGCCGTCACCGGCACCACCACCGAGCTGCCGGCCGAGCCCGCCGCCGAGAAGGAATGAGCATGGCGGCCGCCGCCGCTGCCCGGGTCGTTCTCGGGGTCAGCGGCGGCATCGCCGCTTACAAGGCCTGCGAGGTCCTGCGCGGGCTCACCGAGAGCGGCCACGACGTCACCGTGGTCCCCACCGCGGCCGCGTTGCGCTTCGTGGGTGCGCCCACCTGGGCGGCGCTGTCGGGGCATCCGGTGTCCACCGACGTCTTCGACGGCGTCCACGAGGTGCCCCACGTGCGGCTGGGCCAGGAGGCCGACCTCGTCCTCGTCGTCCCCGCCACCGCCGACCTCATGGCGCGAGCCACCGCGGGCCTGGCCGACGACCTCCTCACCTCCACGCTGCTCACCGCGCGATGTCCGGTCGTGTTCGTCCCGGCGATGCACACCGAGATGTGGGAACACCCCGCCACGGTGGCCAACGTCGCGGCGCTCCGTGACCGCGGCGCGGTGGTGGTCGAGCCCGCCGTGGGCCGGCTGACCGGCGCCGATTCCGGCAAGGGCCGGCTCCCCGAGCCCGACGAGATCCTCGCGCTCGCCCTCGACGTCCTCGCCCGTGGCGTCCGCCGCCCCGATCTCGCCGGTCGCCGCGTGGTCGTCTCGGCCGGTGGCACCCGCGAGTACCTCGACCCGGTGCGGTTCCTGGGCAACCGCTCGTCGGGGCGCCAGGGATACGCCCTGGCCCGCGCCGCCGTGGCCCGAGGCGCGCAGGTCACGGTCGTGGCCGCCAACGTCGGCCTCGACGACCCGGCCGGTGCCGACATCGTCCGGGTCACCTCGGCCGCCGACCTCCGCGAGGCCATGCTCGAAGCAGCCTCCGACGCCGACGCGATCGTGATGGCTGCCGCCGTGGCCGACTTCCGGCCCACCACGTACGCCGACGCCAAGATCAAGAAATCGCCCGACGGCGGAGCTCCCACGATCGAGCTCGAACGCACCTCGGACGTCCTGGCCGAGCTGGCCGCCAAGCGAGCCACGCTCGGGCAGGTCGTCGTCGGCTTCGCGGCCGAGACCGGCGACGCCCAGGGCAGCGTCCTCGACCACGGCCGGGCCAAGCTCGCGGCGAAGGGCTGCGATGTGCTGGTCGTCAACGAGGTGGGCGCCGACCGCGGCTTCGAGTCCGCCGACAACGAAGCGGTGGTGCTGGGGGCCGACGGATCCTCCACGCCGGTGCCGCGCGGACCCAAGACGGCCCTGGCCCATGTGGTGTGGGATCTCGTCGGCGAGCGGCTGGCTGACCACGACGTGGACCGCTGACCTGCAACATCGCCTCGATCCCCTACAGTGGACGGGCTGACGCGCCGTCACGCATGCCATCGAGGAGATTCCGTTGTCCCTGCGTCTGTTCACCTCCGAGTCGGTCACCGAGGGTCACCCCGACAAGATCTGTGACCAGATCAGCGACGCCGTCCTCGACGCCCTGCTCAAGGTCGACCCACGCAGCCGGGTGGCGGTCGAGACCCTCGTCACCACCGGCCAGGTCCACGTGGCCGGCGAGGTCACGACCGACGCGTACGCCGACATCCCCGGCATCGTCCGCGAGACCATCCTCGGCATCGGGTACGACTCCTCGACCAAGGGCTTCGACGGCTACTCCTGCGGCGTCTCGGTCTCCATCGGGGCGCAGTCGGCCGACATCGCCCAGGGTGTCGACGCCGCGTACGAGACGCGCGTCGAGGGCGACGACGATCCGCTCGACCGTCAGGGCGCGGGCGACCAGGGCCTGATGTTCGGCTACGCCAGCGCCGAGACGCCCGAGCTGATGCCGCTGCCCATCACCCTCGCCCACCGGCTGGCCCAGCGGCTGGCCGAGGTCCGCAAGACCGGCGCCATCCCCTACCTCCGTCCCGACGGCAAGACCCAGGTCACCATCGAGTACGACGGCGACCGTCCGGTCCGCCTCGACACCGTGGTGATCTCCACCCAGCACGCCTCCAACATCGACCTCGACGCCCTGCTGACCCCCGACATCGCGGCCCAGGTGGTGGCTCCGGTGGTCGAGGAGTTCGACCTGGCCGGCGACGACTACCGCCTGCTGGTCAACCCCACCGGCCGGTTCGAGATCGGCGGGCCGATGGGCGACGCCGGACTGACCGGCCGCAAGATCATCATCGACACCTACGGCGGCATGGCCCGCCACGGCGGGGGAGCCTTCAGCGGCAAGGACCCGTCCAAGGTCGATCGCTCCGCGGCCTACGCGATGCGCTGGGTGGCCAAGAACGTCGTGGCCGCCGAGCTGGCGCGGCGATGCGAGGTCCATGTCGCCTACGCCATCGGCAAGGCCGAGCCGGTCGGGCTGTTCCTCGAGTGCTTCGGCACCGAGCAGGCTCCGGTCGACCAGATCGCGCGGGCCGTGTCGGACGTCTTCGACCTCCGGCCGGCCGCGATCATCCGCGACCTCGACCTCCTGCGCCCGATCTACAGCCAGACCGCCGCGTACGGACACTTCGGCCGCGAGCTCCCCGACTTCACCTGGGAGCGCACCGACCGCATCGAGGACCTCCAGAAGGCCGTCGGCTGAGCTGAGCCCGCGGGTCCGGCCGGATCCGCCGGTCGCGTCAGCGGCCACGGTCGTGCCCAGCTCTGCGTTGGCGTGCTGACGGATTCTGGTCGAGATCCAGGCGGCGGCCATGCGTGGCGCCTGTCCCGGTCATGGCCGGGGCGGGCCGGATGGCGCTGGTGAAACCACATAGAAACCGCACCGGAGTTGGCTGCCTCACGGGCCCCGGAACTGCCGGGGTGCGGGACGGAGGTCCAGTGCCGAGTCGGGATCACCATCGCGCGTGTCTGACGTGCGGCGACCCATGGGCGCACCGGAGACGCCCCGAGTCCGTGAAGGGCCACGCTCGCGCCGTCACCGGATCGCATCGCGACGTACTTCCGTGTGCGCAGGTTGCTGTCGACACGTCGGAATGACCGTATGCGCACCCTGATCTACTCGTGGGAGTACCCGCCCGTGATCTACGGGGGTCTGGGGCGGGCGGTCCACGGGCTGGCCGAGTCGCTGGCCGGTGCAGGCCACGACGTGGTCGTCGTCACTCAAAGCCACGAGGACGCGCCGGCGGACAGCACCGTCAACGGCGTCCGAATCCTGCGGGCCACGCCCGATCCGTCGGGACCAGATCTCGGCACGGACATCGTCGGCTGGGTCGACGCCTTCAACGTCGAACTCACCGCGATGACGCAGGCAACGTTGGGGGACTGGCAGCCGGACATCGTGCACGGACACGACTGGCTGGTGGCGCAGGCCAGCATCGACGCCGCGGACGCCTTTCAGCGGCCGCTGGTCGCGACCATCCATGCGACCGGCTGGGGTACGTACGGCGGGGACGTCTCGGCACCACGCGTGGCCGGTCGGCATGCGCGTGAGCGGATGCTGGTCGGCGCGTCGTCGCGGACGATCGTGTGCTCGGAGGCGATGGCTGCAGAGGTGGCGGAGGTGATCGCGCCGAACGTCGCGGACATCACCGTCGTACCGAACGCCGTCGACCCGGAGATGTGGAAGTCGACGCCGGCCGAGCGGGCCGCGATGCGGGAGCGGCTCGGAATCAGCGAGGGCGCTCCGCTGATCGTGTTGTCCGCTCGGCTCAAGGCGTTCAAGGGCGGCAGCGACGCTGTCGAGGCGCTGGCGATCATCCGGCAGCGCCACCCGGACGCCTGCCTGGTCTTCGCCGGATCGGGCGACTACCAGGCACACCTCGAAACGCTCGCCGCCGACCTCGGAGTAGGCGACGGACTGCGGTTCGCAGGCTTCCTGACCGCCGCCGAGCTCGCGGCGCTCAAGGGTGCTTGCGAGGTCGAGGTCGCGTCCCCCTGGTACGAGCCTTTCGGCTATGCGCCTCTGGAGGCGGCCGCGGCAGGCACACCCTGCGTGGTGACGGCCACCGGTGGTCTCAAGGAGGTCGTGGTGCATGAGCAGACCGGCCTGCACGTGCCGGTGCGCTCGCCTGACGCCTTGGCAGCCGCCGTCACGAGAGTGCTCGACGATCCCGCGTTCGGCGCGAGGCTGGTGGCAGGGGCACGCGAGCGGATCGCCGAACGCTACCTGTGGCCGGTGGTGGCCGACAGCACGGTGTCGGTCTACGAGTCCGCGCCGGCGCGGTGGTCGGCTGTGGCGGGCGGCGACGGGTTCGTACCGCCGGGCGGGCCTTCTCGCGCACCGGGGTTCTCAGCGGCGACTGTGGGGTCGGTCGTCCGCGCCTGGGACGAGGTGGTCACCGCGGTCACCACGCTGTCCGGCCAGCTGACCGAAGGCCCGCACGCTCCGGCCCTGTGCGGGGTGCCCGAGCCGGTGCTGGGCGCGCTGCTCAAGGCCACGCGAGACGCCGCGACCAGGGCACCGACCGCCGCTGACCTGTCGGTCCCCGGCGCGACGTCCGTGATGGACGACGTCCTCGCCCACGGCGGGTCGGCGCAGGCCGCGATCGGGGTCGTGATCGCCGGACTCCGGCAGGCGGCACGGGCTGCCGAGGGCGGGACCGCGCAGCCCGACGCCGACGCCGACCGCGACCTGGCGGCTCGGATCACGAGGGTGCTCCTGCCCGCAGCCCGCGAGGCCAGTGACCTCGCCCAAGCGGCCATCGAGGAGAGCCAGGCCCTGCGCTCGAGGCTGGAGCAGGTCGCGGAGAACTGATCGGCACTCACCGTGACGGTGACGAGGCACCCGGGGCGCCGTGCGCCATGGTGGTGAGCAGCGCGTCGAGCGGGCGTGCCAAGGTGTGCCGGTCGATCGCGTCCTCGACGAGGAGCCGTGCGTAACGCAGGTTGCGGCGTGCGCTACTTCGCAGGAACCGCCGCATCTGGGGTCCGAGCTCCCGGCCGCGCCACGCAGGCTGGGTCTGGAACGAGCGGAACTTCCGGAGGTCGCCCTGGGCGTCGAACAGCGCTTCGACCGCGTCGGTGCCCACGGCGCGGATCAGCTCCTCCTCCAGGTCGTCGACGCAGACGTAGAACCCGAGGTGCTCCATGTCGGTGCGCGTACGGGGTGAGCCGACACCGGCCGTGATCAGTGCGCGCCGGTACACCTCCTCCTCACGCCGGTCGCACAGACCGGCAAGCCGAACCCGGGATACGAGCGGCCCCAACCTCGTCAGGAAACCACCGATCGCATGCGCCCCGCCGATCGGAACGATCACGACTCGCTCGGCATGGAGATCCTGGCCGCGACCCTCGGCAGCCGTCTCCACGGCGATCTGGTCGCTGATGCCCTCGACGATGACCACGGCCTCGGCATTGTCGATTTTCGCCAGCGCGCGGGCGGTCGCCTGGATCGCAGCCTCGGGGCCGCCGCTCACGTGACCACCGTGGCGGCCGTGGCGGCGACGTCGGCTCCTCGGGTCGTCGCCATGCCGACATCATCGACGCTGCGCACGCGGCCGACAAGCGATGAGCGACCCGGCGCGCGGCGATCACCGTGTCGAGACCGACGACGACCCCGGCGTTGGCCGGCGATCCAGGCTCCCGCCGGGTGCTGGCCGCCTGGCCGCGCGATGTCCCCGTGGTGAGGTAGAAACAGGTCTGTGACCGACGACCCCGACGCTCAGCCTGCGCTCATCGAGGCGCCGGTCGCTCGGCGGTCGCGGGCGCGCGCGAAGGCGCAGCCCCAGCCCGAGCCCGAGGCGAGCGAGCTGCCCGTGGCCCGGGTGCTGGTCGACGTCGGGTTGCCGCATCTCGACCGGCCCTTCGACTATGCCGTGCCGGCGTCGATGGACGCCGACGCCGTGCCCGGAGCCCGGGTCGCCGTGCGGTTCGCCGGGGCCGAGCACGCCGGGTTCATCGTCGAGCGGGCCGCTCGGAGCGAGCACGAGGGCCGGCTGACCCGGTTGCGCCGGGCGATCTCGGCCGAGCCGGTGCTGACCCCCGAGATCGCCGAGCTGGCCCGAGCGGTCGCCGACCGGTACGCCGGGACGGTGGCCGACGTGCTCCGCCTGGCGATCCCGCCGCGCCACGCCACCACCGAGAAGCGGCCCTCGTCGCCGCCACCGGATCCGCCGCCTCCGCCGGAGCCCGCCGGCTGGCGCCACCACGATGCCGGAGTCGCCTTGCTGGCTGCGCTGGCCCGCCCGAGGGCGGGTACGGGTTCCGGCGCGGGACCGGGGGGCGGGCCTGGCGGGGCCGCGCCGCGGGTGGTGTGGACGCCGGGGCCGGGCGCCGACTGGCCCGATCTGATCGCCCGGCTCGTCACGGCATGCTTGGCCGGCGGCCGCGGCGCGCTGGTCGTCGTGCCCGACGGTCGCGACGCCGCCCGGGTCGACCGCGCCATCGCCGCGCTCGTCGGCACCGACCACCACGTCGTTCTCGAGGCCGATGCCGGACCGTCGGCTCGCTACCGCAGATGGCTGGCGGTGCGGCGTGGCGCGGCCCGAGCGGTGGTGGGCACGAGGTCGGCGGCGTTCGCGCCCGTGGCCGACCTCGGGCTGGTCTGTATCTGGGACGACGGCGACGACCTTCACGCCGAGCCACGGGCGCCGTACCCCCACGTCCGCGAGGTCCTGCTGCTGCGCGCCCACCTCCAGGGCGCTGCCGCGGTGGTGGGCGGGTTCGCGCGTACCGCCGAGGCCGAGCAGCTGCTCACCTCCGGGTGGGCCCGGGCGGTGGCTCCGGATCGTGCGGTGGTCCGCCAGGCCGCTCCGCGCGTGCGCACCTCCGGCGACGACCACGAGCAGGCCCGCGACGAGGCCGCACGCACCGCTCGGCTGCCGTCGCTGGCCTGGCGGGTGGCTCGGGCAGGGCTGGCGCGTGGGCCGGTGCTCGTCCAGGTTCCGCGCAGCGGGTATCTCCCGGCCGTCGCATGTGGGCGTTGCCGGACTTCCGCACGGTGCCTGCAGTGCAGCGGGCCGTTGGTGCTGCGGCCGGGAGGCGGGCCGCCCGCGTGTGGCTGGTGCGGGACCGAGGTGCCGGCGTGGACGTGTCCGGAGTGCGGCCATCACACCCTGCGCGCCGCGGCAGTCGGGGTCCGCCGCACCGCCGAGGAGCTCGGCCGGGCCTTCCCCGGGGCGTCGGTGCTCGTGTCGCGGGGCGACGCGATCCGTGAGTCGGTGGGGACGGAGCCGGCGATCGTCGTCGCCACCCCGGGCGCCGAGCCCGTGCCCCACGACGGCTACGCCGCTGCGCTGCTGCTCGACGGCACCACCATGCTCACCCGCCCCGGCCTGCGTGCCGCCGAGGAAGCGCTGCGCCGATGGTTCCAGGCCGCGGCGTTGGTGCGCACGTCCACCGACGGCGGCGAGGTCGTCGTGGTCGCCGACGCGGAGGCTCCCGCCGTCCAGGCGCTGGTGCGGTGGGATCCGGCCGGGTTCGCGGCTCGCGAGCTGACCGAGCGTGTCGCGTTGCACTTTCCGCCGGCCGCGCGCGTGGCCGAGCTCCGCGGCGCCGAGGCCGACGTCGCCGAGCTGTTGTCGGCGGTGGAGCTTCCCGACGGAGCCGAGATCCTGGGGCCGGTGCCCGTCGAGGACGGCTCGCGGACCATCGTGCGGGTGCCGCGGGCTGCCGGCACTCGGCTGGCCGCCGCCCTGCGCGGTGCCGCCGGGGTGCGTTCGGCGCGGCGCTCCGGCGGCCCTGTGCGGGTGCGTATCGACCCCGTCGACCTGGGCTGACGTCGAGCGGCGAAGCGATTGACCCGGCCGGGTGACGCGGATAGCGTCGCATCGTTACGTCTGACCAGCGGTGATGCGCCCGGGTGGATGATGGGTGCCACGGAGGTCGACGAGAACGTGTTGGCCAGGGCCGGGGGGCTCCGTGATCGGGAACGCTCTGTCGCGCGTGCGGTCGCTCGTCCATGCGATCAGCGTGGGAAGTCTGATCCTCGTCATCGGGCTGGCTGTCGTGGCCTGTGCCTCGCCTGAGGTCACCCGGAGTTCGGACGGCGACCAACCAACGACAGAGGCACGGGCAGACGAATCCGTTCCGACGACGACGTCGGCGCCGCCGAGTCCGGTGGTGAGTGTCGAGAGCGTCGCCGTGACCGAGCCCATTTCGTTCGGCCGGGTGAGCGTCGAGGATCCGGCAGTCGATGCTGGAGTCACCGTCGTGACCACGGTCGGTGTCGACGGGGTCCGGACCCTCACGTACGAGGTCGTGCTGATCGACGGCGCCGAGAGTTCGCGCGAGCTGGTCTCCGACGTGGTCACGATCGAACCGGTGGACGAGGTGACCTCGATCGGTACGTACGAACCGCCACCTCCGCCCCCGGAGCCGGAGCCACAGGCAGGTTGTGACTCGAACTACGACGGCGGCTGCGTACCCGTCGACAGCGACGTCGACTGTGCTGGTGGCAGTGGTAACGGACCGTCCTACGTCCGCGGTCCGGTCACGGTGGTCGGGAGCGACGTGTATGGCTTGGATCGGGACTCCGACGGGATCGGCTGCGAGGGCTGATCCATGTGATGGGTGGTTCTGGTGTCGCCAGGGCCACACCAAGACCGCCCGTCAAGGCGCGCTCAGAGGCGGGAGGCCGCGAAGGTATCG
>DATCVR010000161.1:0-2478 GCA_036566745.1 Jiangellaceae bacterium | reverse complement strand
CTGTGCCGGGGGCAGCTGCGCCAGTGCCGGCATGACGGCCGTCGAGAAGATGAAGAAGAGTCCGGCGTTCAGGCCGGAGCCCACGGCGGCGGCGACGGTCAGGATGACGATCCAGGTTGCGGTCATGGTCCCAGTGAATCGCCACCCTGCGAGACGGTCCATGGTCGACAGGCTACGGATCATGTCCGAGCGTCTAGAATCGACGGTCATGGACGCTCTTGCCGGCCTGCTGGACGGGCCACGCGCTCACGGCGCGTTCCTGCTCCGGTCGATCATGAACCCGCCGTGGTCGGTGCGGATCCAGGACGAAGCCCCGCTGACGCTCGTCGCGATGGTGCGCGGTGAGGCCTGGGTGATGCAGGACGACGGCAGCACCACCCGCGTGGGCCCCGGCGACATCGCCCTCATCCGCGGCCCCGACCCCTACACCGTCGCCGACGACCCGGCCACGCCGCCACAGGCGATCATCTTCCCAGGCCAGCGGTGCGGCACGCCCGACGGCGCCGAGCTGCCGCAGGCGATGGACCTCGGGGTGCGCACCTGGGGCAACGACCCCAGCGGCTCGACCACGATGCTCATCGGCACCTACGCGCTGGGTGGCGAGGTGAGCGAACGCTTGCTGCGTGCCCTCCCGACCCTCCTGGTCGTCTCCGGCGACGTCTGGGACAACCCCCTCGTGTCGTTCCTCGGTGACGAGATCGTCAGGGACGAGCCCGGCCAGGAGGTCGTCCTCGACCGCCTGCTCGATCTCCTGCTCATCGCGTCGCTGCGTTCCTGGCTCGCGAGGCCCGAGGCGGACGCGCCGGCCTGGTACAGCGCTCAGACCGATCCGGTGGTGGGGCGGGCCCTGCGGATGCTTCACAACAACCCGGCTCACCCGTGGACCGTCGCCAACCTGGCCGGCGAGATCGGCGTCTCGCGCGCGGCGCTGGCCAGGCGCTTCACCGATCTGGTCGGCGAGCCCCCGATGTCGTTCCTCACCGAATGGCGCCTCGCCCTGGCCGCCGATCTGCTCCGGGAACCCGACGCCACCATCGGCGCCGTGGCGCGCCAGGTCGGCTACGGCAGCTCGTTCGCGCTGAGCGCGGCGTTCAAGCGGGTCCGGGGGATCAGTCCGCGCGAGCACCGGGTGGCCACAGTCCGGTCCTGAGCCCGCTGCCCGTGTTTTGACCCTCGGGTGGCCTGGCGGGTATCTTGTTGAGCTGTTGTGCATACCGGGCCGTGCCCTGCGTCATCGCCTGGGCTCCGGCGTGCCAGCCCCCGACCAGGAACCATCCTTTCGACGAAGCGAAGGCCCACGACCGTGCGCACGTACAGCCCCAAGCCCGGTGACGTCCAGCGCCAGTGGCACGTCATCGACGCCACCGACGTCGTCCTCGGTCGGCTTGCCACCCACACCGCCACTCTCCTGCGCGGCAAGCACAAGCCGATCTACGCGCCGCACGTCGACACCGGCGACTTCGTGATCGTCATCAACGCGGACAAGATCGCTCTCACGGGCAACAAGCGTGAGAAGAAGGTCGAGTACCGTCACTCCGGCCGCCCCGGCGGTCTGAAGGAGACCACCTACGACGTCCTGCTCGAGAAGAACCCGCGCCGGGTCATCGAGAAGGCGGTCAAGGGCATGCTTCCCCACAACACCCTCGGTCGGCAGATGCTGGCGAAGCTGAAGGTGTACGCAGGCCCAGAGCACCCGCACCAGGCTCAGCAGCCGGTGCCGTTCGAGATCAGCCAGGTCGCGCAGTGAGCGAGACCAGCACCGTGAGCGAGGACATGACCGACACCACCATTGACGCTGTGGCCGAGACCGAGGCCGACGAGGCCGTCGTCGAGAGCTACACCTCCGAGTCCGCGCCGTCGCGCTTCTCGGCCATCGAGCCCGCCGGTGCCACCGGTCGTCGCAAGGAAGCCATCGCTCGCGTCCGCATCGTTCCTGGCACCGGCCAGTGGACGATCAACGGTCGCCCGCTCGAGCAGTACTTCCCCAACAAGGTCCACCAGCAGCTGGTGAGTTCGCCGTTCGTCGAGCTCGAGCTCGACGGCCGCTACGACGTGGTCGCCCGCATCAACGGCGGCGGCGTCACCGGTCAGGCCGGCGCGCTGCGCCTCGGTATCGCCCGCGCACTCAACGCCGCCGACACCGAGAACAACCGCCCGGCGCTGAAGAAGGCCGGATACCTCACGCGTGACGCCCGGGTCACCGAGCGCAAGAAGGCCGGGCTCAAGAAGGCCCGCAAGGCTCCTCAGTACAGCAAGCGCTGATCGCGCTCGTCATCGCGTCACGTTCGGCCCCGGGGGCACCTCGCTCCGGGGCCGAACGCATTTCCTGCTGTCCTCGACAAGGAGCAGATACGTGGCACGTCTCTTCGGAACCGACGGCGTACGAGGTCTGGCCAACTCCGACCTCACCGCCGAGCTGGCCCTGGACCTGTCCGTAGCAGCCGCCCACGTGCTGGGCGAGGCCGGAGCGTTCGGAGA
>DATCVR010000160.1:0-27216 GCA_036566745.1 Jiangellaceae bacterium | reverse complement strand
ATGATGCTGGAGTTCAGCAACCCGGCGTCGCGCATGACCGGGGCCTCGGCGGGTCGGCGGGGCCTGGTGTCGCTCATGGGGCCACCCTCGCGACCGGTGTACTCCCGCCATCGTCCGTGGGGGTGGTGGTGGCTGTGGTGGAGGTGGTGGTCGCGGGCGCGGTGGGCTCGCCGGCCGGGTTGTCGTCGGTCACGGCGTGGCCGGCCGCGCCGGGCCGGCCGCGGATCACCCGCCGGACCAGCGCGAGACCGAACAGCGCGATGGCGCCGCCCACGACGAGCCAGCCGATGGTGCCCCACCCGGTGGCGTTGACCACGGTGCGGTGCGGCGGGCCGATCGGGGCGCCGTCGCCGGCGACGAGCTGGACGTCGATCGGGACCTTGCCGTTGGTGGTCGCCTCGGCCGTGACCAGGATCGTCGCCTTCTCGCCCGGTTCGACCCGCTGGGGCGGGACGTCTTTGATCCGGAGCCGGTCGACGTTGGTGGACTGGACGTCGAGGCGGACCGTCACGGCTTCGTCGAGGTCGTTGGTGACGGTGAGCGGGAAGTCGCCCTGGCTGCTGGCGAGCGTGACCGACTCGGGCAGCACGACGCTGACCTGCGACATCCGGCTGGTCAGCTCGGTGGTGACCGTGGAGGTGTACGCCACGCCGGCGGCTGGGTCGTCGCGCCAGCCGGTGGAGGCCGACCGCAGCGCAGCGCCGCCGAGCGCCTCGCCGAGGGAGCCCGGATCGGCGAGCAGGGTGGTGTAGTGGCTGGCCGCCCCCGCCAGCGTGGCCGTGGCGGCGACGTTGGAGGCCGGCAACGCCTCGGCGGGGTCGTAGGGCGCGAGGTCCACGGACTCCCGCTCGGTGGGCTCGGGGAGTTCGTCGAGCGTGGTGGGAGCGACCCAGCCCGCGGAGGTCCAGGTGCGGACGACGGCGGCAGCGGTGGCGGAGTCGGGGCTCCAGCGCTGGGGCGGCGCCGCCACCAGGGGCCGGACCTGCTCGTCGCCGACTGCCTCGATGGCGACCATGGCCGTCTCGGCGAGCCAGCGCTGCTGGAGGTCGAGGGCGGCGGCCGCGGGGTCGGTGGCCGCGAGGGCGTCGCTGATCGCGGAGTCGAGGCCGGGATCGGTCAGGACGGCGTCGAAGGTGTCGTCGCCGGCATCGACGGTGACCTGGGTGCGGGTGCCGGTGTTGTCGACGGCGCTGGTGGGGAGGACGACCTGTCGCGCACCGGAGTCGGCGAGCACGGACAGCGCCTCGCCGGTGACGGTGCGGCCGTCGGGCCAGGCGACGTCGGTGCGGGCCTGGCCGGCGATCGACCCGGTGGCTGCGGTCGACGCGGCGGCGCTCTGCTCGGCGAGCTGGGCGGCGAACTCGGGATCGTCGGCCGTCAGGGCGTCGACGTCGGGCCGTGCGTAGGGGAAGAACATCATGTCGGCGTCGCGGGTCGTGCTGTCGAACGCGGAGCGCCACTCGGCCGCCGCCTCGGCGCCCACCCCCACGGCCACACCCTCGTCGGCCCGCACCTCGTACCCGCCGGCCATGGCGTCGACGCTGGTCAGAACGTCGGGGTCGACGAACCAGGTGACCGGGGCGGGGCGCGGCGACTCGTTGACGGCGTCGACCATCGCGTCGAGGGGACCGCCCTGGGCCACCTGGCCCGCCAGCGACTCGTCGAGGAACACGCCGCTGGGCAGCAGCGACGGACGCGCGGTGACCGGCCACAGCAGCGCCACCGGAACCGTGGGCAGGGGGTCGTCGTCGGGCAGCCACGGGAACACGGTGCGCGAGGTGTCGAGGAGGAATCGCTCGCCGTCGACCGGCTTGCCGCGGATGTCGACGCCGGCCACGTACACGCCCGGATCGGTCAGGCCCATGGAGTCGACCGGGATCTCGAGCTCGAACTCGGCGCTCTCGCCGGGCTGGAGCACCTCGGCGACCACGTCGTAGGGCTCGTCGTAGCGCTTGCCCCAGCGGAGGTCGTTGTCGGTGGCGACGCGGCGGATGTCGGCGCGCGACTCGAGGCTGTCCTTGCTGTAGCGGGGCAGCGCCTGGACGTTCTCGAGCGGCTGGTCGCCGTTGTTCACGACCGTTCCGGTGAGCGTCAGGGTGGTGCTGTCGGGGCGGAGCACCGCAGGGTCGACGCCGTGGAGCGTGGCGACCGCGCTGGGTCCCTCGACCTTCTCCTCGGGCTTGTCGGCGGCGGTCGCCGACGGGGCGAACAGCGCGACGACCGCGGTGATCGACGCCGTGAGCGACGCGGCGGTGAGCAGGGTACGGCGGCGCGTCACGTGGATCCTTCGGAGGGCGTACCAGGCAGGAGGTCGTCGAGGCGCCGGACGAGGCGGCGTTCGGAGGCATAGCGCAGCCGTTGGGCCAGTTCGTGCAGGGGCACCCAGGCGACCTCACTCACCTCGACATCGTCGGTGCTCATGGTGCCGCCGATGGCCTCGAGGAGGTAGTGATGGACCGTCTTGTGGATACGGCGGTCGTCGGCGACGAACCAGTAGTCGATGTCACCGAGCGGCGAGACGACCCGCGATTCGAGGCCGGTTTCCTCCCTGACCTCGCGGACCGCGGTCTGCTCAGGGGTCTCGCCGGCCTCGACGTGCCCCTTCGGCAGGACCCATTCGAGCCGGCCCCTGCGGTCGACCCGGCCGATCAGCGCGGCCTCGGAGGCGTCGTGGAGATGGTCGACCACGAGTCCTCCCGCCGAGGTCTCGCGCACGGTGCGCAGCCGGCGCCTGCGGGTGTGGGCGGCGGGCTCGGCATGCGTGCCTGCCGCCGGGCGGTTTCGCCGGTCGTCGAAGTCACCTGCGGGTGGGGACGACGAACCGGGCATACGACCAGGGTAGCTGGGCTGCGGCGATGCGCTGTCACGTCAGGTTCGAAGCGCGCCGCTGACGAGGGCGGATGCGTCGTCGGGAGGCCGCCGGCCGGGCGGTAACCTCGCGCCGTGCCACCTCTGACGACACATGTGAGCGACGAGGTCCGAGCGGCGATCGGCGCCGGCCGGCCGGTCGTCGCCCTGGAGAGCACCATCATCTCCCACGGGCTGCCGCGCCCGGCCAACCTGACTGTGGCGCGCGAGATCGAGGACGCCGTCCGCGACGGCGGGGCGGTTCCGGCCACGGTGGGGATGGTCGCCGGACGCCTGATCGTGGGCCTGGACCCGGACGACCTGGCCCGGCTGGCCTCCAGCGAGGACGTCGTCAAGCTCTCGGTACGCGACCTCGGGATCGCTGCGGCCGCCGGGGTCGACGGAGCGACGACCGTGGCCAGCACCGGCGCGGTCGCCGCGGCGGCGGGGATCCGTGTGTTCGCCACCGGCGGCCTCGGCGGCGTGCACCGCGAGGCGGCCCAGACCTTCGACGAGTCGGCGGACCTGACGACTCTGGCCCACACGCCCATCGTGGTGGTGTGTGCCGGTGTGAAGTCCATCCTCGACGTCGGTGCGACGCTGGAGCGCCTCGAGACCCTCGGCATCGGGGTGGTGGGCTACCGCACCCGGCGCTTTCCCGGGTTCTTCGTCACCGACAGCGGCTTCGACCTCGACTGGCGGCTCGACACGCCGGACCAGATCGCCGCCGCCTGGCGGGCCCAGCGCGACCACGGTGTCAACGACGCCGCGCTGGTCGTCGCCAACCCCCTCCCGGCCGACCAGCAGCTCGATCCGGAGCTGCACGACCGCATCCTCGGCGAGGGCCTGGCGATCGTCGAGCGCGATCGGGTCACCGGCAAGGACGTCACACCGGTCCTGCTCGGGCACTTCCACGCCGCGTCGGCGGGCGCCAGCCTCGAGACGAACATCCGGATCATCCTGGCCAACGCCGCACTCGCCGCCCGCATCGCGGTCGCCCAGGCAGCCGGCCCGGCGTCGTGATCATCACGGCCGGCGACCTCATCACCGACGTCCTCGCGGTCGTCCCCGGCGACTTCGCCTACGGATCGGACACCCCGGCGACGGTGACGATCGCGGGCGGCGGGCAGGCCGCCAACGTCGCCGCGTGGCTGGCCTCGATCGGCGCGGCCGTGACGTTCGCCGGAGCTGTCGGCGCCGATCAGGCCGGCCGGGACCGGATCGCCGAGCTGCACGCCGCGGGCGTGGACACCGAGGTGGCCGTCCACGACGGCGTGACCACCGGGAGCATCATCGTCCTCGTCCACGGCAGCGAACGGTCGATGATCACCGACCGGGGCGCGAACCTGCGCTTCGACGCCGCGAGCGTCGGGCTGGCGGCGCGACGGCCCGGCGCCAGGCACCTGCACCTGTCCGGCTACACCCTCCTCGACGACGACTCCCGCCCGGCCGGTCTCCGCGCGCTCGAGACGGCCCGGGAGGCCGGGCTGACCACGAGCGTCGACGCCGCCTCGGCCGCGCCCTTGCGCGTGGTCCGCGATGCCTTCCTCACCTGGGTCCACGGCTGCGACCTCGTGCTGGCCAACGACGTCGAGGCGGAGATCCTGGCCGGCCCGGGGAGTCCGCTCGACCAGGCGGCCACGCTGGCCCAGATCACCGGTGGCAGCTGCGTGGTCAAGCTCGGCGCCGACGGGGCCGTGTGGGCCGGCCAGGACGGCCACTGGCGTGCCGCCACCGAGCCCGCCCCCGAGGTCGACGTCACCGGAGCCGGAGACGCCTTCGCCGCCGGTCTGCTCGATGCCTGGGTCTCGGGACGCGGCGTCCAGGACGCGCTGGACGCCGGGTGCCGCATGGGGGCGGTGGCCGTCGGGACACTCGGAGGCAGGCCTCCGGCCGGTCGCGCCTGACCCCTGCGCTGCGTGGTGTTCCGGCGTGTGGCCCATCGGCTCGACGTGCCCGTACGCTGGTGCGTCGTGACCGAACCGATCGACGCCCTTTCCGGCGACCTGTCCCAGGCCCAGCGCCGGGCCGTCCGTCAGCTCCTGCGCATCGCGCCGGTCGCCGACGAGCTGGGCGCGAGGTTCGTGGCGGCGGGCCACCAGATCGCCCTCGTGGGCGGCTCCGTCCGCGACGCGTTGCTCGACCGGCTCGGCCAGGACCTCGACTTCACCACGTCGGCGCGCCCCGAGGAGACGAAGCGGCTGCTCTCCGGGTGGGCCGACTCCATCTGGGACGTCGGGCAGGCGTTCGGCACCATCGGCGCCCAGAAGGACGGCTTCCAGATCGAGGTCACCACCTACCGCTCCGAGGCCTACGACCGCACCAGCCGCAAGCCCGAGGTGTCCTACGGCCACTCCATCGCCGACGATCTCGTGCGCCGCGACTTCACCGTCAACGCGATGGCGGTGACGCTGCCCGACCGCGAGTTCGTCGACCCCCACGGCGGCCTGGCCGACCTCGGGCGCAAGCTCATCCGCACCCCCGGGACCCCGGAGCAGTCGTTCTCCGACGACCCGCTGCGGATGATGCGAGCCGCCCGGTTCGCCGCCCAGCTGGGATTCACCGTCGACCCGGCCGTCGTCACGGCCATGGGTGACATGGCCGACCGGATCGAGATCATCTCCGCCGAGCGGATCCGCGACGAGTTCGTCAAGCTGATGCTCTCCCCGATGCCCCGCACCGGGCTCACCCTGCTGGTCGACACCGGCATCGCCGAGCGGGTGATCCCCGAGCTCCCCGCACTCCGCCTCGAGATCGACGAACACCACCGGCACAAGGACGTCTACGAGCACTCCCTGACCGTGCTCGAGCAGGCCATCGACCTCGAGGACCGGCTGCCCGGCGGCGGACCTGACCTCGTGGTCCGGGTGGCGGCGCTACTCCACGACATCGGCAAGCCGAAGACCCGCCGGTTCGAGGACGGCGGCGGGGTGAGCTTCCACCACCACGACGTCGTCGGAGCCAAGCTGGCCCGTAAACGGCTCGTCGCGCTGCGCTTTCCCGGCGGCGTGATCGACAACGTGGCCCAGCTGATCGAGCTCCACCTGCGCTTCCACGGCTACGGCGGCGGTGAGTGGACCGACTCCGCGGTGCGGCGCTACGTTCGCGACGCCGGCGGTCAGCTCCAGCGCCTCCACGTCCTGACCCGCGCCGACTGCACCACGCGCAACCGTCGCAAGGCGCTCGCACTGCGGGAGGCCTACGACAGCCTCGAGTCCCGGATCGACCGGCTGGCCGAGGAGGAGGAGCTGGCCGCGATCCGGCCCGACCTCGACGGCAACCAGATCATGGAACTCCTCGGGATCGGCCCTGGGCCGGCGGTCGGGCGCGCGTACAAGCACCTCCTCGAGGTCCGCCTCGACCAGGGTCCGCTGAGCGACACCGCCGCCGAGGCCGAGCTGCGGTCCTGGTGGGCCGAGCAGCCGGAGGCGGCCGGGTGACGCTGACCGATCGCCCGACCCGTCGCCCATCGACCCGGCGCGTCGCGCTCGCCGCCGCTCTCGACATCGCGCTCGTTCTCGTGTTCGTGCTGGTCGGACGCCGCTCCCACGCTCATCCGGCGGACCTCGCGGGGATCGCGTCCACCGCGTGGCCGTTCCTGGTGGGGCTCGCGGCGGGATGGGGCGTCGCGCGTGCGTGGCAGGCGCCGTTCGCCGTCGTGGCGGCCGGGTTGCCCGTCTGGGTGGCCACGGTCGGCGGCGGGATGGTCCTGCGGCACGTGGCCGGTCAGGGCACTGCCACGCCGTTCGTCGTCGTGGCGACCGTCGTGGTGGCGGTCTTCCTCATCGGGTGGCGGATCGTCGCCGCTGTGATGATCCGCCGGCGGTGACCCGCCGGTAGGCGAGGGCGGTCGCGGCGTACCCCAGCGACACCGCCACCAGCACGACATACGACTTGCCCGACGGCGGGAGGGTGGCCGCGGCGCAGGCGGCGGCCCCGACGAACACGACGTTGAACAGCACGTCGTAGAAGGAGAACACCCGTCCGCGGTACGCGTCCTCGATGTTCTCCTGGACCAGGGTGTCGACGACGATCTTGAGGCCCTGCGACGCCACCCCGAGGAGGAACGCCGTGACGACGATGGCCGGCACCGTGAAGAGCGCCCCTGGGACCACGCCCACGACGGCCGCCATCCCGAGCAGTCCCGCCGCCCACGTCTCCTTGCGCATCCGCGCCGTGGCGAGCGGGGTCAGCCAGGCGGCGGTCAGGAGTCCCGCGCCGGACGACGCGAGCACGAGGGCGAGCGTGGCCAGCCCTGCGTCGGTCTCGCGCGGGTCGTGGAAGTAGTTCCGGCAGAGCAGGATCATCGCGACCGTGGTGATCCCGTAGAAGAAGCGGTGGACGCCGATGGCGGCCAGCCCCCACGCCGCCGCCGGCCGTTCGGTGACGTGCCGGGCGCCATCGGCCATACCGCTGAGGACGTGGCGCACGGCGGCGCGGGCCGACGGCCGGGACGGATCGTCGTCGGGTCCGAGCAGGTCACGACCGATGGAGAGCGCCGTCATTCCCGCGGCCAGGTACAAGACCGCCGCACTCGTGATCAGCGCGACGTCGGACGAGGTGAGCTGCCGGACCACGAAGCCGATGCCGGCGCCGGCCATGGCCGCGACGGCTCCGCAGGTGGGGAAGACGGAGTTGGCCATGACCAGTTCGTGCCGGGGGACCACATGGGGGAGCGAGGCGCTCAGGCCCGCGAGGATGAAGCGGTTGACCGAGAGCACCGCCAGCGCCGCGGCGAACAGCGCCACTCCGTCGGCGCTCGCGGCGATCACCGCCGCCACGACCACCACCAGAGCCGCCCGAACGACGTTGGCCACGAGCAGGACCTGACGGCGCCGCCAGCGATCGAGCAGCACCCCCGCGAATGGCCCGACCAGCGAATACGGCAGCAGCAGCACGGCGAATGCCTGGGCGGCGGCCGGAGCCGTGGTGGTCCGCTCCGGCGAGAAGAACACGTACGACGCCATGGCGATCTGGAACACGCCGTCGCCGAGCTGACCGGAGAGCCGAATGGCGAACAGCCGCCGGAAGCCGCTGCTGCGCAACACCGTCCGCAGATCGGCGACGAAGCCCTCTGCCCGCCCCATGGGCGAAGGCTACGGGTCGGGGGACGGCCGAGCGAGCTCATCAACCGGCCGCAGGGCCGGCCAAACGTCGATGACGTCCGGACCCCATCGCAGGTCCATCTCCGCCTGGAAGCCGTCATCGACGACGACTCCCACGATCACGATGCCGCGGCGGCCGTCGGCGGACCAGCCGAGGACGTTCGGATCGGTGCCGTAACCGAGCTCCGCGCCGATCGCGTCGAGTTCGGAGCTGGATCGTTCGGCGGTCGAGACACAGAGTGCGCCGCCCCAGATGGAGCGCAGCGTTTGTTCGTGCCGATCGACATCGCCGGTGAAGGCGACATTGAGGACGGCACCATCGAGCCACGTGGCCGCATGGTCCGGCTGCGCGGTGGTGTATCCCGCGACGGCGTCGAGCCCGGCATAGCCGTTCATCGAGCTGGCGCGGTCGACGACGGTCCAGCCGCCGGGCGGCGCCGGGCAAGGCGTACCGAGCCTCTCGTTCTCGGGCGGAGCTTCCGTCTTCGGTGGCCGAGCAGGCTCGGTCAGAGTCAGGCGTTCGCCGTCGAACGTTCCCGTCACGGTGTATTCGCCCCACGAGACGCCGATCGCATGCTCGAACTCCACGCTCGACCAATCCCACCCCTCGACCGGTACTCCGCCGCATTGTGGGGGGTAGCTCTCGAGGACCACGGATACACAGAGTTCGGGGCCGTGATGTGGGTTCTCGAGCACGGTGACTGTGGACGTGTAGCGCGCGGGCGGCTCGGTCGGACTGCTGCCCTGGCTCGGGGCTGCCTGGTCATCGCCGCACGCACTCAACACACACGGCGGCAACATGAGCAATGCGACATACCGGCGCACAGTGGTCTGACGCCTAGATGGCTCCGTCGGTTCCGCCCGGAGTGACGCTACGTCGTCCCACCGCCGCCCTCAGGGCTGCTGGACCAGCGACATCGCGTGTTCGACGAGGGTGACCAGCACGGCCTTGACGGAGTCGCGTTCGCGCGCGTCGGTGACCACGAACGGCACCTCGGGACCGACCTGGAGAGCGTCGCGGACGTCGTCGACGTCGTGCTGCTGGAGCCCGTCGAAGGCGTTGATCGCGACCAGGAACGGGATGCCCCGCTGCTCGACATAGTCGATCGCGCCGAAGCAGTCGGCCAGGCGGCGGGTGTCGACCAGGATGACCGCGCCGATCGCGCCACGGGTGATGTCGTCCCACATGAACCAGAAGCGGTTCTGGCCCGGCGTGCCGAACAGGTACAGCACGAGGTCGTCGGCCAGCGTGATGCGGCCGAAGTCCATCGCCACCGTGGTGGTCTTCTTGTCCGGGAGCATGGTGAGGTCGTCCACCTTGGTGGACGCCTCGGTCATCAAGGCCTCGGTGCGCAGCGGTTCGATCTCGCTGACCGCTCCGACGAAGGTCGTCTTCCCCACGCCGAATCCACCGGCTACGACGATCTTGACCGAGAGCGCGTCCTGGTCGGCGCTTGTGCCGCCGGACACCTCAGAGTCGACGAAGGCCATCCCTCACCCTTTCCAGCACGCTCAGATTGCGGGCCGGTTCGACCGACCCGGTGAATGCCGCGTGTGGGTCCGCGACTCGAACGAGGCCCTCGGCCTCGAGATCGGCGACGAGCACCCGGGCGACCCCGAGTGGCGTCGAGACGATGGCCGCGACCTCGGCGACCGATCGTGGCGAATGACAGAGCCGGATGATCCGCTCGCGCTCCGGCTCGGGATCGATGCGGCGCTCGCGGCCGACCTGCGTGGTCGAGACCAGTGCCTCGATCGCGATCTCCTGAACCGGCCGGGTACGCCCGCGGGTGGCGAGGTAGGGCCGGATCCGTCCTCCATCGGCTGCCATAGGGCGTCCCTCATCCCACCCGAGCGGCCGGACTGAGCGCGACCCCGACGCGCTCGACGAGCAAAGCCATCTCGTAGCCGACCTGGCCGAGATCGGACCCGGCGGCAGCGAGAACGGCGAGGTGGGCGCCGTCGCCGACGGCCATGACGAGCAGGAACCCGTTGGCCATCTCGACCAGGGTCTGCTGGACGTTGCCGGCATCCAGGATCAGCGACGCACCGACGGTGAGGCTCGCGAGCCCGGACACGACGGCCGCCAGCTGTTCACCACGCTCGCGCGGCAGGCCCTGGGAACCGGCCAGGTGGAGACCGTCGGCGGACACGACGACGGCATGGGCCGCGCCGGTGGTCCGCTCCACGAACCGGTCGAGCAGCCAACCGAGCTCGTCGTTCGGAGTGGTCACGGGTTGCTCCTTTCGGGGTCACTGGGTCGCTTGGGTACCCAGCCACCGGTTTCCTCGCGTCCTCGGCTCACGCCGCGCTGGAGGCTGGAGAGTGTGGAGGCAACGTTGCCGGCGTCCTTGGGAGGAGCCTCCGCCGCGGGCCGCCGGGCGTCGTTGCCGCCGGCCTCGCCGATCGATCCGGGCAGGAGCGACGCACCACGGCGGCGCATCGGAAGCCCGGACGTGCTGAGCGCGGCGGGTTCCTCGACGGCCGGCGCCGACGCGTGCTGGGGCTGAGCCTGGGGCTGGGCCTGAGGCGCGCTGGGAGCGGCGCTGCGTGCCCAGCTGGGCTCGGCCCGCGGCACCGGCTTGGTGTCGACCGTGGCCTGGGCCTCCCGCTCGACGCGGCGCGCGGAAGCGGCTTCCTCGGCGGTGCGCAGCGCTTCCGCCGCGCGTCGCCAGCCTTCGTCGGCCGGGCTCGACCAGTCGCTGGTGTCGTCGCCGCCCTTGCTGAACCACGCCGACCGGACGGACTCGTAGATCGGCGAGTCGCTCTCGGGCAGTTCGGGCTCGGGCGCGCGCAGCGAGGGGGCGGGACGGGTCTCGGAGCGGGACTCGTGCCGCGTCTCGGGCTGGCGGGGCTCGGGCTGGCGGGGCTCGGGCTGGCGGGGCTCGGCGTGGCGGGCGGAGAACGACCTGGCCTCGGCCGGCTCCGGGGCCGGGCGGGTGGGCACGGACGGTGCCGGCGGGGTGGGTGCCGGGGCATTGTGCTCGGGGCGCTCCCACGGCACCGTCGGGCGGCCGCCGTTGTCGCCCGGGGCGGGCGGCAGGGACGGCGTGGCGGCGGCGGGCCGGACCGGCTCGCTCGGGGCCGGTCGCTCGGGACCGGAGGGCCGCAGCGGCTCGGTGCGGGCCGGGGGGACCGCCTCGTCGGCACGGACCGACCACGGCGAGAGCTCCGAGGGAGGAGCCACCTCCGGCGACGGTGCGTCGGGCGTGGTCGCGGCCACCCTGCGAGGAAGCCCGGGCGACGTGGCGGGTCCGCTGCCGGACCCGTCGGTGCCCGGACCGGAGGGGAGGTACGGCGAGAGCGGCTCGTCCGGTGCGAACGGCTTGGACGGTGCCTCGGTCTCGGGGGTGACGGCGGGGATGACGCCCTCGGTGGTGTCGAGCGGCGACAGGATGAGGTGGGCCGGGAGGTCGACCTGGGCGACCGTGCCACCGCTGATGCCGGCTTCGAGCCGGATCCGGATGCCGTGCTTGGCCGCGAGGCGGGCCACGACGTACAGGCCCAGGGTCCGCGAGGCCGCGACGTCGATGTCGCCGGGGTTGCCGAGCCGCTCGTTCAGCGCGGCCAGCTGGTCGGCCGGGACGCCGAGACCGGAGTCGGTGACCTGGATCCGGAGACCACCGCCGAGCAGCGGCTGGCTGGTGACCTGGACCGGCGTGGACGGCGCCGAGAACTCGGTGGCGTTGTCGATGAGTTCGGCCAGGAGGTGGGCGATGTCGTCGACGGCGGCGGAGGCGACCAGGTCGGTGGGCATGACGCCGAAGCGCACCCGCGGGTACTGCTCGACCTCGCCGACGGCGGTGCGGACGACGTCGAGGACTGGGGAGGCGGTGCCCTGCTTGCGCATCTCGTCGACGCCGGCGAGGACCAGGAGGCTCTCGGCGTGCCGGCGCACGCGGGTGGCGAGGTGGTCGATGCGGAAGAGCGTGCTGAGCTGGTCGGGGTCGCGCTCGCGCGCCTCGAGGCCCTCGATCTCGCCCAGCTGGCGGTCGACGAGCGACTGGGTGCGGCGGGAGAGGTTGACGACGATCGTGTCGAGGTTCTGCCGCAGCAGGGCCTGCTGGCCGGCGACCTTGACCGCGGTGGAGTGGACCTCGTTGAACGCGGTGGCGACCTGGCCGATCTCGTCCTTGCCCTCGGCCTGGACGGCGTCCTTGGCGTCGCTCGCGGCGGCCGGGCCGTCGCGGTGGATGCGGTCGACCAGGGCCGGCAGGTCGTTCTTGGCGGTGTCGAGGGCGGCCACCCGGAGGCGGCGCAGCGGACCGACGATCGAGCGGGCCACGAACAGCGCGAGCAGGATGGTCACGGCCAGGACCGCGAGGACGGCCAGGGCGCTGACGATGGCCCGCCAGCGAGCGCCGTCGGTGGCCGCGGACGCCGCGTCGACGACCTTCTCGGAGGTCTCCTGCTCGATCTCGCGCAGCCCGTCGAGGCGGGTGGTGGCGTTCTCGAACCAGTCGGCCTTGGTGTCGCGAGCTGCGATGCCGATGTTCAGGTCGGAGCGGGTGGAGGCGATGGCGCGGTTGCCGATGATCACCCGGTTGGAGTAGACGCGGCGCTGGTCGGCGTCGCCGACGCCGTCGAGGAACCGGCCGAGCAGGAGGTCCTGTTCACCCTGGAAGACGGCCGCCTGGTTCTGCTGGACCGCGGTGGGCGCGACGCCCGGGTTGAGGTAGAAGCCGAAGAGGCCGCGCTCCATCGAGGCCGACTCGACGGCCTGGCTGATGTCGTCGAGGTTGTTGATGAGGCGCCCGGTGGCGGGGTCGTCGACCACGTAACCCGCGGCGACGACGAGGCCGCGCACGGCGTCGGCGAGCCGGTGGTAGGTGGCCGCACCGCTGACGTCGAACGGAGGGGTCTTGGTGTCGCGCTGGGTGCGATAGCCGGGCAGCCGGCCGATCTCGCGGTCGTACGCGGCGACGGCGTCGCTGGCGACCGGGCCGAGGTCGGCGTCGCGGAGGTCGTCGACCTTGTCGCTGAGTGCGGCGATGGCGTCGTCGGTGGCCTTGCGGGCGTCGCCGACGGCTCCGGCGCCCGTGGCGCCGCCGTCGGCCAGGCCGGTGATGTCCCGCTCGTCCTGGACGGCGTGGAGGACGTCCGCCGCGGAGATGCCGACGGTCGCGAGGTCCTCGACCTTCGACGCGGTGGAGGCGTCGTCGAGGGCGTTCTTGAAGAAGAGGGCACCGAGCACGAGCGTGCACAGCAGCGGCAGGAGAACGAGCGCGGCGACCCGGGATCGCACGCTCCGGTCGTGCAGGAACGCACGCCAGGCCGACGAGGCCCGCTCCTTCGGCGTGACCGAAGGAGCTGACTCCGTGGTGCTGGGCTTCTCGGTGGGGCGCTGGTTCGCGCGCGCCCGCTTCGCGCCGCCGTCCGTGCTACGGCGACCTCGCGCGGTCCGCGTCATCGATCGTTCCTTCCTCAATCGTCCCCCTGGACCACGCCGCGAGCGACGCAATCTCCTCGTGGCGGTCACTCTCGTGGCGGAGCGACAAGACACGGGACAGTGGACGACGCTCTCGGTCCGGACCGCATCCTGTCAATAGGCGACCGAGGGGCGAAACGCAAGGATCGAGGCCGGTTCGCCCTTCGGACTTCGGCAAATGGTAAACGAACCGGACAGAGTGTCCCACCTGAGCGGTGCCTGGGCCACAACAGCGAGACGCCCGCGCACCCCGTGGATGCGCGGGCGTCTCGAGATCGAATCAGCGGTTCACCGACGTACGGCTCCTTCAGCGCTCGATCTCGCCGCGGATGAACTGCTCGACCTTCTCGCGGCAGACGTCGTCGGGGTACTGCTCCGGCGGCGACTTCATGAAGTAGGACGAGGCGGAGAGGATCGGGCCGCCGATGCCGCGGTCCTTGGCGATCTTCGCCGCGCGGATGGCGTCGATGATGATGCCGGCGGAGTTGGGCGAGTCCCACACCTCGAGCTTGTACTCGAGGTTGACCGGAGCGTCGCCGAAGTTGCGGCCCTCGAGGCGGATGAACGCCCACTTGCGGTCGTCGAGCCAGGCCACGTAGTCGGACGGGCCGATGTGGACGTTGCGCGGCTCGAGCCCGTTGACCAGCTGGGACGTGACCGACTGCGTCTTCGAGATCTTCTTGGACTCCAGGCGCTCCCGCTCGAGCATGTTCTTGAAGTCCATGTTGCCGCCGACGTTGAGCTGGTACGTGCGGTCGACGGTGACACCGCGGTCCTCGAACAGCTTGGCGAGCACGCGGTGGGTGATCGTCGCGCCGATCTGCGACTTGATGTCGTCGCCGACGATCGGCAGCCCGGCCTCGGTGAACTTGTCCGCCCACTCCTTGGTGCCGGCGATGAAGACCGGCAGGGCGTTGACGAACGCCACACCGGCGTCGATGGCGCACTGGGCGTAGAACTTGGCGGCCTGCTCCGAGCCCACCGGGAGGTAGCAGACGAGGACGTCGACCTGGGCGGCCTTCAGCGCGGCGACGACGTCGACCGGCTCCTCGTCGGACTCGGTGATGGTCTCGCGGTAGTACTTGCCGAGGCCGTCGAGGGTGTGACCGCGCTGGACGGCGATGCCCGTGGGAGGAACGTCCGCGATCTTGATGGTGTTGTTCTCGCTGGCGCCGATGGCGTCGGAGAGGTCTTGGCCGACCTTCTTCGCGTCGACGTCGAACGCAGCGACGAACTGGACGTCGTTGACGTGGTACTCGCCGAACTTGACGTGCATCAGGCCGGGGACCTTCGTCGCCGGATCGGCGTCGCGGTAATAGTGCACGCCCTGGACGAGCGAGGCGGCGCAGTTGCCCACGCCGACGATGGCTACACGAACCGAAGTCATCGGCTCTTCTTCCCTTCTCACTCTGCGGGGCGTACCGGCCTGGGGCCGGTCCCCAAGCGGGACACGTTGCCCCGCGTGATTTCTTGATCGACTGGTGTGCTGGCGATGGTGCGACGCTCGGCGTTGATGAGGTCGTCGAGCCACCTGACCTCGCGCTCGACCGACTCGAGACCGTGTCGCTGGAGTTCCAGCGTGTAGGTGTCGAGCCGCTCGCGGGTGCGGGTGAGAGCCGACCGGAACTGATCGAGACGTTCCTGGAGCCTGGTGCGGCGGCCCTCGAGAATGCGCATGCGCGTGGCTGCGTCGGCACGCCCGAAGAAGGCGAAGTGAACGCCGAACTGGTCGTCGTCCCATGCCGACGGACCGGCCTGGGAGAGCAGGTCGGCGAATCGCTCCTTGCCTTCGGGGGTGAGCTTGTAGACGATCTTGCCGCGACGGCCGCTACGGTGCGGCGTCGCGGGATCGACCGGGGTGTCCTCGGCGAGGTGCCCCTGCCGGACCATCTCCTTCAGGGTGGGGTAGAGCGTGCCGTAGGAGAACGCGCGCCCCCATCCCAACAGCGTGTTGACCCGCTTGCGGAGTTCGTAGCCGTGCATCGGCGCATCGTGGAGCAGGCCGAGGACGGCCAGCTCCAGCGCTTCTGCACGCTTGCTCACGGGGTACGCTCCTTGCGGTTCTGCCAGTTCGATGTATCGAAATGATACATCGGAACGATACTCCGGAGACGATAGAATGTCCCGCACGTGAACCGCAAGCGGCGCGGCAGTGGCCGTCCGGCCACCTGTCCCACACGCGTGTGATGTGGTATTCCGGGAGCGCTGAACGAGCGCGAGACGTTAGAGCGACGTAGGCTCTCGTCGGTTTGCAGTGTCGACGGAGTGCCGCGAGAGAATCAGTCCCCGACCGATCCGAGATCTCTGTGACGAACGAACGACCGCGCCCAGCAGGCGCTCGGCGCCCCAAGAGCGCCGCGAACGCCGTCGGCTCCCCTGGCAGCCGGCGGCGCTATGCAGCGTCCCGGAAGTCCGCCAAGAAGGGTCGTAAGCGCGGCTGGCGCAAGTTCGTCAGCTTCAAGGCCTTCGGCCTCTACATCCTGGGATTCGGGCTGCTCGGGGTCATCGGCGTGGGCGTCGCCTACGCCATGACCGACGTGCCCGAGGCGAACGACTTCGCCCAGTCCGAGTCGACCATCGTCTACTGGAGCGACGGCACGACCGAGCTGGGCCGCTTCAACGCCGAGAACCGCGAGAGCGTCGGCATCTCGGACATCCCCGAGCACGTCCAGCACGCCGTGGTGGCCGCTGAGGACCGCAGCTTCTACGACAACAACGGCTTCGACCCGGTCGGCATCCTGCGCGCCGGCATCGGCTACATCCGTGGCGGCGGCGAGATCAGCGGTGGTGGCTCGACGATCACCCAGCAGTACGTGAAGAACTACTACCTGACCCAGGACCAGACGGCCGCCCGGAAGATCGAGGAGCTGTTCATCTCGGTCAAGATCGACCAGGAGCTCGACAAGGACGACATCCTCGCGTCGTACCTCAACACGATCTGGTTCGGTCGCGACCTCTACGGCGTCCAGACCGCCTCGAAGTCGTACTTCGGCAAGCCGGTCTCCGAGCTGACCCTCGAGGAGGGCGCCGGGCTGGCGTCCATCCTGCGCTCGCCGCACCGCTACGACCCCACGCTCGGGCCCGAGAACGCCAAGCGCTTCGAGGAGCGCTTCCGCTACGTCCTCGACGGCATGGTCGAGCTCGGCGACATCGACCAGGCCACCGCCGACGCCGCGGTCCTCCCCACGGTGCTGCCCGAGCAGAAGGCCAACCGCTACGGCGGCCCCAACGGCTACCTCCTCCAGGAGGTCAAGGACGAGCTCACGGCCGCAGGCATCACCGAGGCCCAGCTGAACACCGGTGGTCTGCGGATCGTCACCACCTTCGACGCCAAGGCCCAGACCGCCGCCATCAACGCCGTCGAGGCCGAACGCCCGAAGGAGAACGCCGAGAACGTCCACGTCGGGCTCGCGGCGATCAAGCCCGGCGACGGCGCGGTCGTGGCCATGTACGGCGGCCCCGACGCCGTCGCCCAGCCGTTCAACGACGCCGTGCGGGCCAAACCCAACTCCGGGTCCACCGTCAAGCCGTTCACCCTGGCCGCCGCGCTCGAGCAGGGCATCTCGCTGGAGAGCCGCTTCGCCGGCAACTCGCCGTACGAGAACCCCGAGCTGGGCCCGCCGGTGAACAACCAGAACGACGCCGACTACGGCGAGTTCATCGACCTCGTCACCGCCACAGAACGATCGATCAACACCGCGTATGTCGATCTCGCCATGACGATCGGCGCGGACAAGGTCGAGGACGTCATGGTGCGCGCCGGGATCCCCGAGAACACCACTGACATGGCGGAGAAGGGCGGCCGGATCACGCTGGGCATCGCGCCCATCTCCACCATCGACATGGCCGACGCCTACGCCACCATCGCCGCCGGCGGCCGCCAGGCCGACTGGTATGTCGTCAAGTCGGCCACCGAGCCCGGCGGCAACGTGCTGTACGAGGGCAAGAAGGAGCTCGACCCGGTGATCGACCCCGGAGTCGCGGCCGACGTCACGTACGCGATGACCCAGGTGGTCGAGGGCCGGCACGGTTCGGGCGCCACCGCTCGCGAGCTCGGCCGCCCCTCGGCCGGCAAGACCGGCACCCACCAGGACCTCTCCGCCTGGTACTCCGGGTTCACCCCGCAGCTGGCCGCCTCGGTGTCGCTGTTCCGCACCGACTACGCCGCCGAGGTGCCCGCCATGGAGTCCATGGACGGCGTGGCCGGCATGGACACCTTCACCGGCGGAAAGTTCCCGGCCGCGATCTGGACGGCCTTCATGACCGCCGCGCTCGAGGGCATGGAGGTCGAGGAGTTCCCCGAGCCGGCCGAGGTCGGCGACCCGGTCAACCCCACCCCCACGCCCACTCCGACCCCCACGCCCGACGACCCCACCGACCCGCCCACCGAGCCGCCGGGCAACGACAACGGCAACGACAACGGCAACGACACCGGCAACGAGACCGGCAACGACGGCGGCGGCGACGAAAGCGGCAACGACGGCGGCGCCAACGGCAACGACAACGGCAACGAGGGCGGCGGCAACGACCCGACCGAGCCGCCGGGCACCGAATGGGGCGGTGGCGACGAGGGCGGCTCCGATCCCACCGACCCACCCTCGGACCCCGACCCCACCGACCCGCCCACCACCGAGCCGCCCGGTGGTGAGTGGGGCTGAGCCGGGCGTGGTGATCGTCGGAGCACGGGTACCGCGGTAGCGCCCCTTGCCCTCCGACGATCACCCCGTGCGGCACGATGGGCCGGTGACCGCTCCGATCGCGATGCCCAGCCGCGACGATCCCGCCGTCGCCGAGGCGAGCGCATGGGTCGGCGGTCCGGCGGGCGATCACGCGGGCGCGCGGCACCGCTGGTGGAGCCCGCTCCGCATCGCCCTGGCGGTGGCCTGTGCGGTGATGGCGCTCGGGGTGGTGGCCGACAAGCACTGTCACGACGACGGCTGGGCCTCCCGCGACGACCGCGGCGACTGGACCGCGCTCTGCTACAGCGACGTCCCGTACCTGTACCGCGAGCGCGGACTGGCCTCGGGAGCCATGGTCTACCGCGACGTCGCTCTCGAGTACCCCGTGCTGACCGGGGCGTTGATGCAGGTCACCGCGCTCGTGGTCCGCACCGCCGACGTGATCGGCGACCCGGTGCCGGCCGACGGCGGGGTCGAGGAGAGCGTGCGCTTCTACGACATCACCGCCGTGCTCATGGGGCTGGCCGGGTTGGTCGTGGTGATCGCGACGGCGCGCACCGTTCCGCGGCGGCCGTGGGACGCGATGCTGGTGGCGGCCTCACCGTTGCTGTTGCTGACCGCGACGATCAACTGGGACCTGCTGGCGGTCGCGTTGGCGTCCTTGGCGATCCTGGCCTGGACCCGCGAGCGACCGGTCGCCGCCGGTGTGCTGATCGGCCTCGGCACCGCGGCGAAGCTGTACCCGGTCCTGCTGCTCGGCCCGATGTTGCTCGTGGCGTGGCGGGCGCCGGATCGCCGAGCCGCACTGGGCCGCTTCCTCGTCACCGCCCTCACCGCGGCGCTGTCGTGGTGCGCGGTCAACCTGCCGGTGGCGATCTGGGCTCCCGACGGCTGGCGGGCGTTCTTCTCGTTCAACGCCGACCGTGGACCCGACTTCGGATCGGTCTGGTACGCCCTCGACGTCATCGCTCCTGACCTGCTGCCCGAACGCATCGACACGCTGGTGATCGTGGTGGCGGTCGTGCTGCTCGCCCTCATCGTGACGCTCGCGCTGAAGGCTCCTGAACCGCCGCGGCTGGCGCAGCTCGCGTTCCTCGCGGTGGCCGCGTTCCTGCTGGTCAACAAGGTGTGGTCGCCGCAGTACACGCTGTGGCTGCTGCCGCTGGCCGCCTTGGCCCGGCCCCGGTGGCGCGACCTCCTGATCTGGCAGGCGGTCGAGGTGATGTACTTCGCCGCCGTGTGGTGGCACCTCGCGACGATCTTCGACCCGACCCAGCCGCTGATCTCGAACCAGACCTACGCGATGGCGATCGTGCTCCGGGTCGCTGCGGTGCTGTGGCTCGCCGGGCTGATCGTCGCCGACATCCTGAGGCCGGAGAACGATCCGGTCCGGCCGTACGTCACGGTGGCCGCCGCATGATCGAACTGTGGCAGCGGGTGCACTCGATCGACCGCGACTCCCTGCGGGTGTGGCTGGCGAGCCGGGTGTCGATCTTCGTCATCGCTGGCTCGGTCGGCTGGGTCTTCGCGACGGCGGGGCAGCAGGTCGTGCCGATGCTGGAGCGCTGGCAGCAGTGGGACTTCCACCACTACTGGGGCATCGCGCTGTACGGCTACGAGGGCGATCCCACCGGGGTCCCCAACGAGGCTTTCTTCCCCGGGTTCCCCGCGACGCTGTGGCTCGGGAACCAGCTCGGGATACCACACGCGCTCGTCGGCCTGATCGTGTCGTTCGTGGCCGGGGGCGTGGCGGCGGTGGCCCTGGGGCGGCTCGGCGAGCTCGAGGGCGGCCCCAAGGCCGGCCGGCTGGCGGTGCTGGCCTGGGTCTTCGCGCCGTCGGCGATCTTCCTGGCCGCGCCGTACACCGAGGCGATGTTCCTGGCGTTCGCGTTCCCGGCCTGGCTGTCCGCGCGCCGGGGCCACTGGCTCGCCGCGGGTGTCCTGACGGCGCTGTCCTGCACGGTGCGGGTCAGCGGGGTCTTCCTGGCCGTGGCGGTGGGCGTGCAGTGGCTGACCTCGCGCGACTGGCGCGCACCACGGCCATGGTCTGGGTTCGGGTGGCTGTTCCTGCCGCTCGTCCCGCTAGCGGCGTGGAGCATGTACCTCCACCGGCTCACCGGCGACTGGCTGGCCTGGCTGCACGCCCAGTCCGAGGGCTGGAACCGCGAGTTCACCTGGCCGTGGACCTCGCTGGCGTCCACGTGGAACGCGGGGTTCGGTGGCACTCAGACGCCGGAGTTCGCCTGGATGTTCCGGGCCGAGATCGTGGCGATGGCCGTGGGCGTCGTGCTGACGGCGGCCCTGCTGTCGTGGCGGCGCTGGGGCGACGCGACCTGGGTCGGCCTCCAGGTGGTGGCGTTCGGGACGTCGTCGTGGTTCTTCTCGGTGCCCCGCGCGACGTTGCTGTGGTGGCCGCTGTGGATCGTGATCGGAGTGCTGGCCGCACGTCGACGATGGGTCATGTGGGCGTACCTGTGCATCAGTGTGCCGCTCATGGCGGTGTGGTCGGCGGCGTTCCTGACCGGCCGCTGGGCCGGCTGATGCCCGCGCTGCGGCGGATCGCCGGGCGGGTGTGGTGGTATCCGCCCGACCCCGATCCGGAGAACGTCCAGGCCGGCGTCGCGATCATCGCCGACGACCGCGGCAGCGTCCTCGTCGACGCCGGCATCAGCCCTGGTCACGCCCGCGCGGTCCAGGCGGCGATCGCGGCCGCGTCGCTTCCGGCACCGCGCTGGCTGGTCTACACGCACCACCACTGGGATCACGTGTGGGGTGCCTGTGCCTGGCCCGGTGTCGACATCATCGGCCACGAGGCGGGCCGGCCGCTGCTGGAGGCCGAGCGAGCCAGGCCGTGGAGCCATGCTTACCTGCGGCAACAGGTTGCCGCGAACCCCCGACTGGGGCCGAGCTTCCGCGCCCGGGCCTGGGCGATGGAGTCATGGGAGGGGTTCGAGGTGCTGCCGCCGGGACACACGTTCACCGACACGTTCACGTTGCCCGTCGGCGTCGAGGCGCGGCACGTGGGTGGACAGCACGCACCGGACTCCACCGTGGTGGCCGACCCCGAGTCCGGGGTGCTGCTGCTCGGCGACTGCTACTACCCGCCGCCCTTCCACCTGCGCGGCCCGTCTGACCAACCCGACCTGGCGATGGTGGCCGGGCTGGTCGACGATCGTTTCGAGTGGTACGTCGAGAGCCACGACGTCCCACAGCGCCGATCCGCGGTGCGGGCGGCGCTGGGACTCGATCACGAACCGGCTTCCGACCAGGGCGAGTGACGGGACGACGATGACCGACGTAGACATGCTCCGCGACTGCGCCGTGCAGGCTGGAGTCGCGCTGAGCGGCCTGGGTGCCGCGTTGTCCGAGATCGAGGTGCACCCGGCGGGTGAGGCCGAGTTCACCAGGTCACGCCGGTTCGCCGGGTTGTGGAACGTCTCGGGCGCGGCGGGGCCTCGCACCGAAGCTCAAGCCGACCTGACGGCGCGGATGACGGGTATCCAGCTCGCCATCGAGATGCTGGAGAAGGACGGCACCATGCAGGACGTCACGGACCGGGTGTCCTACGTCCGCGACAAGGCCGATGACCTCAACCAGGTGGTCGGGCCGGCCGTGGACGTGCTCGCCGACGAGTCCGCTCAAGTCGTCCGGGCCTTGGACGCCCACATCGCCTCGCTGCGGAGCGAGCTCGAAGCCGCCGAGAGGGCCGCACGGACCTTTCGCGACCAGTCGGCCGCGGCGGTCTGGCAGGGGCAGACGGCCGTCCAGCTCCTCGAGGCGGTCGAGACCCGCGCGCGCGACTTCGGGTGATTGCCGGCCTGTCACAGCATTGATCACTGATGTGCCTTCGAGGGCGGAAGGCCAGGCCCGTTCACGACCGGAGGAATGTCCCCGACGATGTCCGACCTCACCACCGTGCAGAGCCTAGCCGACGAAGCGCTGACCAGCTCGAACGCCTTCCAGGACGCGTTCGCCGCCATCACAGTCCCGACCGGCACCGCCGAGAAGTTCGCGGAATCGCCGCGGGTGGCGGCGTCGGCCGAGCGCGCCGCCTTGCGCCTCCGCGAGGGCACCGGTCTCCTGCCCGGCGAGGTGCGGGGCGCGACGTCGGCGCTCGATGCCCAGCTGGCCGTGGGCAAGTGGAACGGCACCGCCCATGCGCTCGCGGAGACGATCGACGACGCCGTCAAGAAGCTGATGTTCGAGACCACCCGCGTCACCACCGACCTCGACGAACGCATCGACGACACCCAGAAGCAGCTCGACGAGCTGACGGCACTGCTCGCGTCGCTGAAGACCGAGCGGGAGACGTTCACCCGACAGTCGGCCACCGCCAAGAAGCTGGGTGACGACGCGTCCGCTTTCACGAAGAGCGCGAAGGAGGCCGGCCTGGCCTACGGCTGGAACCTCGGGTCGGTGGGCCAGGACTCGAGCTCCGACGGAGCCGCCTGACGATCAGGTCGCCGGGCGTTCGAGTACGACGAGCGGGATCTCGCGGTCGATCTGGGCCTGGTGGTCGGCGAAGAAGGGCGCCTGCTCCAACAGCAACGGCCACAGCCGCTCGCGTTCAGGGCCCTCGACGACGCGGGCCCGCGCCTCGAAGCGCTCGATGCCCGACGGCGTGGCCAGCTCGACGCCGACCTCGGGGTCGGCGAGCAGGTTGCGGTACCAGTGCGGCTCGGTGGGCGAGGCGTTGCCGGACGCGACGACCATGAGCTTCCCGTCGACCGTCCAGTTGCCGATCGGCACCGAGCGGTCCATGCCGGTGCGCGAGCCGGTCGTGGTGAGAACCAGCAAGTAGGAGTTGGCGAACATCCCGCTCAGGCGGCCGTCATGGGCCCGGAACTCCTCGATCAGCTCGGCGTTGAACCGGACCGGGTCGGGGTCGTAGTCGTCGGTCATGGCGCCGCCTCCAGCTCACTCCCAGGCGAGGCGATCGAAGCTCGTGGTGGTGAAGCGGACCTCGACCCCGATCTCGTCGCCGCGGGCGGGTGCCGTGACGCTACCCGGCAGCCAGACCATCGACACCTGCATGTGCGGCGGCTCGGCGAACCAGCGCTGCTTCCCGGCGACCGTGAACGGCGACAGCGAACGACCGAGGGCATCGAGGCCGCCCTTGGCCAGCGAGACCGCCCGCTGGCGGGGGGTGGCCGCCGGTGTGGGTGCCTCGAGGGCGATGCCGTGGGCCGTCCCTCCGCTCATGACGAGGACGGTGCCGTCTCGGGGGGCGCGTCGCTGCCGGTAGCCGTAGCGCTCGCCGCGTCGGACCGGCTGGACGTCGACCACGGTGGCCGTCGGACGCAGCGCTGCGCGCTCGCCCAGCCACAGCGCGGTGGCGACCCGGAGCCGCACGTCGGTGGACGTCCGCCGGGCCAGCTCCGCGGCGTCGGCGGGGCTGAGATGGCTGACCCAGAGCGTGCGCTCGCGCCAGCCCGCCGACTCGGCGGCGGCGATCGCCCGGACCCCCAGCGTGTGTGCCTCGTCGAGGTGCCGCCCGGCCAGCGGAAGGTGGAGCGCGAAGCCCTCGAAGCGCACCCGGTCGATCAGCGACGCGACGTCGGGCAGCCGGTCGGCCTCGATGCCGTGCCGGCGCATGCTCGTCAGGACCTCGACGACCACCCGCGGCCGGTGCTCGGCCTCGGACAGTGCCCGTAGCGCCTCGAGGTCGGAGACGGTGTGGACGACGCGGTCGTCGTCGGTGGGGACGCCCGAGGATGCGTGCCACGGCGCCAGTACGAGCAGGTCGCCCGGGAACGCGTCGGACACCTCGGCGACCTCGTCGTGTGTGCCCACGGCGAGGGTGCTCGCCCCGGCGGCGGCCGCCTCGGTGGCGAGCACGGCGTTGCCGAAGCCGTAGCCGTTGCCCTTCGCGACCGGGACGACGCTCGGCGAGCCAGGGTCGCCGGTGCCCTTGACGTAGGCGTGGACGTGGTCGCGCCAGCGGCGGGCGTCGATGTGGAGGGTGAGCGGCATCGGACGTCAGCTCCGGCGCTTGAGGTAGAGGTCGAAGGCGGTGTACAGGACTCGCGAGATCGGAAGATCCCACTCGCCGAGGTACTCCACGGCCTGCCCGCCGGTGCCGAGCTTGAACCGGATGAGGCCGACGTGCGGGTCGTTCTCGTCGAGGGTGTCGGTGATGCCGCGCAGGTCGTAGACGTCGCAACCCTCGGCCAGGGCGTCCTGGATCATCCGCCACTGGACGGCGTTGGACCCGCGCACGTCGCGCTTGGCCGTGGACGAGGCGCCGTAGGAGTACCAGGCGTGGGTGCCCACGCGGACCATCGTGGTCGCGGCGACGAGGTCGTCCTCGTGGTGGGCCAGGTACAGGCGCAGCCGCTCCGGAGCCTCGGCGGTCATCGCCTCCCACATGCCCTGGAAGTACGGCAGAGGCCTGGGCGTGAAGCCGTCGCGCTGCGCCGTCTCGGCGTAGAGGCTGTGGAAGGCGGGAAGGTCTTCGGCGGTGCCCACCCGGATCGTGACGCCGGCCTTCGCGGCCTTCTTGATGTTGCGGCGCCACAGCTGGTTGAAGCCCTTGAGGACGTCGTCCTCGGTGCGGCCGGTGAGCGGGATCTGGAACACATGACGTGGCTGGCCCGCCCCGAAGCCGTGCTCGTCGGCGGGAGGTCGCCAGCCGGCGTCGCCGAGTTGCTGGGCGATGGCGTCGCCGACGCTGGTGTGTTCGTCGGCGTTGAGCTCGCTGAGGCGGTGGACCGCGCTGTCGGCCAGCCCGTCCTTCACGGTGGTGTTCTCCCACCGGCGGGTGACCAGGGTGGGTCCGATGCGCAGGCCGAAAGCGCCCTGGGCCTTGACGTGCGCCACCAGGGGATCGAGCCAGCGGTCGAGGGTGACGGTCTTGGCGGCGTCGACCCAGTCGATGTCGGGGCCCTCGGGGAGGTAGGCCAGGGAGCGGCGGATCCGCGGAGCCTGGCGGTAGAGCACGAGGCCGATGCCGACCAGGTCCTCGCCGTCGAACCAGCCGATGGACTGGGCACGCCATTCGCGCTTGACCTTTCCCCAGGCTGGGGTCTGGAGGAAGCTGACCGATGAGCGTTCGGCGATCGCCGCGAGATGCGCTTCGGCGGAGATCTCACGGACGGCGAGAGTTGGGGCGGGCGTCACGGCCCGAGGCTACCGCCCTTCGCAGAATGATCACGTTCACCACCGGTTCGGGTGGACCACGAGGCCTGCAGGGGTGGGGCGGCAGGTGGTCGGGTGGTGAACGTGATCATTCCGGCGCGGGAGGCAGCGTCAGGAGGCCGGGTTGAACTCGGCGTCGATCTCGATCGTGATCTTCTTGCCGACCAGCACGCCACCGGTCTCGAGGGCGGCGTTCCAGGTCAGGCCCCAGTCCTCGCGGTCGATCTGGGTGGTGGCGCTGAACCCGAGCACCTGGACGCCCCACGGGTTGACGCCGAGGCCCTCGAAGGTGGCCTTCAGCTCGACCGACTTGGTCACGCCGCGGATCGTGAGGTCACCCGCGAGCACGAACTCGTTCTCGTCGATGCCGGTCACCGCGGTGGAGCGGAACGTCAGCTCGGGGAAGTTCTCGACATCGAAGAAGTCGGCCGAGCGCAGGTGGTTGTCGCGGTCGCCGGCGCCGGTCGTGATGCTGGCGGGCTTGATGGTGACCTCGACACTGGACTGGGTGGGGTCCTCGGCGATGGTCAGCGAGCCGGTCAGGTCGGCGAAGTGGCCCCGCACCTTCGAGACCATCATGTGCTTGGCGACGAAACCGGTCTTGCTGTGCGCCGGGTCGAGGGTGAAGGAACCGGCGGTCGGGATGGTGAGGCCGTTCCAGCTCCGAACGTTCTCGGTGGCGGTGGTGGTCTCGGTCATGAGTGCTGTCCTCTCGGGGGGATGCGGTGCATGTTCCTGACGCAACAACAACGTATGTATCAATGTTCCCCGTGTCAACTATTGCTACAATCAACGACATGACGTCCAAGCGACCCCTCGACGACCCCCGGTTGACCGCCGTGGGTCTGTTGATCGAGGTGCATCAGGGCCTGACGGCGAAGTTCAGTCCGCGGCTGAGCGACCACGGTCTGTCGGAGAACGAGTTCGAGATCTTGCTGCGCCTCGGCCGCACCCCGGGCGGCCGGCTCCGGATGAGCGATCTGGCCGCTCAGACCAGCCTGACCACCAGCGGCGTCACGCGGGTCGTCGACCGGCTCGAGCGGTCAGGCAAGGTCACTCGTGAGACGTGCGACACCGACCGGCGCGGCACCTGGGCGCGCATCACCGAGAAGGGTCTGGGCAAGGTCTCCGAGACAGTCGCCGACCACGTGGTCGACATCGAGCGGTGGTACACCGGGCAGCTCACCCCGGAGCAGCTCGAAGGCCTGACGTCGGCGCTGAGGATCGTGCGTGACGCGGTGCGCCCGGACGCCGTGGCGGGGCTGTGAGCCCGAGGCCGCCGCGACGTCAGGAGCTCGCGAGGTAGCCGCGCAGCACCTCGACGTCGTCACTCTCGCCGCTCTTGGCCCCCGGGGTCTCGAGGATGGTGGGCGCCCCGGCGGCCCTGACGACGTCGCCGATGGCCTCGAGCCCGATCGTGCCGTCGCCGACATTGGCGTGGCGGTCGGCGCCGGAGTCGAAGGGATCACGGCTGTCGTTGGCGTGGACGAGGTCGATGCGGCCGGTGATGGCCAGGACCTGCTCGACCGCCGTGGCGAGGTCGATGCCCGCGGAGAAGGCATGGCAGGTGTCGAAGCAGAACCCGAGGCCGTGCTCGCCGACCGCGTCCCACAGCTGGGCGATGCGCTCGAGGCGCCGGGCCATGGCCTGATCGCCGCCGGCGGTGTTCTCGACGAGCACCGGGAGCTTGGCGTCGAGGCGTTCGGCGCACTTGCGCCAGTTGTCGATGCCCACGGCGGGATCGTCGTCCCGGAGCACGTGGCCGCCGTGGACGACCAGCGCCTTGGCTCCCACCTCGGCCGCGAGGTCGACGTGCTGTTGGAGGAGCTTGCGGCTGGGGATGCGGATGCGGTTGTTGGTGGTGGCGACGTTGAGGACGTACGGAGCGTGGACGTAGAGGTCGACACCGGCGGCTTCGGCAGCCGAACGCAGCGCCTCGGCCCCGCCGGGGAAGGCCACGCTCGGCGCCTTCCAGCCCTGCGGATCGCCCAGGAAGAACTGCGCGGCGTCGGCGCCCCGA
>DATCVR010000159.1:0-1731 GCA_036566745.1 Jiangellaceae bacterium | reverse complement strand
GAGCTGGAGGCGTACGTCCTGGAGCGGACGCGCCACTATGACGACTCGTTCGTCTCCGCGGACCCCAGGTTCGTGCACGCGCACATCACGCTGCTCGCACCGTTTCTGACCTCACCGACCTCCGACGATCTGGAGCGGGTCGGCAAGATCGCGGCCGCGGCGACCGCGTTCGACTTCGTGCTGGACGACGTACGCCTCTTCGCCGGCGGCACGATCTATCTGCACCCCGATCCCGCGGAGCCGTTCGCGGCGCTGACCACCGAGCTGAGCGCGGCGTTTCCGCAGTGCCCGCCCTATGACGGCCTCTTCGAACCGGTGCCGCACCTGACCGTCGACCACATCGCCGGGGGAGTGGACCTCGACTCGACACGTACGTCCCTGGCGCCGTTCCTCCCCGCGCGATGTCACGCGGACCGAGTCAGCCTGCAGTGGTACGCGAACCACGGCTGTAGGACCATCGCCGATTGGCCGCTGGGAGGATCACCGCGTCAGGGCGAAGGGGCGGACATCGCCTGCATCACGTAGCCGACGGCGACGAGCATCGTCAGGCTGCTGATGGCGATGCCGGCGACCGCGGCCCAGCGGCCGCGACGCTTGTCGTCGGCGGTGCGGGCCAGGCCGATGATGCCGAGGATGAAGCCGAGCGGGCCGCACATCAGCACGCTGGCGAGCAGCGACGCGACCGAGACCGCGTCGAGCGGCACCGAGTAGAGCGACCAGGCGTTGGCCGGCTTGTCCGCGGACGGCGCGGTCTGCTGCTGCGGGGCAGCCGGCTGCGGAGCCACCGGCTGAGGGTTCGGGGGGTGTGGCGCGGCGGGCTGGGCCTTCATCGTCTGCTGCTCGACGGGCTGTGAAGGAGGCGGCTCCGTCACGGTGCGAGGAGGCTTCGGCGCCGGGGTCCGCTGTCGCGAGGACAGCGCGGCGTTGGCCGCTCGGGCCTGCCGCGTGGCCTGCCGCAGCCGGTTGGCCGACGGTCGCACCCGGGCGGGCGGAGGAACAGGGGCAGGCGAGCTGCCTCCGGGCGCCGGGGCGGGCCGCGGAGTCGCGGCACCCCACTCGGCTCGCCAGCGCCGGTCGCGGCTGAGCGGCGGAGTAGAAGAAGCAGACGCGGGCGCCTTCCCCGCGGCCGCCGAGGCAGCGGCCTTACGGCGGCGCCGGGCGAGCTCCTCATCGAGGGTGGCTCTGGCGACCGGGTCGAGCAGCACATCGCGCGCCCTGTTGATGCGCATCATCAGCTCGCCGTCGGCGGCACGACCGCCACGGTCGGGATGAAACTGCTTGGCGAGCTCACGATGGCGAGCTCGGACGGCCGCGTCGTCCGCGTCCGGACCGATCTCGAGCACGGCATAGGCGTCGATGAACTTCCCGCTCACTCAACGCCCCCCACGCACAGTCCTTCGGTTGTCGGCTTCGCCTCCGGGCTGACCCACACCCGGTGCACAAGAATCCCAGAACAGTGAAATCCTAGAGCAGTTGCGGCGAGATGCTGGTTTCGCCACGGGAAATTGATCGAGGGCCGCCCGATCGGGCGGCCCTCGCTCTATACATCTTCGCCTTCGGCGACTCTATACATCTTCGCCTTCGGCAAATGTGGAGCGGACGACGAGGCTCGAACTCGCGACCTCAACCTTGGCAAGGTTGCGCTCTACCAACTGAGCTACGTCCGCTTGCGAGAAGAACAGTAGCGGATGTGGTCCGTTCACCTCCAACTGGGGTCCCGCGTGTCACGCA
>DATCVR010000158.1:0-6766 GCA_036566745.1 Jiangellaceae bacterium | reverse complement strand
GGGCACCGCCGTGTTCGCCGAGGCGCTGGCACTGCGCGCGGCCGGGGTGGGCGGCCGGCTGATGGCGTGGCTCAACGCCCCGGGCGAGCGCTGGGCCGACGCGCTCGCCGCCGACATCGACGTCTCGGCGTCGGCGACGTGGGCGGTCGACGAGATCGCGGCCGCCGCTCACGACACCGGACGGACCGCGCGGGTCCACCTCAAGATCGACACCGGGCTGGGGCGCTCCGGCGCCGCCAGGGCCGACTGGCCAGGGCTGGTCGACGCCGCACTCAAGGCCCAGGCCGAAGGCCTCGTCGAGGTCGTGGGAGTGTGGTCGCACTTCGCCATCGCCGATGCTCCGGGGCATCCGACGAACGCCGCCCAGCTGGCGGAGTTCGCTGCGGCGGTCGAGCTGGCCGAGGCACAGGGCGTCACACCCGAGGTGCGCCACATCGCCAACTCGGCGGCCACCCTCGCCCTGCCTGCGTCGCACTTCGACCTCGTGCGTCCCGGGCTGGCCGCCTACGGTCTCTCGCCGATCCCCGACAACGCCCGGCCGGGCGACGTGGGGCTGCGCCCGGCGATGTCGGTGCGGGCGCGGCTCGCGCTGGCCAAGCGGGTGCCAGCCGGCCAGGGCGTGTCCTACGGCCACTTCTACGTCACCGACCGCGAGACGACGCTCGGGCTCGTGCCCCTGGGCTACGCCGACGGCGTTCCCCGCCACGCGTCCGGCGGCGACGGTGGTCCCGGCGGCCCGGTCCTGGTCGGCGGACGCGTGCGCCGGGTGGCCGGGCGGGTGTGCATGGACCAGTTCGTCCTCGACCTCGGCGACGCGCCGGTGTCGGCGGGCGACGAGGTGATCCTGTTCGGCGACGGCTCCCAGGGCGAACCCACCGCACAGGACTGGGCCGAGGCCTGCCGCACCATCTCCTACGAGATCGTCACCCGGATGGCGCCACGCCTGCCACGCACGTACGTCGGCGGCGAGGCGGTGGCCGCCCGGTGAGCAAGCTCGTCGCGGCCGGGCGCACGGCTGGCCTGATCGGCGCATGGGTGGGCCTGGCCACGGCGGGCGCGGCCGTGGGGTTCGCCACCGAGCGCTACGTCATGGGCCGCTCGCTGCGCGCCGACGATCCTTACGCCGACGAGCCCTTCGGATCGCTGCGGGGCACGCCTCACACCGTGGTCACCGACGACGACGTCCGGCTCCACGTCGAGGTCGACGAGCCCGAGCGCGGGTCGGCCGGGCGGGGCACCGAACCCCGGCTGACCATCGTCTTCTGCCATGGTTACGCCCTCACCCAGGACTCCTGGCACTTCCAGCGCCGCGACCTGCGAGGCACCGACCGGCTGGTGTTCTGGGACCAGCGCAGCCACGGCCGCTCCGGCCGCGCGCCCGACGGATCGGTGTCGCTCGAACGGCTCGCCGCCGATCTCGGCCAGGTCGTCGACGCCGTCGCGCCGAAGGGCCCCGTGGTGCTCGTCGGGCACTCGATGGGCGGGATGACCGTCATGGCGCTCGCCGATGCCCGGCCCGAGCTGTTCGGCGACCGGATCGTCGGCGTGGGCCTCGTCGCCACCAGCGCGTACGGCCTCGACAGCACCCCGCTGGGGCTTCCTGGGCCGCTGGGCCGGCTGGCCAACCGCGCCGCTCCCGGTGTCGTGGCGGCGCTGGCCCGGCGTCCGGAGATGGTCGAGCGGGGGCGGCGGGCGGGCAGCGACCTCGGGTACGTCCTGACCCGGCGGTACTCCTTCGCCGCCGGAGGCTCGCCCACGCTGGTCGAGTTCACCGCGCTGATGAACGCCGCCACGCCCATCGACGTCGTGGCGGCCTTCCTGCCGTTGTTCGGCGAGCTCGACACCCGCGGGGCGCTGCCGGCGCTGGCCACGGTGCCGATCCTGGTGGTCGCGGCCGAGAAGGACCTCCTCACACCGGTCGAGCACGGCCGCGAGCTGGCCGAGTCGTTGCCCGACGTCGACTACGTCGAGGTCGCCGACTCCGGCCACATGGTGCTCCTCGAGCAGCACGACATCGTCACCGAACACCTGCGCACCCTCGTCGAACGTGCTCGATCGCGGGTGCCGCGCCGTCGCCTCAGTACGAAGGTCCGTGCGGCGGCCCGACCGAAGAGGCGTCGCCCATGACCGAGATCGACATCGCCACGGCCCAGGACATGCACGACCTCGGCGAACGCATCGCCGGAGTCCTGCGCGCGGGCGACCTCGTGCTGCTCGGCGGCGACCTCGGGGCCGGCAAGACCACCCTCGCCCAGGGCGTGGGCCAGGGGCTCGGGGTGCGCGGGCCGATCACGTCGCCCACGTTCGTGATCGCGCGCGTGCACCCCTCGCTGGTGGACGGCCCGCCGATGGTCCACGTCGACGCCTACCGGCTGGGCGGATGGGACGAGCTCGAGGACATCGACCTCGAGGCCACGCTCGACGAGGCGGTCACGCTGGTCGAATGGGGTGAGGGCGTCGCCGAGGGCTTGGCCGACGACCGCCTCGAGATCCACATCGACCGGTCCCACGGCTCCGAGGCCGACTCCGACGTCCGCCACGTCCGCATCACCGGGGTGGGCCCACGCTGGGACGACCACGCCGTGCGGCGCCTGGTGGTCGAGGCGTGATCGCCGAGGGCCGGACCATCACCGACGCCGACTTCACCGAGCGTCCTCTGCACGAGCTCTTCGGCGAGCCCACCGCGACGCCACACAGCTTCCTCCGGTGCGACTTCAGTGACGCCGACCTCACCGAGGCCTGTCTCGTCGGCGCCCGCTTCGAGGACTGCCGCTTCGAGGGCGCCAGGCTCACCGGCGCCGAACTCGACGCCACCACCTGGAAGGGCGGCTCCGCGCCCGCGGCGGTGTTCCGGGGCAGCGACGTCTCCGACGCGCGCTTCGACGGCGTCGACCTCGCCAACACGAGCTTCGCCGGTGCGATGCTGGCCGGAGCCACCTTCACCGGCTGCCGCCTGGTCGGCGCGCGGTTCGACGACGCTCGCGGGCTCGGGGTGCGCTTCGTGCGGTGCAACCTCATGCTGGCCGTGCTCACCGGCGTCAGCCTGCGCGGCCAGCAGCTCGACGGCCTGCGCCTCGACGACGCCGCGCTGAACGGATCCGACCTGCGCGACACCGTGTGGAGCGACTCCCGCCTGCGCGGGGCGAGCCTGCGCGGCGCCGAGCTCGACGGTGCCGACCTGCGCGGCGCCGACCTCGGCGAACTGCCCCTGGCCGAGGCGCACCTCCTGGCCGGCGCGACGATCTCCGCCGACCAGGCGGCCGGGATGCTGGCCCAGCTCGGCATCGTCGTCGACTGAGTCCGCGGGCCCGCCGCGTAGGCTGGGCGGCGTGCTGCTCCTGGCCCTCGACACCTCCACGCCCGCCGTCACCGTCGCCCTGCACGACGGCGAGCGGGTGGTCGCCGAGGTGACCACCGTCGACGCGCGACGTCACACCGAGCTCCTGATGCCCCAGGTGGTCGAGGTGCTGAGCGCCGCCCACGCCTCTCGTCGCGACCTCACCGACATCGCGGTGGGGGCCGGTCCCGGCCCGTTTACCGGCCTCCGGGTGGGGCTGGCTGCCGCCCGCACCCTCGGTGCCGCGCTCGACCTCGACGTGCGGGGCGTGTGCAGCCTCGACGTCCTCGCCCACGAGGTGGTGGCCGAGGCACGGGCCGACGGGCCGTTCGCGGTGGCCTCCGACGCGCGGCGGCGTGAGGTCTACTGGGCCGCCTACGACGCCGACGGCCGCCGCTCGCACGGCCCGGCGGTGGCCGGCGCTGCCGACGTCGCGGCCACGATCGGGCTCCTGCCCGCGGCCGGTGCGGGTGCCCGGCTCTATCCCGACGCGTTCGCCCGCGCCCTCGACCCCGAGTTCCCGTCGGCGGGCCGGCTCGCCGAGGCCGTCGTGACCGGGTCCGTCGAGACGCTCGCGCCGGACCCGCTCTACCTCCGTCGCCCGGACGCCACCCCGGCCACCACCCGCAAGAGCGTGCTGACCTAGGTGGACGCCGTGCTGCGCCCGATGTGCTGGCGCGACCTCGAGACGGTGGTCGCGCTCGAGCAGGACCTGTTCGCGGGCGATCCGGCCTGGACTGCCGAGCAGTTCTGGTCCGAGCTCGCGGGCGTGCCCACCACCCGGTGGTACGTCGTGGCCGAGGACGCCTCCGGGCGGTTGGTCGGGTACGCCGGGCTGATGGCGTCGGACCTGGCCGGCGAGCCAGCCGATGTCCAGACCATCGCCGTCGCACCGCACGCCCAGCGGCACGGCGTGGGCGCGAGCCTGATGACCGGGCTGGTGCACGAGGCGATCCGCCGCCGGGCCGGGTCACTCATGCTCGACGTCCGCGCCGACAACGAGCCGGCCCTCGCGTTCTACGCCCGCCACGGGTTCGAGCGGGTCGGCCTCCGGCGCGGCTACTACCAGGGCGGCCGCGACGGAATCGTCATGCGCCGACGGCTGTCCTCCGAGGCATCGGGATAATCGTCCCCGTGGCCGACCAACCCCTGATCCTCGGCATCGAGACCTCCTGCGACGAGACCGGTGTCGGTCTGGTGCGCGGCACGACCCTGCTGGCCAACGCCGTGGCGAGCTCGGTCGACGAACACGTGCGCTTCGGGGGAGTGGTCCCCGAGGTCGCCAGCCGGGCTCACCTGGAGGCGATCGTCCCCACCCTGCGTCGCGCGCTCGACGACGCGGGGGTCCGTCTCTCCGACGTCGACGCCGTCGCGGTCACGGCCGGGCCGGGTCTGGCCGGCGCCCTCATGGTGGGCGTCTCGGCGGCCAAGGCCCTGGCCGTCGCCCTCGACAAGCCGTTGTACGGCGTGAACCACCTCGTCGGGCACGTCGCCGCCGAGCAGCTCGAGAACGGGCCGCTCACCGAGCCCGTCGTCGCCCTGCTCGTCTCCGGCGGCCACACCGAGATCCTCGAGGTCACCGACATCGCCACGGCCGCCCGCCTGCTCGGGCAGACCATCGACGACGCCGCCGGCGAGGCGTTCGACAAGGTGGCCCGGCTGATCGGGCTGAAGTACCCCGGCGGGCCGAACATCCAGCGCGCGGCGCTCGAGGGCGATGCGGCGTCGATCAGGTTTCCCCGGGGTCTGACCAGCCCTCGCGACATGGAGCGGCACCGCTACGACTTCTCGTTCTCCGGCCTCAAGACCGCCGTGGCCCGCTGGGTCGAGACCGCCGAGCGCGACGGCCGAACCGTGCCCGTCGGCGACGTAGCGGCGGCCTTCCAGGAGGCCGTGGCGGACGTCCTGACGAAGAAGGCGGTGCTGGCCTGCCAGGAGCAGGGCATCGGCACCATGGTGCTCGCCGGCGGGGTTGCGGCCAACGCGCGGCTGCGCGAGCTCACCCAGCAGCGGTGTGCATCCGCGGGCATCGAGTTGCGGCAGCCGAGGTTCTCACTGTGCACCGACAACGGCGCGATGATCGCCGCGCTCGGTGCCGCCGTGGTCGAGCGCGGGCTGCCGCCGAGCCCGCTCGATCTCGCCTCGGACTCCTCGCTGCCGGTCACCGAGGTCCTCGTCGGCTGACCCGATCACCAGGCCGGGGGCGGCGAGGAGTTCCTCCGTCCACAAGGCGTCCGGGTCGGGGCCGCGCCGATCCGCCGACGATGGCACACTGTGGCCGATGCGGCGCCTGTTCCTAGTCCTGGCCGGAGTCTCGCTCGCCCTGATGGGTTGTGCGGCGGACGAGCCCTCGACCGGAGGAGAGCCCAGCGTGCCCAGCCCCGACCCGTCCTCGCCCACCACCACGCCCGACCCCTCGCCCACGGTGCCACCCACCGATGCGCCGCCGCTGGCGTGGGGACCGACCCAGGCTGAGTACGACCAGGCCGTGGCGATCGTGGCCGACCTCCCGGTCGAGTCCCAGGCCGGCCAGGTCATCGTCGCCAGGTATCCCGGGCTCGAACCACCCACGGCGCTGGTCAACGAGCTGGGTCTCGGCGGCGTCATCCTCATGGGCGACAACGTCGGGTCCCCCGAGCAGGTCAGCTCGGTCACCACCGCGCTCCAGGAGTCGGCCGGGCGGGCGTACCCGCTGATGATCGGCGTCGACCAGGAGGGCGGCACCGTCGCCCGGGTCACGGCACCGGCCACCGAGTTCCCCAGCTACATGACGCTCGGCGCCGCGGGCGACCCCGACCTGGCCACCGAGGTCGCGCGGGCCAGCGGTGACGAGCTGCGAGCCATGGGCTTCACGATGGTCTTCGCCCCCGACGCCGACGTCACCTCCGGCCCGGACGATCCCACCATCCGCACCCGGTCGGCCTCCTCCGACCCGCAGGTCGTGGCCGACATCGTGTCCGCCTCGCTGACCGGATACGCCGATGCCGGGATCGTCGCGGTGCCCAAGCACTTCCCCGGACATGGCTCGGTGCCCGCCGACAGCCACGAGGAGCTGCCGGTCCAGACTGCCGACGCCGCGACACTCGCCGGCCGCGACTTCATACCGTTCCAGGCCGCCGTCGACGCCGGAGCGTCCGCGGTGATGGTCGCCCACATCGACGTCCAGAGCGTCGACCCGGGGGTGCCGTCGTCACTCTCGCCGAAGGTCATCGGGATGCTCCGCACCGATCTCGGCTTCGACGGACTGGTCGTCACCGATGCCCAGGACATGGCCGCGATCACGAACACCTACGGCGTGGGCGACGCCGCGGTGGGCGCGCTGGCGGCCGGCGCCGACGTCGTGCTCATGCCCGGCGACGCCGCGGCGGCCCGCGACGCGATCGTCGCCGGAGTTGCCGCCGGCACCCTGCCGGCCGAGCGGCTGGCCGA
>DATCVR010000157.1:0-5174 GCA_036566745.1 Jiangellaceae bacterium | reverse complement strand
GATCGTCGCCGGAGTCGCCGCCGGCACCCTGCCGGCCGAGCGCTTGGCCGAGGCCGCCACCCGAGGCATCGCGCTGATGCTGCACCAGGCCGCGGTGGCCGAGGCGCCGGATCCGAGCCTGATCGGCTCGAACGACGAGCTGTCGTACGAGGAGTCGCTGGCCGGGATGACGGTCGTCCAGGGCACCTGCGGGACGCCTCTGGTGGGCAGCTCGATCCAGGTGGCCGGTGGCACCGAGACCGATCGCGCCCGGCTCAGCTCGGCGGCGGAGGCCGCGGGGCTCACCGTCGGGTCGGGCGAGGTCGTCCAGCTGCTGAGCGGGGCCGAGCCGGCCGCGGGCGACGTCGTCGTGGCGCTCGACACGCCCTATCCGCTGGGGACGAGCGAGGCCGCCGCGGCCCGGATCGCGCTGTACGGGCGCACCCCGGCGGCTTTCCGGGCGCTGGTCGACGTGTTGCTGGGATCGGCGACCGCCGGTGGCACCCTTCCGGTGACCGTGGACGGCGTGGACCAGACCGGCTGCGGCACGCTCAGCGTGGAAGTGGACTGAGCGCGGCCAGCGCGGTCGCCGCCATCACCCGCACGCCGACACCGAGCGCCTTCTCGTCGATGTCGAAGTTGCCCTGGTGGAGATCGCGCATCGTGGCGAGGTGGCTGTCGTGGACGCCGAGGCGGGCCATCGCCAGCGGCACCCGCTCGCCGTACCACGCGAAGTCCTCGCCGCCCATGCTGGTGCTCGTGGAGGTGACGGCAGTCTCGCCGAGCTCGGCGGCGATCGCGGCGCGCATGACGGCGACGCTGCGTTCGTCGTTGACCACTGGCGGCACCCCCCGCTCGTAGTCGATCTCGACGGTGGCGCCGGACGGCGCGGCGATGTCGGTGACCGCGGCGCTCACCTGCTTCTCGGCGTCGGCCCACGCGGCGTGGTCGAGTACCCGGACGGTGCCGCGGAGGACGCCTTCCCCCGGGATGGCGTTGGGCGCCTGGCCGGCCAGGATCGCGCCCCAGACGAGCGAGAGGCCCGCGCGGACGTCGATCTGGCGGGCGAGCAGCGAGGGGGTGTCGACGGCGATGCGGGACAGCGTGTCGACGACGTCCACGGTGAGATGAGGGCGGGCGGTGTGTCCGCCGGGGCCGGTGATCCGGACCTCGACGAGGTCGCACGCCGCCGTGATCGGGCCGACCTTGATGCCGACCTGACCCACCGGCAGCCGGGGGTCGCAGTGCAGCGCGAAGATCTCGTCGACGTCGTCGAGCTCGCCCGCGGCGATGACCTCGCGGGCGCCGTGCATCTTCTCCTCGGCGGGCTGGAAGATCACCCGGACCCGGCCGGGTAGCTCCGGCGCCTCCGCCAGCGCGAGCGCGGCGCCCAGCGCGATGGTGGTGTGGGCGTCGTGGCCGCAGGCATGGCAGGCGCCGGCGACGGTCGAGCGGTAGGGCACGTCCTTGAGGTCGGCCAGCGGAAGCGCGTCGATGTCGGCCCGCAGCGCGACCGTCCGCACGCCGGCACCGGGGCCGGAGCTCGCGGCCGTGCTGCCCGGGCCGATGTCGACGACGAGGCCGGTACCGCGCGGCAGCACCCGCGGCGCGAGCCCGGCCGCGGTGAGCCGGCGCACCAGCGTGGCGGTGGTGACGTGTTCGTCGAAACCGAGCTCAGGGTGCGCATGCAGCTGACGCCGCAGGTCGACGAGTTCGCCGTGATGGTCACGCACCCAGCCCGAAAGCCAGTCGTTGCTCACATCTATAACCCCGATGTCATCTCTTCCACAAGGCTGTCGACGACCTTGGTGAGGTCTCCGCCGTTCGCCTGGGCCACTGCGCGTTGGCGCTGGTAGCTCGCACCGGCTGCAAGTAAGCGGTCGATGCCGGTCAACTCGTCGGCGCACCCGAGTCTACGGGCAGTAGGCATCAGATCGTCGGCCAAGTCGAGCAATGCCCGCCGAACGGGGGATACCGTTCCGCGATCATCCACAATGATCTCCGCATCCAGGCCAAAGCGGGCGGCGCGCCACTTGTTCTCCCGAACCACCCAACTTTTCGGAACCGGCAGCGTATACCCGTCGTCGAGCTGGCGATCAAGACGTTCGACGAGGCATTGCGACAGCGCCGCGACCACGGTGATCTCGTCGAGCGTGGGCAGGCCGTCGCAGATGCGGAACTCGACGGTGCCGAAGTCGGGATGGGGGCGGATGTCCCACCACACCTCGCGGACCGACCGGATCGCCTGGATGGAGATGAGGGTCTCCATGTAGCTCTCGAACTGGCCCCAGCCGGACAGCTGGTCGGGCACGCCGGCTGTGGGCAGCGCTTCGAAGACCTTGCTCCGTGACGACGCGAGGCCGGTGTCGTGCCCGACCCAGTACGGCGACGAGGCCGACAGGGCGAGGAAATGCGGAATGTAGGCGGTCAAGGCATTGACAATGGGGATCGCCTTCTGCGGCGAGCGGACACCCACGTGGACGTGCACGCCGAATATCTGGAATCGGCGGGCGACCCACTGCAATTGTTCGACGAGTTGCTCGTAACGAGGCTTCGGCGTGATCTTCTGGTGCGCCCAGTGGCTGATCGGGTGGGTGCCGGCGCACATCAGGCCCACGCCGTACTGCTCGGCGGCGTCGCGGACCGTGCCCACCGTCGTGGCCAGGTCCTCTCGCGCCTCGGCCACCGTTCCGCACACGCCGGTGATGACCTCGATGGTCGACTGGAGGAGCTCGTGCTTGGCCTTGGGGTGCTCGCTGCCGTCGTCGGGACGCAGATCGGCCAGGATCTCGACGGCATGCGACGACAGTTGGCGGGTGTCCAGGTCGATCAACTGGAGCTCCCATTCGATTCCGAGGCTGGAACGACTTGAAGGCACGAAAGGGATCTCCATTTTCGGAGTGTGACATGACAAACCTGATCATGGAATGGCCAATCTCATGGATCAGGCGATACCGGCCGTTCCCTGCGCAGTGTCGTCGCCAGTCACGACGGCGACCGCACCAGTCGTCCGGTGGCCCGGCCGGCCCCGGACCGCGCGGCCGCGGCATCGCGCTGGCACTCACCTTGACCGAGTGCTAAGTGACGGACTACGTTCGGAGTTGGCACCCTCCACCTGAGAGTGCCAACGGTCGACGCCTCCGGCACCCGCGACGACGGCGGCCGCCGGCCGGTCCACCAGAACATTCGTGACATCCCGCGAAAGGGGAGGTCAGACAAGTGTCGGTCTCCATCAAGCCACTCGAGGACCGCATCGTGGTCAAGCCGCTCGACGCGGAGCAGACCACGGCGTCCGGGCTCGTCATCCCTGACACCGCCAAGGAGAAGCCCCAGGAGGGCGAGGTCGTCGCCGTGGGCGAGGGCCGCTGGGACGAGGACGGCGAGAAGCGCATCCCGCTCGACGTCAAGGTCGGCGACACCGTTCTCTACTCCAAGTACGGCGGCACCGAGGTGAAGTACGGCGGCGACGAGCTGCTCATCCTCTCCGGCCGTGACGTTCTCGCCATCGTCGAGAAGTGACGCGCTGATTCACGCAGCACACCCGTGACGCCCCGGCGCGGCCGACCGCTTCTCCACGGAGCCGGTCGTCCGCGACGGGGCGTCCGTCGTTTCGACTAAGGACGCATGCAGATGCCCAAGATCCTCGAGTTCGACGAGAGTGCCCGCCGGCGCCTCGAAGCCGGTGTCGACGCCCTCGCGAACACCGTCAAGGTCACCCTCGGCCCCAAGGGCCGCAACGTCGTCATCGACAAGAAGTTCGGCTCGCCCACCATCACGAACGACGGCGTCACCATCGCCCGTGAGATCGAGCTGGACGACCCGTACGAGAACCTCGGTGCCCAGCTCGCCAAAGAGGTGGCCACCAAGACCAACGACATCGCCGGCGACGGCACCACCACGGCCACCGTGCTCGCCCAGGCGATGGTCCACCGCGGCCTGAAGTCGGTGGCCGCCGGCGCGGCGCCGCTCGGCATCAAGCGCGGCATCGACGCCGCGGTCGAGGCCGTCACGGCCCGGCTGCTCGAGACCGCCCGTCCGGTCGACGACAAGGGCGAGATCGCTTCGGTCGCGGGCGTCTCCGCCGGCGACCGCCAGATCGGCGAGATCATCGCCGAGGCGTTCGACAAGGTCGGCAAGGACGGCGTCATCACCGTCGACGAGAGCAACACCTTCGGCACCGAACTCGAGTTCACCGAGGGCATGCAGTTCGACAAGGGCTACCTCAGCCCGTACTTCGTCACCGACCCGGAGCGTCAGGAAGCCGTCCTCGAGGACGCCTACATCCTGATCAGCCAGGGCAAGATCTCCTCGGTCAGCGACCTCCTGCCGCTGTTGGAGAAGGTCGTCCAGGCCGGGAAGCCGCTGTTCATCGTGGCCGAGGACGTCGAGGGCGAGGCGCTGTCCACGCTGGTTGTCAACAAGATCCGCGGCACGTTCACCTCGGTGGCCGTCAAGGCGCCCGGGTTCGGCGACCGCCGCAAGGCGATCCTCCAGGACCTTGCCGTCCTGACCGGCGCCCAGGTCGTGACCGAGGAGGTCGGGCTCAAGCTCGACCAGGTCGGCCTCGAGGTGCTCGGATCGGCGCGGCGCATCGTGGTCACCAAGGACGACTCCACCGTCGTCGAGGGCGCCGGCGACGCCGACCAGATCGCCGGCCGGGTCGCCCAGATCCGTGCCGAGATCGACAACACCGACTCCGACTGGGACCGCGAGAAGCTCCAGGAGCGGCTGGCGAAGCTGGCCGGCGGCGTCGGTGTCATCAAGGTCGGCGCGGCCACCGAGGTCGAGCTGAAGGAGCGCAAGCACCGCATCGAGGACGCCGTGTCCGCGACGCGGGCGGCCATCGAGGAGGGCATCGTCTCCGGTGGGGGCGCGGCGCTCATCCACGCTCGGAGCGCGCTCGACGGCGACCTCGGGCTCAGCGGTGACGAGAAGACCGGCGTAGCCGTCGTGCGCGACGCCCTTGTCGAGCCGCTGCGCTGGATCGCCGAGAACGCCGGCGAGAACGGCTACGTCGTCGTGTCCAAGGTGTCCGACGGCCCGGTGGGTCACGGCTTCAACGCCGCTACCGGCGAGTACGGCGACCTTCTCGCCGACGGCGTGCTCGACCCGGTCAAGGTCACGCGCTCCGCCGTGGCCAACGCCGCGTCGATCGCCAGCCTGCTGCTCACCACCGAGGTCCTGGTGGTCGACAA
>DATCVR010000156.1:0-4622 GCA_036566745.1 Jiangellaceae bacterium | reverse complement strand
AGAGCGTTCGATCCGGCGTGCTTGACCGCCGGTCGGACGCAGCCGGCAGAGCAGCCCTCGCCCTCCCGTCGAGAAACCTACTTCGCGTCGGCTTCCTTCTTCTTGCCGTAGCGCGACTCGAACCTGGCGACGCGACCGCCGGTGTCGAGGATCTTCTGCTTGCCGGTGTAGAACGGGTGGCAGTTGGAGCAGACGTCGGCGTGGATGGCGCCGTTCTCCGCCGTGCTGCGGGTGGTGAAGGTGTTACCGCACGTACACGTGACGGTGGTCTCCACATACGTGGGGTGGATGTCGCGCTTCATGTGATGCTCTCCTGAAGGTCGAGGACGCCGGGTCGGCGAGGCGGGCGCCTGGCCGTGAACCGGATCCAGCGGCCAAGTCTCGCACGGAGACCTGCCACGCGTCGAAACGAGCCTGTGGACGCGGGTATTCCGGGATCCGCCCACGGCCACCACCCGGCTCGGTCACGCTCGCACGAACCGCAGGGTGACCAGCTGGAAAGGCCTGAGCTGCGCCTCGACGGTGCCGTCGGCGCCGACAGCGGCGCCCTCGGGCAGGCCGAGGTCGCGCTCGAGCAGGTCCGTCCACCGCACTCCGGACACGTCGAAGCCCGGTCGGATCGCCACCGCCGCGCGCGCTCCCAGCGACTCGTAGAGCCGCACCACGACGTCGCCGCTGCCGTCCTCGGCGAGCTTCACCGCCTCGACGACGACGCCCGGGTGGTCGACCTCGACCAGCGGCTCGATGTCGTGGGCGCCCACGACGACCCGCTCCGGGAGGTTCAACGCATAGCCGGCGCGCACCGCCTCGGCGATTCCGGCCCCGACCACGACGCGGGTGCGCATGGTGTGCTCGCCCTGGTCGGCGTCGGGGTCGGGGAACAGCGGCGCGCGCAGCAGCGACTGGCGAACGGTGGTGATGGTCCCGCCGCCGGCCCGCTCGCCGCGGGTGACGTCGTGGCCGTACGTGGCGTCGTTGGCCACGGCCACGCCGAAGCCGGGCTCGCCGACGTGGATCCATCGATGTGCGCAGATCTCGAACTTCGCCGCCTCCCACGAGGTGTTGGTGTGGGTTGGCCGGTACACGTGGCCGAACTGGGTCTCGGCGGCGGACCGGTCGGCGTGAACGTCGAGGGCGAAGGCCAGCTTGAGCAGCTTCTGCCGCTCGTGCCAGTCGACGGTGGTCGTGATGTCGAGGGCCGCCTCGCCGGCCACCAGGGTGAGCAGCTGTCGCACCGTGGACGACCCGAAGCGCCGCTCGACCCGCACCGCGGCGCGTCCGTCAAGGGTGGTGGTGAGCTCGACCGCGTCGGCGTCGACCAGGTCGGTGACGTTGCGGCGGTAGTGCTCGTCGACGTCCCACGCGTCCCAGGCGTTGGGAAGGTCCCGATGGAGCTGGAGAAGATTGCCCACGCCACCAGGGGCGATGCCCTCGCGCCCGGAGGCGAGCTCGCGCAGCGAGACCACCAGCCCGGCGGCATCGATCGTCGCCGACACCACGTCGTTGCGCAGGACGATCGCACCGCCACCCACCGGTTCGGCGACGACCTCGGCGCCGACCCCGGCGACCGCCTCGGCCGCGTCGCCCACCGTGTCGCCCGTGCCACGGGCCGTCGCGCCCAGCGCCGGCACCCCGGCTCGACGGAACGGACCGGCGTTGGCGACGATCACCCGATCGCCGTCGCCGGCCAGGAAGCGCAGGCTGCTCTCGATGATCGACTCGAGCTCGCCGGCCACCTCGGCATAGCGGCGCTCGGCCTCGCGGTGGACCCACGCGATCGAGCTGCCGGGCAGGATGTCGTGGAACTGCTGGAGCAGCACGGTGTGCCAGATCCGCTCCAGGTCCTCCCGCGGGTAGGCGGCGCCGGCCCGCACCGCCGCCGTGCTCGCCCACAGCTCGGCCTCGCGCAAGAGGTGCTCGCTGCGGCGGTTGCCGTGCTTGGTGCGCGCCTGCGACGTGTACGTGCCGCGGTGCAGTTCGAGGTACATCTCGCCGCTCCACACCGGAGGGTGCGGGTCGTCGGCCTGCGCGTCGGTGAAGAACTGGGCCGGGCTGGCCAGCTGGACCACCGGCGAACCCTCGAGCGAGCGGGCCCGGTGGCCGGCCTCGATCATCTCGCGCGTCGGCCCTCCACCGCCGTCGCCGTAACCGAACGGCACGAGCGAGAGGTGCCCGCGGCCGTGGTCGGCGAAGTTGCGCTCGGCGTGGGCCAGGTCCTTCGCGCCGAGATCGGACTCGTACGAGTCGACCGGAGGGAAGTGGGTGAACACGCGCGTCCCGTCGATGCCCTCCCACCAGAACGTGTGGTGCGGCATCCGGTTGACCTGGTTCCACGAGATCTTCTGGGTGAGGAACCACCGGGCGCCCGCCGCCGCCGCGATCTGCGGTAGCCCCGCGGAGTACCCGAAGGAGTCCGGCAGCCAGACCTCCTCGCACTCGACGCCGAACTCCTCGAGGAAGAAGCGCTTGCCGGCCACGAACTGGCGCGCCATCGCCTCGCCACCGGGCAGGTTCGTGTCGGATTCGACCCACATCCCGCCCACCGGGACGAACTGGCCCGTGGCCACGCGCTTCGTGATGCGCTCGAAGAGCTCCGGGTGGTGGTCCTTCATCCAGCGCAGCTGCTGGGCCGAGGAACAGGCGAAGGCGAAGTCGGGGTAGTCCTCCATCAGGCTGAGCACGTTGGAGAACGTCCGCGCGCACTTGCGCACCGTCTCGCGCACCGGCCACAGCCAGGCCGAGTCGATGTGGGCGTGACCGACCGCGTAGAGCCGGTGCGCGCTCGCAGTGGCCGGAGACGCCAGCACGTCGGCCAGTTCGTGGCGACCCGCGGCGGCACTGCCGGAGACGTCGTCCGGGTCGAGCACGTCGAGCATCCGCTCGAGCGCTCGGAGGATCTCGTGCCTGCGCGGCCGGTCGACCGGGAGCTCGTACATCAGCCCGCGCAGGGCCGCGACGTCCTGGGCCAGCGCCCACACCTGCTCGTCGAGCAGGGCGATGTCGATGCGTCCGAGACGGTACAACGGCGCGTCGCCGGCCGTGGCGAGATCGCCCAGCGGCGTGGGCGCGAAGGTGAACCCCGCCGCGACGTCCGGGTTCGAGGCGCCTTCGAGGTAGAACTCGACGCGCTCCCCCGGCTCCGCCGACCACGGGAGGTGGGTGTTGCGCGGAGCGACGGCCTTCAGTGACCGGCCGTCGGGCGTGTAGGCCAGGCCCTCGGCCTGGAAGCCCGGCTGGGCGGCACGGAACCCCAGGTCGATGACGGCCTCGAGGCGGGTCCCGGCCGGCAAGCCGCCGTCGTCGGACCAGTCGGCGGGAACCTCACCGACCACCTGGAACCAGGTGGTCCCCCACGGCCGGCCCCACGGCGTGCCGACCTCGATCGGTGTGTACTGCTGGGCCAGCGCCTCGTCGACCGGGACCGGCTCACCCGGCACGACCCAGGCCGAGACGCCCAGCGCCGCGCGCCGCCGATACAGAGCCGCCAGGATCCGATCGGCGAGGAAGCGGTCGAGGCGGCGTTCGGTAATGGCGCGGTCATCGTGCACGGGCTCTCCTCGGATCGAGTATGCCTCCGAGGCCAACCCTGGCCGAACGGGACGTCGCCGCGCAGCGGCCGGTCCGGGGACCGGACGTCGGCGGCGGCCGCGAAGGACTGCTGCGGCGCTCGGAAACGGCGAGGCCCCCGGGTAACCAGTCCCGGGGGCCTCGCCGTTCGGTCGTCGTGCGGTGACGCGGTGTGCCGCTCAGTCCTCGCTGTTGCCGTTGCCACCCGCGGTGGGGGTGGTCTTCTGCACGGTCAGCAGGAACTCGGCGTTGCTCTTCGTCTTCTTCAGGCGGTCGAGCAGGAGCTCGATGGCCTGCTGGTTGTCCAGGCCGGACAGGACCCGGCGCAGCTGCCACATGACTGCCAGCTCCTCGCGCGAGACCAGGATCTCCTCGCGACGGGTGCTCGACGCGGCCACGTCGACGGCGGGGAAGATCCGCTTGTCGGCGAGGTCACGACGCAGCCGGAGCTCCATGTTTCCGGTGCCCTTGAACTCCTCGAAGATGACCTCGTCCATCTTCGAGCCGGTTTCGACCAGCGCGGTGGCGAGGATCGTCAGCGAGCCGCCGTTCTCGATGTTGCGAGCGGCGCCGAAGAAGCGCTTCGGCGGGTACAGCGCGCTCGAGTCGACACCACCGGAGAGGATCCGGCCGCTGGCGGGCGCGGCGATGTTGTACGCGCGGCCCAGGCGGGTGATGGAGTCGAGCAGGACCACGACGTCGTGGCCCAGCTCCACCAGGCGCTTCGCCCGCTCGATGGCGAGCTCGGCGACCGTGGTGTGGTCGTCGGCCGGACGGTCGAAGGTGGAGGCGATGACCTCACCCTTGACCGTGCGCTGCATGTCGGTGACCTCCTCGGGGCGCTCGTCGACGAGCACGACCATGAGGTGGGTCTCGGGGTGGTTCGCGGTGATGGCGTTCGCCAGCGCCTGCAGGATGAGCGTCTTTCCGGCCTTCGGCGGCGAGACGATCAGACCACGCTGACCCTTGCCGATGGGGGCGACGAGGTCGATGATCCGGGTCGCCAGGATGCCGGGCTCGGTCTCCAGGCGGAGGCGGTCCTGCGGGTACAGCGG
>DATCVR010000155.1:0-3385 GCA_036566745.1 Jiangellaceae bacterium | reverse complement strand
GGTCCTCGTCGAGAACACCGGCCGGGGCGGCACCATCAACCACCTCGGCGTCGAGGTGGCCGACACCGACACGGTCGACGCCGAGCAGAACCGGCTGAACGCCGCCGGGTTCGCCTCGGTCGACGAGCGCGCCACCACCTGCTGCTACGCCAAGCAGGACAAGTTCTGGGTCGAGAACGCCCCGAACGGTGAGCGGTGGGAGGTCTACACCGTGCTCGCCGACAGCGACACCTTCAACGCAACAGAGGCCGGCGAGTCAACGTGCTGCGGGTCGTCCGCCGAGGCCGCGCCTGTGCCGGCCGAGGCCGCCTGTTGCTGACTGCCGGCCGGACAGAAACGACGATCGTCCGAAAGGAGGAGATCCCGTGAGACCAGTAGACCTCACCAGCGCGGTTGCCGAACAGCAGATCAGCGATCGGATCCAGCAGGCCCGCAAAGCGCGCCTGGCCGCGATCGCTCGCTGTTGCCGCCCCAGCACCTGGAAGAAGGCAATCACCCGTGCCGTCGCCATGGCCCGATCTGTAGCGCATCGCTCATCGTTGCGGCAGCCAGCCGTTTGCTGCGGCTGAGCGATCGGACCTGTGACCAGCAATGGATACCGCCGGGTGCGGCCTTCAAGTCCTCACCCGGCGGGACTCTGCGTCAGCCCGCGTCCTTCGGGGGACAACCTCCCTGGACATCGCGGCTAGACGTCGTCCCGGGGCGGCTCAGTCGCCGATGTCGCTCTGGCGATGCTCGTTGTCGACGAAGGCGTCCGGACCCGGGAAGAACAAGGCCTCGTGGCCGGTGTCGGACCAGCGCACTCGGTAAGGCGGACTGCCGTCCTCGTGCTCGACCTCGAGAACCTCGGCGTCCCTGATCGGCTCTCCGACGTGGTGGGACCGGATCACGATCCGGTCACCCGGCGATGCGTGCATGAGGCTCTCCTTCGGTGGAATGCTTGAGTGGTTCCATGCTGGACTCGGGAGCCTCCGCGGGATACGGACGTTGGTCCCGCCGAGCCTCGACCTTGGTCGCGGACCAAGGTCAGCGGGCCCGGATCGGCTACTCCTCTTCGAGGGCGTCGCCGTTGGTGCCACGAACGGTCAGGAATGCGATGGCTCGTGCCATCGTCGCGAGGTCGGGGTAGTCGGACTCGTCGATGCGGATCCCGGTCGCGCCGCTGAGCAGCTCGACGAAGGAGAGGAAGTCGAGCGAGTCGAGCTCCAGCTCGGCGCGGATCGGCGCGTCGTCGGCGAGGGTGTCGAGGTCTGCGTCGGGGACGATCCGCCTGATCGCGGCGGCGATCGCGGCCCGAGCGGCATCGGGAGAGATGGTGGTGGCGTCGTGGGTCATAGCTCCTCCGGGTGTTGCAGCCGTTGCTCGATGTCTGCGAGGAAGCGGGCGCCGGTGAAGCCGTCGGTGGCGCGGTGGTCGCCTGCGAGAGTGATCGTCGTGACCGGACGTACGCCGATCAGGCCGTCCACGGCCCACGGCCGTTCCACGACGCGGCCGAAGCCGACCAGCGCGACCTGCGGCGGGTAGATGACCCCGTACACCGTCTCCACGCCCTGTTCGCCGAGGTTGGTGACGGTGATGGTCGAGTCGCTGAGCTCGCTGCCGCGCAGGCGGCCCGTGCGGGCGCGTGCCACGAGGTCCCGCATCCCTGCCATCAGCTCCTCGATGGGGAGGTCGGCTGCGTTGTGCAGCGCGGGGGCGATCAGGCCACCGCCGCGGAGCGAGATCGCGATGCCCAGGTGCACCGGCCCGCCGGGGCTGAAGCCGCCGTCGACCCAGAAGCCGTTCATCGTCGGTGTCGCCTGAGCGGAGAGGGCGGTCGCCTTCAACATCAGCGCCGCCGGCACCAACCGGTGGCTGACGTCGAGGGCACGGTTGCGCTCGTGCAGCCAGTCCAGCGCGTGCCCCAGATCGACCGTGGTCGAGAGGTAGTAATGGGGGATCTCCTGTTTCGAGCGGCTCATCAGGTGGGCGATCGCCGTACGCATCGCCTCCGCCTTGGACGGCTGTTGTGCCGGCCGAGCCTCCTCGTGAACCGGCTCCGGCGGAGCCGGCGAGGGCGCTGCAGGCGAGGGTGCTGCCGCGGCGCGTACGTCCTTGGCGCGGATCGGCGCGCCGTCCGCCGTGGTCAGGGCTCGGAGGTCGACGCCCAGCTCTGCGGCCAGGCGCCGTGCCAATGGTGTGACGCGGACGGACTCAGGTCGCTCGACGGCCTCCGTGGTTTCGGCCTCGCCGACGACTGGTGCGGCAGGTCGTGTTTCGGCCGCGACCGGCGGCGCGACGGCTGCCTCAGGAGATGGTGCTGTGGAGACTCCGTTCCCCAAGACAGCCAGGACCTGCCCGACGGGGACCGTCGTCCCAGGATCGACGAGCAGCTGCTGGACGATGCCTTCGACGAAGGACTCCACCTCGATGTTGGCCTTGGACGTGTCGACCACGGCGACGACGTCGCCCTTGTGGACGGTGTCACCGGGCTTGACCAGCCACTCCTGGAGCGTGCCCTCGTCCATATCGGCTCCGAGCGACGGCATGGTGAAGTCGGCCATGGCTCACCTCAGGACCTTGTGGGCGGCGGCGACGATGTCCTCGGTCTGCGGGAGGGCGGCGTCCTCCAGGTGCTTGGCGAAGGGGAGCGGCACCTCGGCGGTGCAGACCCGCTGCACCGGGGCGTCGAGGTCGTAGAAGGCCTGCTCCATGATCCGGGACGTGACCTCGGCGGAGAGGCTGCCGCTGCGCCAGCCTTCGTCCACGACGACGGCACTATGGGTACGGCGTACCGACTCGATGATCGTCGCGTCGTCGAGCGGGCGCAGGGTGCGCAGGTCGACGACCTCGGCGGAGATCTGCTCCTCGGCCAAGATGTCGGCGGCTTCGAGCGCCTTGTGCAGGGTGCCGCCGTAGGCGATCAGCGACAGGTCGGTGCCTGGTCGACGCACGACGGCGTGGTCGATGTCGACCGGGCCGGCATCCGCGGCGACCGTTCCCTTCAACGCGTACAACGAGCCGTGCTCGAAGATCAGCACGGGGTCGGGGTCGGCGAGGGCCGGGGCGAGCATGCCGCGGGCGTCCTCGAGCGTGGCCGGTGCGAGCACTCGAAGCCCCGGGATGTGGGCGTACCAGCCTTCGAGGCTGTGCGAGTGCTGGGCGGCGAGCTGCCGTCCGGCTCCGGTGGTCATCCGGATGACCAGGGGGACGTTGAACTGGCCACCGGACATGTGCAGGATCGTCGCGGCGTTGTTGAGGATCTGGTCGAGAGCGAGCAGGCTGAAGTTGACGGTCATGATCTCGACGATCGGCCGCAGCCCGGCCAGGGCAGCACCGATGCCCGCGCCCACGAACGCGGACTCCGACAGCGGGGTGTCTCGGACGCGTTTCGGGCCGAACTCCT
>DATCVR010000154.1:0-10856 GCA_036566745.1 Jiangellaceae bacterium | reverse complement strand
GCACCTTCGTGCGCTTCACCCCACGCCGCCCGAGGAGTTCCTGGTCGGCGCGCAACGTCGGCATCGTCACGCGGCTGATCGCCGAGGGCCGGATGCGGCCCGCCGGCCAGGCCGCGATCGATGCGGCGAAGGCCGGCGGGCGCTGGGGTGTGAGCTGACCGAGTCCGGACGGCGGCGAATCCCCTGGCCGGACCGCCGGACAGCGGGTCAGGACTCCGCGCCGACCGCGCTCACGGCCGGTGCGGGGGAAGCAGCGTTCTCCTCCTCCGTGACCGGCGCCGACCGCAGCGGAACCTCGCGGATGAACCACGCGGCCACGACCGCCACCACCGCCACGACCGCGCCCGCCAGGAACATGCTCTGCATCGCGTCGACGACGGCCTGTAGGTACGCCGCATGCACCGGCGCGGGCAGCTGGTCCAGCGCCGCGGGCGTGAGGGTGCCGCTGCCGGAGGTCAGCTCGGCTCCGGCGGCGCCGAGGCTCGAGGTCAGCGAGCTGCTCAACACCGCGATGAACAGCGCACCGAGCAGCGAGACGCCCATCGAGCCGCCGATCGACCGGAAATAGGTGGCGGTACTGCTGGCGACGCCGTTGTTCTTCGCCTCCACGCTGTTCTGCGCGATGACCATCGTCGTCTGCATGAGGAATCCGAGGCCGAGTCCCAGCACCACCATGAACAGGCTGGAGGTGAACCGGCTCGTGTCGACGTCGAGCTGGGTGAACAGGAACATCCCGGCGCTCAGCCCGATGCCTCCGAGGATCGGGAAGATCCGGTAGCGCCCGGTGCGGGTGATGAGGTTGCCGGTGACCATCGACACGACCATCGCCGCCAGCATCATCGGCATGAGAAGCAGCCCGCTGTTCGTGGCCGAGGCGCCTTGCACGCTCTGCTGGTACAGAGGGAGGTAGCTCACCGCGGCGAACATCGCGAACCCGGCGACGAAGCCCAGGACGGCCGCCAGCGTGAAGTTGCGGTTGGCGAACAACGACAGCGGCAGGATCGGCTCGACGGCCCGGCGTTCGACCAGGACGAACCCGACGATCGACACGACGCTCGCCGCGATCAGGCCGATGACCTGCGGCGACGCCCACTCGTACTCCGAGCCGCCCCACGCCGTCACGAGGACGAGGCTGACGCTGGCGAGGGTGAGCAGCGCGGCGCCGGCGTAGTCGATCGTGTGCTTGACGCGATGCCGGGGCAGGTGGAGGGTCACGGCGCACACGGCCAGGGCGATGATCCCCAGCGGGATGTTGATGTAGAACGACCAGCGCCACGACAGGTTGTCGGTGAAGAACCCGCCCAGCAGCGGACCGCCGATGAACGCCAGCGGCATGACGGCCGCCATCATGCCCTGGTAGCGCGCGCGCTCGCGAGGCGGTACGAGGTCGGCGATGATCGCCATGGCTCCCACCATGAGCCCGCCGGCACCCAGCCCCTGCACCGCCCGGAAGCCGATCAGCTGCCCCATGTCCTGGGCCGCGCCGGACAGCGCCGAGCCGAGCAGGAAGATCACGATCGACGACATGAAGATGCCCTTGCGGCCGTACAGGTCGCCGAACTTGCCCCACAGCGGGGTGGAGGCCGTGGCCGCGAGCGCGTAGGCCGTGACGACCCAGGACAGGTGGGCCAGGCCGCCGAGCTCGCCCACGATCGTGGGCATCGCGGTACCGATGATCATGTTGTCGAGCATGGCCAGCAGCATCGCGATCATCAGACCGCTCATCGCAAGGTAGATCTCGCGGCGCGATCGTGGCGCGGTGGTTTCGGACACGGGTACGCTGCCTTCCAGGAGACCGACTTACTAGCCGACCGGCTAGCAACTTACTAGCCGTACGGTAAGCTGGAGCTGACCGGTCGTCAAGTAGGTACCGCGGAGGAGAAGGTGCGCATCGATGGGTGAGCGTGGCGGTGGGACGAGAGCGCGCATCCAGGACGTCGCCCTCGAGCTGTTCACTGAGTACGGCTACGACAAGACCTCGCTGCGCGAGATCGCCGACCGCCTCGGAGTCACCAAAGCCGCGCTCTACTACCACTTCAAGAGCAAGGACGACATCGTCACGAGCCTCCTCGACGACTTCGTCTCGGGCATTGACGCGGTCGTGGCCTGGGCCGACGGCGAGACCCCTACCCCTGAGACGCGTCGCGAGCTGATCCGGCGCTACAGCGAGGTCATGCGCGAACAGGGCGCCCGCTTCATGCGATTCATGGCCGAGAACCAGCCGGCGATGCGTGAGCACAAGGGTGGCGAGGAGATGAAGCGCCGGATGTCGGTGCTGGCCACGTTCATCTCCGACCCGGCCGACCCGCTGCCGGTGCAGATCCGGTCCCGCATGGCGCTGTTCACGCTGCACGCCGCCCGGATGGCCATGCGCGACGCTCCGGACCTCTCCAACGACGAGCTCCACGACGCCGCGCTCGAGGCCGCCCTGTCCATGCTGCCCGCTGACGGACGATGACCGGATATTGACCTGCCAGGTCTGCGCGGGGGTCGCCAGTGCTCGGGTCGCCCGCGCGGGGGAGGCGTTCCGGCCCGTGTCGCTGCAAGAATCGGCCCGGTGAGGATCGGTCGAGTGCTGGCGCCGCTGGTCAGTGGCGTCACCTACCGACGCGGCGTCCACCTGCTGCTCGGCGGCGTGATCCTGATCCCGTACCTGGTGCTGGCGGTCGGGTTCTGGCAGCTCTACCTCGATCCGAACGTGCCGGTCGTGCCGATCACGGTGCTGGCCGCAGTCACCCTGGTCATCGCCACGCTGCCGCCGTTCCTGCCTGCCCTGCGCAGTCTCGAGATCGTGGCGGCGCGGTCGCTGCTCGACGTCCCGCTTCCCGACCCGGAGGCCACGCCGTCCTGGCCGACCCGCGCCCGGGCCGCGTCGTGGTACGTCCTACACCTGGTCAGCGGCGGTGTGGTGGGGTTCGCCCTGACGTACGGCGTGCCCGTGGGCGTCCTGATGGTCACCGACCGGCTCGGGGGCGACGTCAACCTGTCGGTCTACGTCGAACCGCTGCCGCTGCGTGATCTGCCCACGGCCTTCGTGGTGCCGCTGGCCGTGGCGATGATGGTGGGGACCGTGTACGTCATCGCCGGCCTGGGGTCCATCATGGCCGCGATCGCACCGGCCCTGCTGGGCCCGTCGCAGGAGGAACGGATCGCCGCGCTCGAGGCCCAGGCCGAGCGGCTGGCCGAACGCAACCGGTTGGCCCGCGAGCTGCACGACTCCGTCGGTCACGCGCTGACCGTCACCACCGTGCAGGCGGCTGCGGCGCGGCGGATGCTCGACACCGATCCGGAGTTCGTCCGGCGAGCGCTGTTGGCCGTCGAGGAGACCGGACGTGCCGCGATGGAGGATCTTGACCACGTGCTCGGCGTACTGCGGGCCGACGCCGAGGGTCGTCGCCCCCCGGCCCCGCCTGCGCCGCAGCGCACCCTCGCCGCGCTTCCCGAGCTGCTCGGGGACATGCGGGCGGCCGGCGTGGTGGTCCGGGCGAGCGTGACCGGCGACCTCGCGGCGGTCTCGCCCGCGGCATCGCGCGAGGCCTACCGGATCGTCCAGGAGAGTCTCACCAACGCCGTCCGCCATGCGCGCGGCGTCCCGGTCACGGTGTCCGTCGTCGTCGGCCCGGACGACGTCGACGTCGAGGTGACGAATCCGCTGGTCGAGAGCCGTGCGGCCACACCGGGCGGAGGACGCGGGCTGCGCGGCATGCGCGAACGCGTCGAGCTGTTGCGCGGCGAGCTGGTGGCCGGCTCCGATCAGGATCGCTGGCGGGTCCGGGCCCGCATCCCCGACGCGGACGTGTCCGCGCGAGGCAGGTCCACATGAGAGAGGGATCGATGACGTCCGACCCGATCACCGTCCTGATCGTCGATGACGAGGCGCTCGTCCGAGCCGGCCTGCGGGCGATCATCTCCACCGAGCCCGACCTCGCGGTGGTGGGCGAGGCCTCCGACGGTGCCGAGGTGGGGCCGCTCGTGGCGAAGCTGCGGCCCGACGTCGTGATGATGGACGTCCGGATGCCCGACGTCGACGGCATCCAGGCCACCCGCAACCTCATGGCCACGTCCGCCCACCCGCCCCGCATCCTGGTCGTCACCACCTTCGAGAACGACGACTACGTCTACGACGCGCTGCGCGCCGGCGCACACGGCTTCCTGCTCAAGCGAGCCCGCCCGGCCGAGATCGTGCAGGCCGTGCGGACCGTCGTCCAGGGCGACTCGCTGCTGTTCCCGGCCGCGATCCGCCGGCTGGCCGCCACTCGCGGCGACGGCAGCGGCGACGGGCTTGCCGCGGCCGGCCTGACCGACCGCGAGGCCGACGTGCTCCGGCTGATGGCCACCGGCCTCTCCAACGCCGAGATCGCGGCCGAGCTCTACCTCGGGACCGAGACGGTGAAGACCCACGTCGGCAACATCCTGGCGAAGCTGAACGTCCGCGACCGCACCCAGGCTGTCATCACCGCCTACGAGTCCGGCTTCATCAGCCCGCGCTGAGCCCGCGGCGGGTGCCGCAGGGCGGGTCCGTCACCCGCGCGAGGGATCGCGGTCACCACACCGCGGGAGCGCGGGTCACCACGCCGCGGGAGCGCGGTCACCGCCGGGCGGGATCCGCCCGGACGGCCCGCCGACCAGGCTGAATGTCATGAACGAGACCTCGACGATCACCCACGCACACACGCCCCGGAAGCGCGGCGCGATCCGCCGGAGCTGGCCACGGTGGATCCCCTACGCCGCGGCCGTCTGGTCACTCGGCTACGGCGTCGTCGCCCTGGTGTGGACGCTGACCGGGGCGGGCTATCCCCTCGGCGAGAACGATCCGCATCCGATGGGCCTGGTGGGACGGATCCCGGCCGATGTCGGCGCGCCGATCTTCGCGGCGGTCGCCCTGGCCGCGACCGCGATCGCCGCCGGCATGGCGCGGGTCCGGACGCCGGCCGTCGCCGTGCCGCCGTGGTGGCGCCGGTCGGCGTTGTGGGCCGGGTCGACGCTGGCCGTCGTGCTGCTCGCGGTCGTGCCGGACACTCGGATCCTGGCGATCGCCGGCTACCTGCCGATGATCGTCTTCGTAGCGCCGTTCGACGCGGACATCAGGGACAAGCTGGACGGCGTGATCACCGCCGCGCACGTCAACCACGTGGTGATGATCGTGGGCGGCTTCCTCTGGGCCCTCGCGACCCTGGTGTTCGCCCGGCGCACCGCTGGTGCGTGCGAGTGGTGCGGGCGGGGCGGGAGGGCGGTGGCTGGCGGGACGGCCGTGGCGCGGACGGCGGGAACGTGGACGACGCCCGCCGCGGTGGCCAGGTGGGGCCGGCCGGTCACGTACGTGGCGGCCGCGATCCCGGCCTTCTACTCGCTGACCCGCTGGCTCTGGGCCTTCGGCGTGCCGTTCGGGATCACCGAGGAGTTCCACGCCCAGGGCGAGGCCGAGGGCGCGTGGTTCGCGGGCGCGTGGCTAGGGTCGTTCGCGCTGGTCGGAGCCGTGCTGACGATCGGGCTGGTCCAGCGCTGGGGCGAGGTGTTCCCGCCGTGGTTCCCGGTGATCGGCGGCCGGGCGGTGCCGATCGGACTCGCGACGGTGCCCGCGTCGATCGTGGCCGCGCTCGCCACCTCGGGCGGCATCGGGATGTACTCGCAGGCCATGGCGGACGGCGCGCTCGAGCTCACGGCCGACTCATGGGGCGCGATCGGGCCGACCCTGCTCTGGCCGCTGTGGGGGGTCGCGCTCGCCGCGGCGACGCTGGCGTACTACCTGCGGCGTCGCGGGGCCTGCGTCGTGTGCGGGCTGGGCGGCGCTCGCCTGACGGTGTAGCACGACGCACTCGGCACGGTGGGCGGCTCCACGAACCGGGACGACTCGGGACGTGCGACGACCGCCCACCGTGCCGGCCGCCGCCGCCGCTCGTGCGAGCATGGCCGCATGCTGGTTGCCTTCTCCGTCGCCCCGTCCGGAACCGGTGAGTCGGTCGCCGAGGCCGTGGCCGACGCCGTCGCCGTGGTCCGTGACTCCGGCCTGCCGAACCGCACCGACTCGATGTTCACCACCATCGAGGGCGAGTGGGACGAGTGTTTCGACGTCGTTCGCCGCGCCACCGAGGCCGTGGGTCGCCACGGTCATCGGGTCAGCCTGGTACTCAAGGCTGACATCCGGCCCGGCCGCACCGGCGAGCTGACCGCCAAGGTGGACCGCCTCGAGGCCGCGCTGGCACGCAAGGACGACGCCGGCGACGACAACACCGGCGACGCCGGCCGCGGTGACAGCCGGGCCGCGGGCTGACCCGGTCGCTACGAACCGCGGCGGAAGATCTGCGCCAGCACCCGCAGGCCGAGGATCGCGCTGACCACCAGCAGGTTGTAGCCGATGAGCGCGTACAGGCTGACCGTGTCGGTGACCTCCGGCCCACCCTCGGTCCCGATGAGCAGCACCGCCATCAGCCCGGCCGTCGCCGACAGGAACGTGAGCAGGACCTCGTGCAGCATCCGGGTGATGACCGCGCGGTCGCGCTCGTCGGCGAGCAGCCGGACGTTCAGCCCGAGGCGGCCGTGCTCGGTGGCGCTGGCGATCCGCTCGATCCGGCGCGGCAGCCGGCGCAGGATCGGTAGCAGCGCGGTCAGCTCCTCGGCCGCCGACTCGCGCAGCTGATCCGGTCCGAGCTTGGCGCCGACGTACTGCGAGGCCAGCGAGCGGGTCTCCACGATGAGGTCGAACCCCGGAGCCAGCCTCGTGAGTGTGCCCTCGACGGTGGCCAATGCCCGGAACACTGCGGCGATCTCGGGTGGGATCGCCAGGCCGTGGTCGGCGACGACCCGGAAGAGGTCGCCGAACATCCGCACCCCGGCGGTGGCTCCGCCTCCGGACCCGTAGCGGGCCATGAACCGGCCGAGGTCGCGTTCGAGCTGCTGCTGGTCGATCTCGTCGGGCCGCGGCACCAATTCGAGCAGTGCGTCACTGACGGCCATCGGGTCGCTGCGGTCGACGCCGAGGAAGAGCCGTTGCAGCGCCTCGCGCAGCGCTCCGTCGAGGCGTCCGACCGAGCCGAAGTCGAGCAGGCCGAGCCGGCCGTCGTCGAGCACCATGATGTTGCCGCCGTGCGGGTCGGCGTGGAAGACGCCGTCGAGCACGATCTGCCGCATCAGGCAGTCGAGCAAGGTCGAGGCGAGCCGCGAGCGGTCGGCGGTGTGGACGTCGGCGGCGATCTTGTTGACCGGCGTTCCCCGCAGCCGGGCCATGACGAGCACCCGCTCGGTGCACAGCGCGAGGTACGGCTCGGGAATCTCGACCTCGGGATGGTGCCACTCCGAGCGCGACACCGCCGCGATGTTGTCCGCCTCGATGCGGTAGTCGAGCTCCTCGCGGATCGCCGTGCTCAGCCCGGCCGCGAGCGTCTTGACCCCCATCCCGCTGCCCCATCGGGTGCCGGCCTCGAGCCGCGACGCGAGCCGGGCGGCGATGTCGAGGTCGCGCTCGACGACGGGCCGGATCCCGGGACGCTGCACCTTGACCACCACCTCGGAGCCGTCGTGCAGCCGGGCGAGGTGGACCTGTCCGACCGACGCCGCGGCCAGAGGGGTGCGGTCGAACTCGGCGAAGAGCTCGTCGATCGGCGCGTGCAACTCGCTGACCAGCACGGCTTCGACGTCCGGCCAGGCCACCGGCTCCGCCTGGTCCTGGAGCCGGGACAGCTCGGCGGTGACCTCGGCCGGCAGGAGGTCGCGGCGGGTGGCGAGGATCTGGCCGATCTTGACGAACGTCACCCCGCCGGCGTTGAGCGTGTCGGTGAGCGATCGTCCCAGCTGGGCCCGGCCGCTGGGGACGTCGAGGGCGCGCTCGCGGCTGCCGCGGACATACGGTCCGAGTCCGTGGCGTATCGCGATGCCGACGATCTGCCAGTACCGCCGGGCGCGTTTGAACCGTCCCTTGATCCCGCGCCCCCACACCAGCGCGGGCGGGATGGAGCCCAGCGGGACGAACGCCTCGACGATGACGATGAACGCCATGGACGCCAGCACCGTGCAGGTGATGGCCAGGAGGGCGAACCAGAAGGCGGCGCCGGCCTGGTCCTCGGAGATGTGGCCGTCGGCCCCGACCAGGCCGTCCATCATCGACAACATGATCACCGGGAAGACCGACATGGCGAAGATGCCGGTGGCGACCAGCCGGACGACGCCGAGCCGCAGGCCGAGCAGACGCTGGGCGGCCAGGCCCAGGAGAACGGCGATGATCAGGCCGAACACCATCAGGAAGGGGAGTTGTAGCAGGTCCATCGGGCAGTTCGTCCTTCCGGGCCGGCGAGCGGGTGTCCGCGCGCCAGTGTGTCAGGACGGACGATACGGTGGGCGGCGTCCACCGCGGGAGCTCGCGCGCAAGCGGGCTGAGAGGGTGGCTGTCCAGTCGACTGGGCCGCGCCGCCGACCGCTGAACCTGACCGGGTAATGCCGGCGTAGGAAGCGAGCCGTTCCATGTCGATCGACGACGCCACTCTGTCCCCGTCCGTCACCACCGGGGCGATCCCCGGTAGCCGCAAGGCACACCGTGGCCCGCTGCGGGTTCCGGTCCGCGAGGTACCGCTGAGCAACGACGACGTGGTCACCCTCTACGACACGTCCGGGCCGTACACCGACCCCGACCACCGGGTCGACCTGCGTCGAGGCCTGCCGCCCCTGCGGACGCCCTGGATCGCCGAGCGCCGGCGTCTCCGCGACGGCGCGGTGTCGCAGGTCGCGTACGCGCGGGCCGGCGAGATCACCCCGGAGATGCGCTTCGTCGCCGAGCGCGAGCAGGTGAGCGCCGAGGTCGTGCGGGAGGAGCTCGCCGCGGGCCGGGCGGTGCTGCCCGCCAACGTCAACCACCCCGAGCTGGAGCCGATGATCATCGGCTCCAGGTTCCTGGTGAAGGTCAATGCCAACATCGGCAACTCCGCGGTCACCTCCTCCATCGAGGAGGAGGTCGACAAGATGGTGTGGGCCACCCGGTGGGGCGCCGACACCCTGATGGACCTCTCCACGGGCAAGCGGATCCACGAGACCCGCGAGTGGATCCTGCGCAACTGCCCGGTCCCGGTCGGCACCGTCCCGATCTACCAGGCGCTGGAGAAGGTCGACGGCAGGGCGGAGGAGCTGTCGTGGGAGGTCTACCGCGACACTGTGATCGAGCAGTGCGAGCAGGGCGTGGACTACATGACCGTCCATGCCGGGGTACTCCTGCGCTACGTCCCGCTGACCGCCCGCCGCAAGACCGGCATCGTCAGCCGGGGCGGTTCGATCCTCGCCGCCTGGTGTCTCGCCCACCACCGGGAGAACTTCCTCTACGAGAACTTCGCCGAGCTGTGCGAGATCCTGCGTGCCTACGACGTCACGTTCTCCCTCGGAGACGGATTGCGCCCGGGGTCGATCCACGACGCCAACGACGACGCGCAGTTCGCCGAGCTTCAGACCCTCGGCGAGCTCACCGCGATCGCCCGCGACCGCGACGTCCAGGTGATGATCGAGGGCCCGGGCCACGTCCCGATGCACAAGATCGCCGAGAACGTGACCCGCCAACAGGAAGTCTGCGACGGCGCGCCGTTCTACACCCTCGGCCCGCTGACCACCGACATCGCGCCGGCCTACGACCACATCACCTCGGCGATCGGGGCGGCGATGATCGCCTGGCACGGCACCGCGATGCTCTGCTACGTCACCCCCAAGGAACACCTCGGGCTGCCCGATCGCGACGACGTGAAGGCCGGCGTCATCGCCTACAAGATCGCCGCCCACGCCGCCGACGTCGCGAAGGGCCACCCGGGCGCGCAGGCCTGGGACGACGCGCTGTCCGACGCCCGCTTCGAATTCCGGTGGAACGACCAGTTCCACCTGGCGCTCGACCCGGAGACGGCGCGCGACTACCACGACGCCACCCTCCCGGCGGAGCCCGCGAAGACGGCCCACTTCTGCTCCATGTGCGGCCCGAAGTTCTGCTCGATGAAGATCAGCCACGACCTCCGCAGGACCGCCGGCGAACAGGCGAACGCCGTCGATGCGAACGCGGTCAAGGGCGATGGGCTCGACGCCGACGTGGTCGAGGCCGGGCTGCGGGCCAAGGCTGCGGAGTTCGCCGACCGCGGCGGCCAGGTCTACCTGCCGGTCGTCGAACCGTGAGCCGTCGGGCGGTGGCGCGGCCCACGGCGGCTCGGCGGTCCACGGCGCTGGCGGTCGCGGGCACGGACTCGGGGGGTGGGGCGGGCGTGGCGGCGGACCTGAAGACGTTCCACGGTCACGGCGTCCACGGGCTCCTGGCGGTCACGGCGGTGACGGTCCAGGACACCCGCGGCGTGTCCGGATTCCACGCGATTCCGGCCGAGACGGTCGCGGCGCAGATCGACGCGGTGGCCACGGACATCGGCGTCGGCGCAGCCAAGACCGGCATGCTCGCCTCGGCGGAGATCGTCGTGGCGGTAGCCGCGGCGTTCCGTCGCAACGGCATCGGTCGCGGGCAGGCGTCGCCGCTGGTAGTCGATCCGGTGGCGGCGTCGATGCACGGTGATCCGCTGCTCCGCGGCGACGCCCTGGAGGCGCTGCGGACGACCCTGCTGCCACTGGCCACCGTCGCGACGCCGAACCTCGACGAGGTCCGCCTCCTCGTCGGCGCCGACGTCGTCGATCGGCACAGTGCAGAGGAGGCCGCTCGGGCCGTCCACGCGCTCGGCCCGCAGTGGGTCGTGGTGAAGGGCGGGCACCAGGTCGGCGTGCCGGACTCCGCCGACCTGCTGTTCGACGGCGACGACTTCGTCGAGCTCAGCGCCCGGCGGCACCGGACCGCGCACACCCACGGCGGCGGTGACACGCTGGGCGCCTCGATCGCGGCGGCGCTGGCCCGGGGCGCG
>DATCVR010000153.1:0-3440 GCA_036566745.1 Jiangellaceae bacterium | reverse complement strand
TCCGGGACGAGACCATCGCCAAGGAGAAGGCGTATTCGCAGGAGCTCCAACGCTCCGGCAAGTGGCCCGAGATCTGGCGGATCGTCGGCCAGTACAGCAACATCAGCATCTTCGACGTCGAGTCGGCCGACGAACTGCACGAGATCCTGTGGAACCTTCCACAGTTCCCGTACATGAACATCGAGATCATGCCGCTCACCAAGCACGGTTCCGACGTCAAATAGGCCCTCCGGGCCCGTGCGCGGTCAGCGAGTCTCTGGACTCGTCAACCGCTCACGGGCGCGGAGCGCCTGCGAGCAGCTGGTCCACCGCGCGCACGCTGAGGACGTGGTCGAGTGCCATGGTGGCGCTGCCGACGACGCCCGACAGTTCCCCGTGCGTCCAGGGGAGAATCTGAAGCTGTTGGGTGGCAACGGCGATGGCGTTGCCGTAGAGGGTTTCGCGTAGCCCCGCGACGAACGTGTCGTAGGCCTGCGCCATGTCGCCACCGACGATCACGACCTCCGGGTTGAGGAGGTTGATCGCGCCCGACAGGACCTCGCCGATCTGCCGCCCGCTCTCACGGATCATCCGCCGCGCCTCGGCGTCCCCGGCGAGGGCGAGCGTGATCACGTCGCGGATGTGGGTGACTTCGCGTCCCTGCTCCTGCAGATTGCGGACCAGCGCCCACCCGCCGGCCACGGCCTCGATACAACCCACATCACCGCAGCGGCACACCACACCTTGTGCCGCTGCGGTTTTCGTGTGCCCGATTTCGCCCGCCGCGCCGAGGGCGCCCCGCTGGAGCACACCACCGGACACGAGTCCGGCGCCCAGCCCGGTCGACGCCTTGATGAGCAGCATGTCGGCGAAGTCGCGGCGTTCTCCGCGCCGCTCCGCCAGCACCATGACGTTGGCGTCGTTGTCGACGAAGACGGGCGCGTCGGTGACGTCGGCGAGGAACGGCTGGAGAGGGACGCCGTCCCAGCCCGACATCATGGGGGAGTTCAGGCTGCACCCGCGTTCGGTGTCGACGGTCCCGGGGAGGCTGATCCCGATCCCGACCGTCCGTCCCGCGGTCTCGCCCAGACTCTCGCGCAGCGCGATGAGGCGTTGCGCGATGACGGGCATCAGCTCGGCCGGGCTGGTGCCGATCTCCTGCTCCACGTCCTCGGCGACGATGACGTCGCCGGCGAGGTCGCAGATGGCCAGCTGGGTGCGGCTCCGGCCGATGGCCGCCGACAGCACGACACCGGCCTGAACGTGAAACGAGAGCTTCACCGGCGGCCGACCACCGGTCGAGACGCCCTCCTCGCGTTCGACGACGAGCCCCGACGCCTGCAGCGAAGACACCCGGGCCGCGACAGCGGTGCGGGAGAGGCCGGTGAGGGTGCCGATCTCGGTGCGCGTCGTTGCTTGCCCTGCGCGAATGAGGGCGAAGACGTCGCCACCCGTCGCCGGGGAGGTCGTCGAGCGAGGCGTCCGCATGCAGGCCATTCAACCAACCGGACACGCGTCTGACAACGTAAGGCCGTGATCTTTGTTCGCAGAAATACTTAAGTCTGTATTGATCGAAAGCCAAAGGTCGCCTACTGTCGTCTGTGACGGCCCACACATCCGGCTTTCAGAGGGAGATGACATGTCACCAGCGACCACCGTGGAACCGTGCGATTTCGTCGTGTTCGGCGGAACCGGCGACCTGGCGGTTCGTAAGCTGCTTCCCGCGCTCTACCTGCGCGATCGGGACGGCCAGCTGCCCGCCGAAACCCGCGTGATCGGTGCCTCGCGAGCCGGTCTCGACACCGACGGCTACCGCGACAAGGTGCGAGGAGAACTCGCGCGGTTCGTCTCCGGCGATCAGCTGGATTCGGACACCTGTGAGCGATTTCTCAATCGCCTCGAATACGTCTCCGTCGACGCCGCGGACCCCGCGAACTGGGCGGGCCTCAGCGAGTGCCTCGCCGCGCGGGAAGGTTCGATCCGGGTCTTCTACCTGGCCTGCGCTCCCAGTCTGTTCGGGCCGATCTGTGACAACCTCGCCCTGAACGGTCTCGCCGACGCACAGTCCCGCGTCGTGCTGGAGAAGCCGATCGGACACGACCTCGCCTCGGCCCGCGCCGTCAACGACGCGGTCGGCGCCGTGTTCGAGGAATCGCAGATCTTCCGCATCGACCACTACCTCGGCAAGGAAAGCGTCCAGAACCTTCTGGTCACGCGATTCGCCAACACGTTCCTCGAGCCGCTGTGGAACTCCTCGTCCATCGACCACGTGCAGATCAACGTCGCCGAGTCGCTCGGAGTCGGCAGTCGCGGCGGCTACTACGAGTCGGCGGGTGCCCTGCGCGACATGCTGCAGAACCACCTCCTGCAGATGCTCTGCCTCGTCGCGATGGAACCGCCCACCTACGTCGACCGCGAGACCGTGCGAGACGAGAAGCTCAAGGTCCTCCAGGCCCTCAAGCCGATGAGCCCACAGGACGTCGAACGCTGCACGGTCGCAGGCCAGTACGGCCCCGGACTGGCCGACGGGATCGCCGTCCCCGGCTACCAGGAGGACGTCGAGAACCCGGAGAGCGCCACCGAGACGTTCATCGCCGTCAAGGCCGAGATCCAGAACTGGCGTTGGGCCGGCGTGCCGTTCTACCTGCGCACCGGCAAGCGCATGGACCGACGCTGCTCGGAGATCGTGGTGCAGTTCAAGCCCGTCCCGCACCCCATGTTCCCCGGCAGCGAGGGCCACAGCGAACCCAACCGACTAGTCATCCAGTTGCAGCCCCACGAAGGCATGCGGCTGCACATGACGGCGAAGGAACCCGGACCCGGCGGTATCCGGCTCAAGCCGGTGTCGTTGGACCTCAACTACATCGAAACGTTCAAGCGCCCGTCGCCCGACGCCTACGAGCGGCTGCTGATGGACGTGGTCCGGGGCAACCCGACCCTGTTCATGCGCCGCGACGAGGTCGAGGCCGCCTGGGAGTGGGTCGAGCAGATCCTCGTCGGCTGGAAGAAGTCCGACCGCGCCCCGCGCCGCTACCCGGCCGGCACCAACGGACCCACCGACGCGACCACCCTGATCGAGCGCGACGGCCGCGCCTGGCACGAAGGAGTCACCGCATGACCGACGCACCCACACCGACGGCCGACGTGCACCCCGTCCTCGCCGCCGTCACCGAACGCATCATCGAGCGCAGCAAACCCGAGCGCACGATCTACCTCGACCGCATCCGGGCGGCGGGGGACCGCGGCCCGGCGCGCGGCAAGCTGGCCTGCGCGAACCTCGCGCACGGCTTCGCCGCGTCCGGCCCGGCCGACAAGAAGGCGCTGCGCAGCTTCGTCAAGCCCAACATCGCGATCGTCTCGTCGTACAACGACATGCTGTCGGCGCACCAGCCGTTCGAGCACTTCCCGCGGCAGCTGAAGGCCGCGGTCATGGAGGCCGGTGGCATCGCCCAGTTCGCCGG
>DATCVR010000152.1:0-1943 GCA_036566745.1 Jiangellaceae bacterium | reverse complement strand
CGGGGTTTCCGGCGATGTCGAGGATCAGGTCGTAGCGGCTGGTGCCGTCGGCGAAGTCGGCATGGGTGTAGTCGATGACGTGGTCGGCGCCGAGCGAGCGGACCAGGTCCAGCTTCTCCGTGCCGGCGACGCCGGTGACCTCGGCGCCGAGCGCCTTCGCGAGCTGGACGGCATAGCTGCCAACGCCGCCGGACGCGCCGATGACCAGGACCGACTGGCCGGCCTCGAGGTGGCCCTCGTCGGTCAGCGCCTGCAGCGCGGTGCCGGCCGAGATCGGCACCACCGCGGCCTGCTCGAAGGAGAGCCGCGTGGGCTTGTGGGCGAGCTTGTCCTCCGGTGCCACCGCGTGCTCGGCGAAGGCGCCGCGGCCGATGCCGTAGACCTCGTCGCCGATCGCGAACTTCGTGACCGCGGACCCGACCGCCTCGACGACGCCCGCGAGATCGCGACCCGGCACCCGGTCCTTGGGTCCCTTGAACCCCATCCCCGCGATCCGCATCACGTACGGCTTGCCCGTCATCAGGTGCCAGGTGCCGCGGTCGAGCCCGGCGGCGTGGACGCGTACGAGAACCTCACTGTCAGCTACCTCGGGAACGTCGATGTGGTCGAGGTGGAGATCACCGGCACCTCCGTACCTGCTCTGGACGATCGCTCGCATCTTGATGGACGCGGCGGTGTGCTCAGTGACCATGGTCGACTGCTTTCAGAGAAGTAGGACCACGCTATGGGCCGACCAGGCAGCGACAGGTGGCGGCGATGGTCGCTCACCGGGATTGGGTAGGGATCACCCTCACGATGTGAGCGGCGGCTCTTGCTCGATCAGCCGCAGTCATGTTTAGGTAAGCCTTACCTAATCAGGAGGTGCCATGGATTCGACCGCCAGCATTGCCCGCAGCATCCTGTCATGCCCCCGTGGCGGCAGCGTGGTGATCGACGGCATCCCCTACTCGATGGAGGAGCTGGAGATGCAGGGCTTCGCCGACGACGGCGGCCGCCCGACCTTCCTGTGCCCGCCCGAGCAGCGGATGGCGTACGCCGGGCGTCGCGGCAGCCATGTCGTGCTGGTCCTCCAGGGCATGCTCGGCAACGGTGAGGCGGTCCGCCTGACCGGGGCGCTGCGGTGGCTGCGTACGGACGCCTGCACTTGCTGCGAGACGGAGTGGGAGGAGGTCGTCATGGACGTCTCCAACGTCATGCTGGTCCGACCGACCGGCGAGGCGGTGCCGATCCCTCTCGACGCGTTCACCGACCGCGATCTCGACCTCAACGACGGCGTGCTCCACCGCAACCAGGACCACCTCAACAACCACCACGGCAACGAGCTCCGCGAGGCGGTCGCGACCCGTTCCTACATCCCGGTCGACACCATCCTCGCCGCCCAGATCACCGGACTCTGCGCCGACGGCTTCGAGTTCCAGTGGGTCGACGAGGGCGGGGCGCACAGTGCACGCACCACGTTCGACCGCCCGGCCAGGACCCCGGAGGACCTCGTCGCCGGCGTCCGGAAGGCACTCGCCGCCGAGATCTGCTGAGCGGAACACGCGGGCCGAACCTGTTTCCTGGTACACAAATCCCATGTACCTTGATGACGTATCAACGTCGTGCAAGGAGGCTCGGATGGTTGTGCAGACACTTCGCTCGATCGGTGGCTACGTGGGTGCCGTCGCCGGCGCCCCGGTCCGGATGATCACGCCGACCAGGCCCCTGCCGCGCCGGGAGTACGACGAGACGCTGCGGACACTGTCCGAGGCGTCGGTCGAGATGTACTTCAACGCCTTCAAGGACGTCGACTGGGACGCGCCCGAGATGGCCCTGCCCGAGGACGACGAGCGCTGGATCCTGCCCACGCTCGACCTGCTCGGCGCCCACCCGTGGTACCAGTCGCTGCCCAAGGCACGGCAGATCGAGGTCGGCCGGCACCGGCTCACCGCCATGGTGAAGAC
>DATCVR010000151.1:0-4689 GCA_036566745.1 Jiangellaceae bacterium | reverse complement strand
ACTGCTCTGCGCATACCTCGGGTTCGAAGCACAGTCTCCCCATCCTTAGTCATAACAGCGTGGACGACAACTCAATCCACGTCTGACGGCTCGGGGGGTCACTCTATGTACAGCGCCCCCGGGTTGTACAGCTCACGAGTTCGTTCACCGATAGCTGCGGCATCCCGGTGGGAGTGTATGGCATACAGACCCCGACGGTGATCTTCCGGTGACCATAGCTTGTGGCACGTGTGGTTCGTGTGATTGGTGATGCAACTGTTACGCGCGGCTACGGACACCTCGGGGTCCGCGGCGGGCGCCGTCTACGCTGTGCGGGACCGTTTCGGGATCGGCTGAGACATCTACACACCTCACGGGGAGAGCACCACACTGTGTCCGACCATGCAGCGTCCGACGACGGAGCAGCCTCCGACGACCCGACATCCGAGCGTTCTCCCACGTCGTCCCCGGGAGCGTCCGCCCTGCACGGCCTGTTGCGGTGCGCGCCCGTGCTTCTCGTGCTGTCGGTGCTCGGGCGCCTGGCGTGGACGCTGTTGAGTCCCAACGGGATGAACCTCGTCGACCTGCACGTCTACGTCGACGGTTCCGAGGCGCTCCGCGGTGGCAGTCTCTACGACTTCACCTATTCGGAAGTGACACCGGACTTTCCGCTGCCGTTCACCTACCCGCCGTTCGCCGCGCTGGTCTTCTTTCCCCTGCATTTCCTGCCGTTCCCCCTGGTCGGGGTCGGCTGGCAACTGCTCACCATCCTCGCCCTGTACGCGCTGGCGCGCATGAGCCTCGGGCTCGTGCTCGGTGACGCCGCGCGCAGCCCGCACTGGCGGGCGGTCGCGGTGCTGTGGACCACGGTGGGGGTGTGGGTGGAACCGGTGCGCACCACGCTGGACTACGGCCAGATCAACGTCTTCCTCGCGCTGCTCGTGATGACCGCGGTCCGCAGCTCCCGGTGGTGGCTGTCCGGCGCGCTCGTCGGTTTCGCCGCCGGAATCAAACTGACCCCGGCGATCACCGGCCTCTACTTCCTGATGCAGCGCCGGTGGAAGGCCGCGGTCTTCTCGGGCGTCGCGTTCGCCGCGACCGTCGGAGTCAGCTATCTCCTGATCGGCTCGGAGGCTCGGGAGTACTTCACCCACCTGCTCGGTGACGCCGATCGCATCGGCCCGGTCGGCTCGGTGTGGAATCAGTCCCTGCGCGGCGCGTTGTCGCGGCTGCTCGGGTACGACGTCGAGACGGGCGCCCTCTGGTTGCTGGCCGTGGCGGTCACGGCGGTCCTCGCCGTCCTGGCCTGGCGGGCGATCGCCCGGGACGATCGGCTCGGCACCCTCGTCATCGTCGAGTTGCTGGGGCTGCTCGTCTCACCGATCTCGTGGTCACACCACTGGGTGTGGGTCATCCCGATGCTGATCTGGCTGCTGCACGGCCCCTACGGATCGATGCTGGGCACCCGGATCCTCGCCGGATACTGGCTCGTCACCACCCTCATCGGCGTGCCGTGGGTGCTCAGCTTCTTCCAGGACTCGATCTGGCTGATCTCCCGGCCCGCGGTACTCGCGTGGCTGGGCACGGTCGACGTGGTCGGCGCGTTCGGTGTCTACGCCTGGGTGGCCTACGCCGGGCGCCGCCCGAAGCGTGCCGTGGCCGCCGCCCCGGTCAGCCCGCCAGTGAGTCGATCTGCGCAGCAAGATCCAGATCCAGCTGCGTGAGCCCGCCCGCGGAATGCGTCGACAGCGTGTAGGTGACCTTGCGCCACCTGATGTCGATGTCCGGATGGTGGTTCGCGGCCTCCGCCGCCTCCGCGATCTTCCGGACCAGCTCGACGGCTTCGGGGAAACTCGGCGACTCGACGGTGCGGACGAGGGAATCACCCGCCCGCCGCCACCCGGGCAGTTCTGCGAGCGCGGTGTCGATCTCTCCGTCTGACAGCAACTCGGCCATACCCCATGATGGTGCGGTGCCAGTGGAACGTGCAAGGCCTGTCGACCACGCCGGAGAGGTGGTGGCGGCCGCGATCATCGTCGACGGCCGGCTGTTGCTCGCGCAGCGGACGCGGCCACCGGAACTCGCGGGACTGTGGGAGCTGCCCGGCGGCAAGGCGGAGGCGGGGGAGACCGCCGAGGACGCGCTGCGCCGCGAACTGCGGGAAGAACTCGGGATCGAGGTGTCGGGCGGCGACCGGATCGGCGACGACGTGCCGCTGCCCGACGGCCGGGTGCTCCGCGCGTACCGGGTGGAACTGGTGTCGGGAACACCCGTCGCGCTCGACCACGCGGACCTGCGGTGGGTGGACGGACGGGAACTGGGGGAGATCGACCTCGTCGGCAACGACCGCGGGTGGGTGCCGGACCTGCGGCTGCACCTGAACGGGTGGGGCTGACCTCAGGCCGCGCGGGCCTTCTTGAGCCCCTTCTTCAGTTCCTTCTTGGAAGCGCCCTCGTTCTCGAGCTTCTTCATGCGCATGATGACCACCGGGCACTTGATGCAGCGCGTCTTGCTGCGGCAGCACTTCTTCTTCGGTTTGAGACCCGAGACCTTGCTGGCCTTCACCTTGCCCATACTCGGCTCGGCCTTCCTACTTCGGTGAACACCGGCATCCGCCGGCTACACCCAGGTTAGCGTCCCCTCAGCTTTCGGCCCCGATCCACACCCGAGACAGGCCGAATTCGACGTGGCGCAGATCACTTTACGCTGGTCGGGCAGGCCCCGGGCAGTCGGCGATGCGCGAAGTAGCCGCTCGGGCGGGTAGTATTCACGTGGCCGCGATGCCTGCACTGGGCGATTTACCATCGCCTCGACGAGGATTCTGAATCGAGATGACAAGGCGGCCGCCAGAAAGCCGTGCGAGGGAACTTTCGCGTGGCCGAATCAACTCAGCCAGGAGAGCCACCGCGTGACCATCACCAGCTTCCGTAACGTTGCCATCGTCGCACACGTCGACCACGGCAAGACCACTCTCGTCGACGCCATGTTGCGTCAGTCGGGGGCATTCGAGGAGCGCGCCGAACTGGTCGATCGCGTCATGGACTCCGGCGACCTCGAACGCGAGAAGGGCATCACCATCCTCGCGAAGAACACCGCCGTCCACAAGCATCACGGCGACGGCAGTGTCACGGTCATCAACGTCATCGACACCCCCGGTCACGCCGACTTCGGTGGCGAGGTCGAGCGCGGCCTGTCCATGGTCGACGGTGTCGTCCTGCTCGTCGACGCGTCCGAGGGCCCGCTGCCGCAGACCCGCTTCGTGCTGCGCAAGGCGCTCGCCGCGTCGCTGCCCGTCATCCTCGTGGTCAACAAGACCGACCGTCCCGACGCCCGCATCGAAGAGGTCGTCTCCGAGAGCCACGACCTGCTGCTCGACCTGGCCTCCGACCTCGACGACGAGGCCGCCGAAGCCGCCGAGCTCGCCCTCGACCTCCCCGTTCTGTACGCCTCCGGCCGCGAGGGCAAGGCGTCCAAGGTTCAGCCCGAGAACGGTCACGCACCGGACGCCGAGAACCTCGACGCCCTGTTCGAGGTGCTCCTCAACTACGTGCCCGCACCCAAGGGCAACGTCGACGCGCCGCTGCAGGCCCACGTCACCAACCTCGACGCCTCCGCGTTCCTCGGCCGCCTCGCCCTGGTCCGTATCCACAACGGCGAGCTGACCAAGGGCCAGACCGTCTCCTGGTGTCGCGAGGTGGACGGCGAGCCCGTCGTCACCAAGGCCAAGATCACCGAACTGCTCGCCACCAAGGGTGTCGAGCGTCAGCCCGCCGAGAAGGCCGTCGCCGGTGACATCGTCGCCGTCGCCGGTTTCCCCGACATCATGATCGGCGACACCCTCGCCGACCTGGAGAACCCGGTCCCGCTGCCGCGGATCACCGTCGACCAGCCCGCCATCTCGGTGACCATCGGCACCAACACCTCGCCGCTCGTCGGCCGGGTCAGCGGACACAAGCTGACCGCCCGCATGGTGAAGTCGCGCCTCGACCAGGAACTCGTCGGCAACGTCTCGCTCAAGGTCCTCGACATCGGTCGCCCCGACGCCTGGGAGGTCCAGGGCCGTGGTGAGCTCGCGCTCGCCATCCTGGTCGAGCAGATGCGCCGCGAGGGCTTCGAGCTGACCGTCGGCAAGCCGCAGGTGGTCACCCGTCAGGTCGACGGCAAGGTGCACGAGCCCTTCGAAGAGCTCACCATCGACAGTCCCGAGGAGTACCTCGGCGCCATCACCCAGCTCCTCGCCAACCGCAAGGGCAAGATGGTGCAGATGGCCAACCACGGCGCGGGCTGGGTCCGGATGGAGTTCATCGTCCCGTCGCGCGGCCTGATCGGTTTCCGCACCGACTTCCTCACCGAGACCCGCGGCACCGGCATCGCGAACGCCGTGTTCCACGGCTACGCGCCGTGGGCCGGCGAGATCCGCGCCCGCCACACCGGCTCGCTCGTCTCGGACCGCACCGGTTCGGTCACCCCGTTCGCGATGATCCAGCTCGCCGATCGCGGAACGTTCTTCGTCGAGCCCGGCGCCGACACCTACGAGGGCATGGTCGTGGGCATCAACCCGCGCCAGGAGGACCTCGACATCAACGTCACCCGCGAGAAGAAGCTGACCAACATGCGTCAGTCCTCCGCCGACGTGATGGAGACCCTCGCCAAGCCCATCAAGCTCGAGCTCGAAGGCGCGATGGAGTTCTGCGCCGGCGACGAGTGCGT
>DATCVR010000150.1:0-6140 GCA_036566745.1 Jiangellaceae bacterium | reverse complement strand
CTTGCGGGCCTGGGCCTCGGCGGCCGCGCCCGCGCACCGGGCGACACTGAGGATGGTGCCCTCGACCGGCGCGGCCACGGCATCGTGGGCGGACTCTGCCGCGCGCACGAGGCCCTCGGCCAGCGCCGAGCCGTCGGCGAGCGAGACGCCGGGACGGGCCAGGACCTCGGCCACTCCGCGCAGCATCTGGGCGAGGATGCTCCCGGAGTTGCCACGAGCGCCGACGAGCGCGCCCCGGGCCATCGCCTGGACGACAGCGGCCAGGTCGCCATCGGCCTCGGCCTGCGCGGCCGCCGCGGCTGCCTCCATCGTGAGGTAGAGGTTGGTGCCGGTGTCGCCGTCGGGAACCGGGAAGACGTTGAGTGCGTCGATCTCCTCGCGCGCGACCGCGAGGCCGTCGAGGCCGGCGAGGCACCAGCTGAGGACGACCTGGGCGTCCGGCACCGGCTGCATCCGACGCCCTCCTCTCGCAGCGATCCGGGCGGGTGGGCGGCCCGGCGGCGACGAGCCTGCGATTGTCGCGTGGAGCGTATCTCGTCGGGCGGACACACCCCACGCGGCTCGGATCCGGTCGCGGCCCGCCGTACCGTTTTGGGTACCGGGCCCGGACCCGGTACTCTGATGCGGTTGCCTGAGCCGAGAAGCACGGGCACGCCTGTACGTGTACCCATCCAACTCGCCTCAGTAGGAGTCTCCCGTGGCTGCCACCTGCGATGTCTGCGGCAAGGGCCCGGGCTTCGGCAACTCGATCTCGCACTCGCACCGCCGGACCCCTCGCCGCTGGAATCCCAACATCCAGTCCGTGCGTACCGTCGTCGGGGGCACCCCGAAGCGGCTGAACGTCTGCACCTCCTGCCTCAAGGCGGGCAAGGTCACGCGCTGAGTTCAGCGCACGCACCTCGCCGTCGCCGACGGCTTGCGGCCGGTCCCCCGATCTCCGGGTGGCCGGCCGTTCTGCGTCCGGCCCGCGGTCCTGGACGTGACGGCTCCGTGGCACGATCGTCCCCGTGAGCGAGCACCCCGCACTCGGACTCGTGCCGGTGCCGGCCGCGGTCGAGCCGCGGTCCGGGTGGGTCGTTCTCGGTCCGCACCCCGTGCTCCGGTGCCATCCCGCGTTGTGGCCGGCCGGCCGGTGGTGGCGTGAGCTCACCGAGGCGACAGCCGAGCTGAGCTGGCAGGTCGCGATCGATCCGAGCCCGATGCGGTCCGACGCGGCGGGGATGCGGATCGAGCTCGCCGACGAACTCTCGCCCGAGGCGTACACGCTCGAGATCGGACCCGGCGGCGTCGACGTCCGGGCGGCCGATCCGCGAGGCGCCCACCACGCCCTCCAGACGCTGCGTCAGGTCATCGGGCCGGCCGCCTTCCGGCGCAGCCACCTCCCCGACGCCGGAGCGCTGCGCCTGCCCCGGCTCCGGATCGAGGACCGCCCTCGCTACGCCTGGCGCGGTGTGCTGCTCGACGTCGCGCGCCACTTCATGCCCAAGGACGCGGTGCTGCGCTTCGTGGAGCTGCTCGCCGCACACAAGCTCAACGTCCTCCACCTGCACCTGACCGACGACCAGGGCTGGCGAATGCAGGTCCGGCGCCACCCGCGGCTCACCGAGGTGGGCTCCTGGCGGCGCGAGTCGAGCGTCGGCACCTGGCGGGCAGGGCTGCACGACGGTCGCCCTCACGGCGGCTTCTACACCCAGGACGACCTCCACGAGATCGTGTCGTACGCGGCGGCGCGCGGCGTCACAGTCGTCCCCGAGATCGACGTGCCCGGCCACGTCCAGGCCGCGATCGCCACCTATCCCGAGCTCGGGGTCGATCCGGGCGACGCCGAGGTGCGGAGCTCCTGGAGCATCAGCGCGAACGTCCTCGATCCGTCGGAGTCGACCCTGCAGTTCTTCCGCGACGTCCTCGACGAGGTCGCCGAGGTGTTCGACGCGCCCTGGATCTGCCTCGGTGGGGACGAGGTGCCCACCACGCGCTGGCGGGAATCGCCGGCGATCACCGCGCGGGCCGCGGCGCTCGGTCTGGCCGACGTCGCCGACCTGCACGGATGGTTCGTCGGGCAGCTGGCGGCGCACGTGTCGAAGCTCGGCCGCCGGGCGAGCGTCTGGGACGAGGCCGCCGGTCCCCAGCTGCCTGCGGACGCGGTGGTCTGCTCGTGGCGCGGCTTCACCGGCGCGGCCGACGCCCTGCGCTCCGGCCACGACGTCGTGATGTGTCCCGAGCAGTTCGTGTACCTCGACCATCGGCAGGACGACGGCCCGGACGAGCCGGTGCCGGTGGGATTCCTGCGCACGCTCGACGACGTCTACTCCTTCGACCCGGAGCCGTCGGTGGTCCGCGAGGCGCTCGGCGACAACAGCGGCCAGGTGCTGGGTACCCAGGCCCAGGTGTGGACCGAACACCTCGACGACCCGCGCCGCGTCGACTACGCCGCCTTCCCGCGCCTCGCGGCGTTCGCCGAGGTGGCGTGGAGCGACCCGGGACGTCGTGACCTGGCCGACTTCCGTCGCCGGCTTCGCGAGCACCTGGGCCGCCTGGACGCGTTCGGCGTCGAGTACCGGCCGCCGGCCGGACCGCATCCCTGGCAGACCCGGCCGGGGGTGCCTGGGTGGCCGCGCGACTTCGACGCCGAATGGCGACGTGGCGGCTGGGCCGGCGTGGGCGGCTGGCACGACGACTCGACCTCCGCTGACGTCGGCGAGGGCACCGACGACCCCGCCGACCCGGCCCGAACGACCGACCCCGCTGGCCCACCCCGCACCGACCGCACCGACCGCACCGACCGCACCGACCGAGGAGACACATGAGCGAGTCCCGCGCCGTCACCACCGCCGCCGCGCCCCAGCCCGCGGGGGCGTACTCGCAGGCCGTGGCGGTGGGCAACCTGGTCTTCACCGCCGGCTTCACGCCCAAGGACCCGGCCACGGGCACCATGCCCGAGGGCACCGCCGAGCAGACCCGGCAGGTGCTGCGCAACCTTACCGCGGTGCTCGCCGCCGAGGGCCTGACGCTCGCCCACGTCGTCAAGACCACCGTCCACCTGGCCGACCTCGGCGACTGGGCCGAGTTCGACGCCGCCTACGCCGAGTTCTTCAGCGACCCCCTCCCGGCCCGCACCACCGTGGGCTCGACCCTCGCGGGGTTCCGGGTCGAGATCGACGCGGTCGCCGTCCGTCCCTGACCCGTCCCAACCCGCCCCGCCCCGCCTCGCCTAGCCCGCCCGGAACCCCCGACCCGCCCCAACCCGTCCCGTTGATCTTGGAGTTTCGGCGGGATCCATCGGACATTCAGGGTGCTTTCCGCGGCGAAACTCCAGATCAACGAGCGGGCAGCCGCCGCGTCGGGGCGGCCGTGACCGGGTCAGGCGAAATGGGCGTGGCCCGGCTCGCCGTCGTACGGCTCCCCCGCCACCAGCACGCCGGAGCCGTCGCGCACGGTTCCGATCACCCGCCACCGCTCCGGCAGGCTCACCGCAGGCGGGAACGTCGCGACCAGCGAGTTGTCGTCGCCGCCGGTCAGCACCCATCGCAACGGGTCGGCACCCAGAGCGGCGGCGATCTCGCGGATCGGCTCGGCGACCTCGACGGCGTCCGGGTCGACGTCGATCTGGACCGTGCTCGCCGCCGCCACGTGGCCGAGGTCGGCCAGCAGCCCGTCGCTGACGTCGCACATCGCGGTCGCGCCGAGATCGGCCGCCTCGGGTCCGGCGTCGTAGGGCACCTGCGGACTGCGGTGCGCCTCGACCAGCGCCCGCGGCGAACGGAATCCCCGGCTCAGCACTCGCAGCCCCGCTTCGGCCCACCCCAGGCGCCCGCACACCGCGACGACATCGCCGGCCATCGCTCCGCCGCGCGTCACCGGCGCGCGTCCCTCGAGGTCGCCCAGCGCCGTCACCGCGACGACGACCAGCTCCGAGCGCACCGTGTCGCCGCCCACCACGGACGCGCCCACCAGCTCGCACTCCTCGCGCAGGCCGTCGGCCAGTTCGAGCGCCCAGGCGGCGGGAAGGTCGTCAGGCGCGCCGAGGCCGACGGTGATCGCGGTGGGGCGGGCACCCATGGCAGCGATGTCGGCCAGGTTCTGGGCTGCCGCCTTGCGACCGACGTCGCGGGGGCTGGACCAGTCTCGCCGGAAGTGTCGTCCCTCGACGAGCAGGTCGGTGGTCACGACCATCCGCCCGTCGGGTGCCGCGACGACCGCGGCGTCGTCGCCCGGACCGAGCAACACGCCTGGTCCCTGCGGCAATCGTGCGGTGACGGCGTCGATCAGGCCGAACTCACCGAGGTCGGCGACGCTGTCTGGCATATGGCACTCCCTGTCTCGTTTACCCAGACGGTACGTTGGCCGTTCGCAGTGTTCATCAGGACCTGGAGGGCACCCAGTGGTGGTACAGGCATACATCCTGATCCAGACGGAGGTCGGGAAGGCGGCCGAGGTCGCTCGCAAGATCGCCGAAATCCAGGGCGTCACGCTCGCCGAGGACGTCACGGGACCCTATGACGTCATCGTCCGCGCCGAAGCCCGCAACGTCGACGAACTCGGAAAGCTCGTGGTCGCCCGCGTGCAGGGCGTCGAAGGCATCACCCGCACCCTCACGTGTCCCGTCGTCCACATCTGACCCTGCTCGTGTGCGCACTCGCGCTGGCCGGCTGCGGGTTCGGCCCGGTCGAGGTCGAACCGTACGAACCCGAGCCGGGCAGCTCGAGCGTGTGCGAATCGCTGCTCGCGGATCTCCCCGAGGTGGTCGACGACGCCGTCCGGCGCGACGTCTCACCTTCCGATGCCGGCGCGGCCGCGTGGGGACAGCCCGCCATCGTGCTGCGGTGCGGGGTCGCGATGCCGTCCTCGTACCGACCCGACGCCCAGCTGCTCGACGTCGACGGCGTGGGCTGGCTGCCCGACGAGGGCGAGGGCGGGACGTTCTTCACCTCGGTCGACCGTGAGGTGCTCGTCGAGGTCGCCATCCCGGACGACTATGCGCCCGAGGCCACGGTCCTGGCCGACCTCGCCGACTCGGTGCTCGCCCACGTGCCCGAACGAGCCCTGCGCTGACGACGCGCCGTCTCCGGAATGATCACGTTCAGCAGGGAAGCACCTGCTCCACCAGGCTTGCAGGCCTGGTGATGCGTGCGCAGCCCTCGTGGTGCACGCTCCGGCAACCGCACCCACAGCTCTGGCTACCATCACCCGGTGGACCCCTTCGAACTCGCCTCCGGTGACCTGCGCGACCAGCTCGTCGCCGCCACGGTCGCCGGCCTCAAGACCGCCACGTCCAGTCTGCTCGCGTCCTACGAGATCAGGGACGAGCCGCTTCCCGGCACCGGCCTCCACGCACTGCTCGATCGCGATGACCGACCGATCGGCGTGGTCGACGTCGAGTCGATCGAGGTGCGGCGCCTCGGTGACGTGGGCGACGACGTCGCGCGGGCCGAGGGCGAGGGGTACACCGACGCCGCGGACTGGCGGCGAGCACACGAGACCTTCTGGCACGACTCCGGCGCGGTCGCGGCCATCCAGCGTCACCGAGTCGGCTGGGAGCTCGACGACGACGCCCTCGTGATGATCGAGACCTATCGCTGGCGGCCGGAGCTCCTCGGCACCGACCGGCTGCTCCTGCGCCCCTTCCGCGACGATGACGCCGATGCCTTCGCCGTCATCAACGCCGACCCCGCCGTCATGAAGCACTTCACCACCGGCCCGCTCGATCGGAAGGCGGCCGACAGCCTGCTCCGCCGCTGCATCGACCGCTTCCACGAGCACGGCTACGGCCTGAGCGCAGTCGAGCGGCTGAGCGACGGGGCGCTGCTCGGCTTCACCGGCCTCAACCACCACCGGTGGTACCCCGACGAGGTCGAGATCGGCTGGCGACTGGCCCGGCACGCCTGGGGCCAGGGCTACGCCACTGAGGCGGCCACGGCGTGGGTGCGGCGAGCCTTCGGGCTGCTCGGTCTCCCCCAGCTGATCTCGGTGGCGGTGCCGGCCAACATCCCCTCGATCGCGGTGATGCACCGGCTGGGATTCACCTACCGGGAGGCGGCGACCTACGAGGGCCTCGACGTGGTGGTCCATGCCCTCGATCGCCCCGCGTCGTCGTCTGACGGCTGACGCGCCCGCGGCCGGCACCGCGGCCGAGCCGGCCG
>DATCVR010000149.1:0-3348 GCA_036566745.1 Jiangellaceae bacterium | reverse complement strand
GCTTCCCTGGGAGTTCAGCTCGCCGCGCGACTACAACGGTCACGGCACCCACACCGCCTCGACCTCCGGCGGCAACCACGGTGTCGACGTCACCGGCCCCGCGGCAGCGTTCGGTGAGATCACCGGCATCGCACCCCGCGCACGGATCGCGGCGTACAAGGCCCTGTGGTCCGCCGAGGACGGCAGCACCGCGAACGGCTACACCTCCGACATGGTCGCCGCCATCGACCAGGCCGTGGCCGATGGCGTAGACGTCATCAACTACTCGGTCTCCGGTTCCAGCACCGACTTCCTCGAGCCGACCGAGGTCGCGTTCCTCAACGCCGCCGCGGCCGGGATCTTCGTGTCGGCCTCGGCCGGCAACTCCGGTCCGACGGAGTCCACCGTCGCGCACCCGGGACCGTGGCTGACCACCGTCGCCGCGGGCACCCACGACCGCACCACCACCGGAGCGGTCACGCTGGGCGACGGCAGCCGCCACACCGGTGCCTCGGTCGCCACCAAGAGTGTCGGTCCGGCCCCTCTCGTCGCCGGCGCCGCGGTCCGGCTGCCGGGAGTGTCGATCGGCGCGGGCTCGCGCTGCTATCCGGCCAGCGACAACAACGGCAAGCCTGCGCTCGACCCGGCCAAGGTGGCCGGCAAGATCGTCCTGTGCCAGCGCGGCGGTGACATCGCGCGCGTCAACTCCAGCCGCGCGGTCGCCGAAGCAGGCGGGGTCGGAATGATCTTCGTCAACGCCTACGAGAACTCGCTCAACTCCGACTTCCACTCGGTCCCCACCGTGCACCTGGCAGACACCGAGTGGAGTGCGGTGAACGCGTACGCCGCCACATCGGGCGCCACCGCGACGATCGAGGCCGCCACCATCCAACGTGGTGGAGAGGCGCCCCACACCGCGGAGTTCTCCTCCCGCGGCCCGCTCGTGGCAGGCAACGGCGACCTCCTCAAGCCGGACGTGATCGCGCCCGGTCAGGACATCCTGGCCGCGGTCGCTCCCCCGGGACAGGCCGGCATGGACTTCAATCTGATGAGCGGCACCTCCATGTCCGCACCACACGTCGCCGGCCTGGCGGCGCTGCTGCAGGACCTGCACCCCTCCTGGTCGCCGATGGCGATCAAGTCGGCGCTGATGACCACCGGATCCGACGTACGCGACGGTGCGGCCACGGATCCCAAGGTGATCTTCAAGCAGGGCGCGGGGCACGTTCAGCCCAACTCCGCCGCCGATCCCGGCCTCGTCTACGACAGCGGCACGAACGACTGGATGGCCTTCCTCTGCGGATCCACCAGCGGCGTACTCGACAGCACCTGTGACGACCTCGAGGCCTCCGGCCGCTCCCTCGACCCGAGCGACCTGAACACGCCGTCCATCGGGATCGGGCTGCTCGACGAGGCCGAGACCGTGACCCGCACGGTGACCAACGTGGGCCGCAAGAAGGCGACCTACAAGGCATCGGTGACCGGGCTCGAAGGCGTCGATGTCGCGATCGAGCCGAGCACACTCACGATCGAACCGGGCGAGAGCGCGACCTTCACCGCGACCTTCACCCTCGAGGACGCCGCTCTGTTCCGCTATCTCGGCGGCCAGCTGTCCTGGACCGACGGGTCACACACGGTCCGCTCCCCCATCGTGCTGCGCGCCAAGCGCCCGGGCGAGGAGGACTGGGCCACTCGGTACGACGGTGCGCGTGGTGCTTTCGGCACCTCCGCCGACGTCGGCAGCGACCTGCTCCTGCACCCCGACGGGACGCGGCTCTACATGAGCGGCCTGAGCTCCCCGCCGGTGCCGGGCACCCTGGTGACCGACTTCCTCACCGCGGCCTACGACCCCGAGTCCGGTGACCCGCTCTGGGAGGTCCAGTGGGACGGCTCGAACGGTGGGTCGGACGAGCCGGGCGGCTTCGGGATGAGCCCTGACGGCGACACGGTCTACGTGGCAGGGACGAGCGGCGGAGACTTCGTCACCATCGCGTACGACGGCGCCACCGGCACCGAGAAGTGGAACACCCGGCTCGACGGCCCCGGCCAGGCCGGGGACACGGTCAACGATCTGGTGGTCAGCCCCGACGGCAAGCGGATCTACGTCACCGGTTACCAGACCGTGAGCGAGGCACAGCTGGACTACGCCACGGTCGCCTATGACGCCGCCACCGGCGAGCAGCTGTGGACCTCTCGGTACGACGACCCGGTGCAGGGCACCGACGACGCCCGCGCCATCGCGGTCAGCGAGGACGGGAGCACGATCGTCGTCACCGGTCAGAGCCGGGGCGAGGGCACCGGTCTCACCGACTGGGGCACCGTGGCCTACGACGCGGCGACCGGCGACCAGCTGTGGGACGTCCTACGCAACGGATCCGAGGGGCAGATCGACATCTCCGGCCAGGTCCAGATCGCCGGGGACACCGTGATCGTGTCCGGCGTGGTCAGCAACACGGACCGCCAGGGTGACTGGAGCACGGTTGCCTACGACCTCGCCACCGGCGAGGAGCGATGGTCGGCGGATAACGGCGGGGCCGGCACCGACACACCCCAGGCCAGCGTGGTCTCCCCCGATGGGAGCACCGTCCTCGTGACCGGCAACGTGGAAGGCGACACCGACATGGACTACGCCACCGTCGCGTACGACGTCACGACCGGCGACGAGGTCTGGGCGGCGCACCACGACGGCACTGCCCACGGAACCGACGTCCCCTGGGACGTGACGATCTCCGAGGACGGCACCCACGCGGTCGTCACCGGCGAGACGACGGACTCGGAGACGAAGAACGACTACACCACCATCGCCTATGACATGACCGACGGCGAGAAGGTGTGGTCGGCGAGCTACGACGCGACCGCCGCACCGGACGGCGCGAACGGCGTGGCGATCGACCGCGGGCCCGACGGCAAGCGACGCGTGTACGTCACCGGGGTGAGCACCGCCTCGTTCGACCCCACCGGCGTCGACAGCAACCTCGACGCGACCACGGTCGCCTACTTCGACCCGTTCGAGTAGGCCCCGGAGCAAGGAGGGCCGGCCGCTGGATGATCTCGATCGTCCGGCGGCCGGCCCGTTTCCGTCCCCAATCCGGTTCGAGGCCGGTCCGGGTGTTGCCATGCCGTGGCCACCCGGCGGCTCGCGCCGAGGAGCTCGGGGTCTGGCTGTGCTGGCGGCGGAAGGCGCGACCGAACGTACGAAAAGAAGGACGCTGGTCCCCATCCGGGTCGGGAATGCAAGGGTCGAAGGTCCCGTCCACCCCAATATTGGGTAGGTAGAGACAAGTCCCTCAACCCGCTGAGACAGCGCCGGGAGACGCTCCTCTCACAGGCCTCGCCGAGGCGGCCACGCGCCGCACTTGCTCCTCGGTT
>DATCVR010000148.1:0-2078 GCA_036566745.1 Jiangellaceae bacterium | reverse complement strand
ACCCGCTCCTCGAAGGTGAGCTTCGCCAGGCCCGCGGCGAACTCCTCGAGCGGCACCGTGAGGTCGGCGCGCCAGAAGAACGCGGCGTCCTCGTAGCGGGCCCGCAGCACGGCCTCGTTGCCGGCCCGGACCACGTCGTGGTCGCACGCGCCGTTGGCCACCGCGACGAAGTGCGGCAGCAACGCGCCGTCCTGGCCACGCACCGGGAGGTAGCGCTGGTGCTTGCGCATGACCGTGGTGAGGATCTGCTCGGGCAGTTCGAGGTAGCGGGTGTCGAAGCTGCCGAGCAGGGCGTTGGGCTGCTCGACCAGGTTGGTGATCTCGTCGACCAGGCGTGCCTCGCCCTCGATGTCGACCACGCCTCCGACTTCGGCGGCCAGCGTCTCGGCGGCCGCCACGATCTGGGAACGACGCAACCCGGCGTCGGCGACGATGTCGTGCTGGGCCAGCACCTCGACGTAGCCGGCGGCGGTGGCGACCGTCACGACCGGCTCGTCCGCGGTGCGGTGGACGCGGGTGGTGCGGCCGCTGACCAGCGACGACACGGCCACGGGGACGACCACCTCGCCGAGCAGCGCGGTGAGCCAGCGGATCGGGCGGGTGAACGACAGGACGTCGTCGCGCCAGCGCATGTTCTTCTCCGAGCGCAGGCCGGCGACGACCTCGGCGAGCAGCTCGGACAACACCTCGATCGCGGTGCGGCCGGTGTCGGTGACCGTGAGGACGACGTGGTCGGTCCCGCCGAAGTCGGCCGTGGTGAGGTCGGTGACCTCGACGCCCTGGCCGCGGGCGAACCCGAGCAGGGCCTTGGCGGGCGATCCTTCGGCGTCGTAGGCAGCGGCGACCTTCGGGCCGCGCACCGAGCGTTCGGCGTCGGGCTCACGGGCGGCGACGTCGTCGACCGTGACGACCACCCGGCGCGGGGTGCCATAGACCTCGATCGCGCCGTGGCTCAAGCGGGTGGCGGCCAGCTTCTCGCTGACGGCCGCCCGCACCGCGGCCACCGTGTTGGTGACCTCGTGGGGCGGCATCTCCTCGGCGCCGATCTCGAACAGCAGCGGCGCGCTCTCGGCCTCGGCGTCGGCCGCGCCCTCGAGCTGCGACGTGGCGAGGGAGGGCGCCAGCAGCGGCTCGTCCTCGACCTCGGACCGGACCGTCCCGAGCGGATGGCCCAGCTCCTCGCGCCGCGCGATCCACAGCGCCGCGACCTCGCGGGCGAGTCCGCGCATCCGGGCGAACGCCTTGGCCCGCTCGGTGGTGCTGATGGCGCCCCGGGAGTCGAGCACGTTGAACGCGTGGGAGCACTTGAGCACGTAGGAGTACGCCGGAACCGGCAGCCGGAGGTCGACCATGCGCTGCGCCTCGGCGGCGTAGGTGTCGTAGAGGGCGCGGTTCGCCTCGACGTCGGCGTCGTCGAGGTAGTACCTCGACATCTCGTACTCGGACTGCCCGAACGCCTCACCGTAGGAGATGCCGGGCGCGTAGGCGATGTCCTTGAAGTGGCTGACGCCCTGCAGCGCCATCAGGATGCGCTCGATGCCGTACGTGAGCTCGACCGGGACCGGGTCGAGGACCTGGCCGCCGACCTGCTGGAAGTACGTGAACTGGGTGATCTCGAGGCCGTCGAGCCAGACCTCCCACCCCAGACCCCAGGCGCCGATGGTGGGCTGGGCCCAGTTGTCCTCGACGAAGCGGATGTCGTGGGCGGAGGTGTCGATGCCCAGCGCCTGGAGGCTGCCGAGGTACAGCTCCTGCGGGTCGCCCGGCTCCGGCTTGAGGATCACCTGGAACTGGGTGTGCATCTGCAGGCGGTTGGGGTTCTCGCCGTAGCGGGCGTCGTCCGGCCGGACACTGGGCTCGACGTAGGCGACGTGCCACGGCTCGGGACCGAGGACGCGCAGGAAGGTGGCGGGGTTGGCCGTACCGGCCCCGACCTCGGTGTTGAACGGCTGCACGATCATGCAGCCTCGGTCGGTCCAGTACTTCGTCAGCGCGAGCAGCGCTTCCTGCATCGTCAACACAGGGTGAAACCTTAACGGTGTCAGGCGGGTTCGCCTGCATCCGGGACCGCACTGGGC
>DATCVR010000147.1:0-14188 GCA_036566745.1 Jiangellaceae bacterium | reverse complement strand
GCGTTTCCCAGTTCAACCTGCCCGACGTCGGCGAGGGCCTGACCGAGGCGGAGATCGTCTCCTGGAAGGTCAAGCCGGGCGACACGGTGAAGGTCAACGACGTGATCGTCGAGATCGAGACCGCGAAGTCGCTGGTCGAGTTGCCGTGCCCGTTCGCAGGGGTGGTCGACGCCCTGCTCGTCGAGGAGGCGACGACGGTCCCGGTCGGCACGCCGATCATCGCTGTCCGGACGGGTGAGGCAGCGGCGTCGCCCGCCCCAGGCGCAGGCAGCGCCGGCGAGGTGGGTGGGCCCACGGAGGACCTCGTCCCCACGCCGCCGAAGCCCAAGGAGGAGCGCCAGCCGGTGCTCGTGGGATACGGCCCACGCACGGCGTCCACGTCCCGTCGTCCCCGAAAGGCCTCGGTGTCCGCGGCCTCCGCTGCGCCCGTCGCGTCCGCTCCAGCGGCTCCGGCTCCGGTCGTGCCCGCTCGCGTTGCTCCCGCGCCCGTCGATCGTGGCGAAGCCGGGCCGGAGAACCGGGCACGCGCGCTCGCGAAGCCCCCGGTGCGCAAGCTGGCCAAGGACCTCGGCGTCGACATCACGACCGTCGTCCCATCGGGCCCGAACGGCACCGTGACCCGCGACGACGTCCACGCCGCCGCAGCTCCTGCTGCCCCGGTGACCACGGCGGAGCCGACTGGCACCAGCCGGACCGGCGCGGGCTGGCGTGGCCAGCCGCGCGAGGAGCGGGTGCCGATCCGCTCGGTGCGCAAGGCCACGGCCCAGGCGATGGTGCGCTCGGCGTTCACCGCGCCGCACGTCACCGAGTTCGTCACGGTCGACGTCACCCGCACGATGAAGCTGGTCGAGCGGTTGCGGGCGTCGCGCGAGTTCCGCGACGTGAAGCTCTCGCCCCTGGCGGTGCTGGCGCGGGCGATGTGCCTGGCGATCCCGCGCACGCCGGACGTCAACTCCCGCTGGGACGAGGACGCCGGCGAGATCGTGGTGCAGCGCTTCGTCAACCTCGGCATCGCGGCCGCCACCCCGCGCGGGCTGGTCGTGCCCAACGTCAAGGACGCCGATCAGCTGTCGCTGCGCGAGCTCGCGGTGGGGATCAACCAGCTGGCGGCCACCGCGCGGGAGGGCAAGACGCCTCCGTCGGACATGGTCGGCGGGACGATCTCGATCACCAACGTGGGCGTCTTCGGCGTCGACACCGGCACGCCGATCCTGCCACCGGGCGAGGCCGCCATCGTGGCCTTCGGTGCCGTGCGACAGCAGCCGTGGGTCCACAAGGGCAAGGTCAAGCCACGCTGGGTGACCACTCTGGCGCTCTCGTTCGATCACCGGCTGGTCGACGGCGAGGCGGGCTCGAAGTTCCTCGCCGATCTCGCCGCACTGCTCGAGGACCCCGGCAACGCACTCGTGCTCGGCTGAGTTGACGCCCGGCTGAGACGACGCGCCACCTCGGCCCGTGGTGGCGCTCGTCTCGGCTGCCTCGACCCATTGCGGTGACGGTATTGCGCACGAGCGCCTCGATGCGGTCATCCCACTGCTGCTGGACCCCGCGGCGTACCTCAGCGGGCAGCCCGATCGCGGTGGGCTACCTCGGAGAGGCCGGTCAGCCGCCGACCTCCCTCCCTGGAGCCTGGGCCAACCCCCGGTCGGCGGGCTGCGACCGTGGGAAGGTCACGACCACTGTGAGGGCGCCGAGCGCGGCAAAGCCGAACATCACCCAGAACCCGAGATCGAATGCGTCGACTGTCACCGAACCTGCGCCGTCCACGGTCGTCGGACGATCCCCCAACCCCGCCAATAGTGCAGTCGACACCGCCGCTACGCCGATAGCGCCGCCGATCTCGCGTGCGGTCTCGACGAGACCGGACGCCAGGCCACTGAGTGACTCCGTGACGCCGGACAGGGCGCCGATCTGCGCCGCAGGGGCACTCATTCCGCCAGCGATCCCCGCGAGTGCCAACGCAGGCAACAGGTCGGTCGCGAAACTCCCGTCCGGTCGTACGCGCGTGAGGAGCGCGGCGGAAACGGCCAGCAGAGACAACCCCACGACGAGCAGGCGTCGTACTCCCACGTTCGCGACCAGGGCCGATCCTGTGATGGCTGCGGCGAAGAAGGATGTCACGGAAGTCGCGAGCCAAGCAGCGCCGGTCTGCAAGGCCGAATAGTCCAGGACCTGCTGCATCAGCAGAGAGCCAAGGAAGATGAAGGAGAAGAATGTCCCGAACACGAAGAACGCCGAGACGTTGGCCGCTACCGCCGTGCGATTCAGGACCGCGAGCGGGACAAGCGGCGTGTGGGAGCGCGCCTCGATGACCACGAAGGCGAGCAGCGTCACCAGGGACGCGGCGAACAGTCCGAGTGTGCTCGAGGATCCCCACCCGAAGTCGTTGCCCCGGTTCACGGCGTAAACCAGCAAGAGAAGGCCTCCGGTCACGGTCACCGCGCCGGGAACATCGAATCCTGCCTCCCCGCGCTGGCTGCGCCGGTCGCCGGGCAGGGCTACGGCTGCAAGTGCGATGAGCAGGGCGCCGACGGGGAGGTTGATCAGAAATACCCAACGCCACCCGGGGCCGTCGGTGAGCAGCCCGCTGGCGATCACGCCCACTGAGGCGGAGACTCCGGCGGTCGCGCCGTAGATTCCCAACGCCTTGTTCCTGGCCCCTCCGTCGGCGAAGGTCACCGCCAGGATCGACAGCGCGGCTGGAGGGATCAGCGCCGCGCCAAAGCCCTGGAGCGCCCGGGATGCGATGAGCAGCTCTGCGGACTCGGCCAACCCGGCGAGCAGTGAGGCTGTCGAGAACAGGACCAACCCTGCGATCAGGATGCGACGGCGACCCAGATGGTCGGCGAGCCTGCCGCCGAGCAGCAAGAACCCTCCGAGCATCAGCCCGTAGGCGATGACGATCCATTGCAGGGTGCCCTGCTCCAGGTCGAGGTCCTGCCGGATCGAGGGCAGCGCGACGTTCACGATGGCGATGTCGAGTACGACCATGAACTGGGCCGCGCAGGCCAGGGCGAGGATGACTCCGTTGCCGGCGGCCGCATCAGTGGACACACCCGCGGTGTCTTTCATGTTCTTCTCATGTCAGTCGTCCACGCTGCCCATGGTCAGGTTGACGGTGGTGCCCGTCATGCCACTGGCCTTGTCGGAGGCGATGAACGCGGCTACGTTCGCCATCTCGGTCAGCGTCATCAGCCGGCGAGGGTGGGTTCTGCCGGCGAGCAGCTCCTGCCACTGGTCCCAGGTCATGCCCGTTGCCTTCGCGCGGGGCTCGAAGGCCTCCTTGATCGTGCGTGTCTCTGGCATGCCCTGCGGTCGCAGGTTCACCACGCGAATGCCCTGAGGGGCGAGTTCGGCGGACAGGCTTCGCGTCAGCGACTCCTTGACCGCCTGCGCCGGCCCGTACCCACCCACCAGAGGGAGGCCGATCCGAGAGTGGAGGGCGGAGACGGTCATGATCACGCCCGACCCGTTGGGGATCATCCGCCGCGCGGCCAAGCGCGCCGTCAGGAAGTACGACGTCGCGTAGGCCGTGATCGGGAGGGCGAACGTCTCGAGGTCGAGCTCCATCAGAGGCACGCCCACGATGTCTCGGTCCGGGATGCCGACCGCGTTGAACGAGATGTCTACCCGGCCCGCCCTTTCGACCACGTCGCCGAGGTGGTCGTCCACCGCTTGCTCGTCGAGCGCGTCGATTGTGGCTGCCTCGGCGGTTCCACCGGTGCCAAGGATGTCTTCGAGCACTGTGCCTACAGGTTCACTTCGGTGGCCTGTCAGGAAGACTCTCGCGCCCTCGGCCGCGAAGGCTCGGGCGACGGCTCCTCCGATCCCGCCACCGGCTCCGTAGACGACAGCAACCTTGTTGGTCAACATCACTGGTTTCCTCACCTCGGGTTCGATTCGTCAGTCGTGACATGGAGAACCCGCGAGGTCGGAAGACTGGGCGCGGCTGGACCGCCCACATTCCGCTGCGGTCGGGATCAGTACCGGCGCAGGATGAAGTGCCGCGAGGAAGGGGCGTGGAGGTGTCGGCGCATCTGTTGACGCGGGCCAGGGCCGGCGACGGCGAGGCGTTCCGTGAGCTGACCGAGCCGCATCGGGCGGAACTGCAGGTGCACGCTATCGGATGCTCGGGTCCTTCCAGGACGCGGAGGACGCCCTGCAGGACACGTTGATCTCAGCGTGGCAGGGGTTGGGCGGGTTCGAGGAGCGCTCCTCGCTTCGCACCTGGCTGTACCGGATTGCCACCAACTGCTGCCTCAAAATGCGACGCGCAGCCGCCAGACGACCAGCCAAGGAGTGGAACGTGCCGAACGTCGAACCTCCGGAGCCGACTCGCTACGGCGAGGTCGCCTGGCTGGAGCCGTTTCCGGACACGCTCCTGGCCGGTGTCTTGGAGGCGCCCCAAGGACCGGAAGCCCTCTACGAGCAGACCGAGGCGATCTCGCTTGCGTTCATCACCGCGCTTCAGGCGCTGCCTCCTCGGCAACTCGCCGCTCTCATCCTGCGCGATGTACTCGGACTTCACGCCAGAGAGGCAGCGGAGATTCTGGACGTGACCGTGGACTCGGCCAACAGCCTCCTGAAGCGCGCTCGGGCGACGATTGAGCAGCAGCGCTCGTCCAGGGTCGACACGAACGAACGCCCCGTGAGCACAGCGGCCGAGGACGCGCTCGTCGCTAGGTTCGTCCGCGCGTACGAGGCGGCTGACCTGGACTCCGTCGTCGAACTGCTCACCGACGACGTCTTCGTGTCCATGCCCCCGATGCCGTTCGAATACGAGGGGCGGGAGGCCGTGACCCGGTTCTGTGCCAGCATCTTCGGCGCGGGCCGCCGGTTCCGGCTCGTGCCGACCAGGGCCAACGGCCAGCCGGCGTTCGGGACCTACCTGCATTCCGCCGACGGCGTGGCTCACGGCGTCGGCCTGCTCGTGCTGACGGTGAGCGGGGACCGGATCAGCGCAATGACCCGATTCGAGAGCACTACGCTTCCCTGGTTCCGACTTCCTCGCATCCTCCCCGCAGAGGCAGACCGCGCCTGATCACCGGCGTGGTCGACTACGTGATCGGTGGGCCACGGCCGAGACGGCCCCGCAGGACGTCGGGGCCGAAGCCGCCGAGGCCCGTCGGTCAGGAGGTCCTCGTCATCGCGCCGGATTGGGCGTCCACAGTCCGAAGCTCACGCCGGTGGGGTCGAGGAACGTCGCGAACCAGCGGTCGTCGCCGCCGAGCTCGGTACGTTCCCGCTCGACCCGTCCGCCCAGCTCGACGACGGTCCGCAGGGTCTTCTCGAGATCGTCGACCTCGACGTACAGCCGGGCGCCGGCCCGAGGCGGCTCGATCGCCGCAGCCCGCTGGAGCCCGCCGATGGTTCGCCCGTCCGCCTTCACCAGCCAGTAGTCGGCGCTGAGCTCGGTGTCCTCGAAGGCGGGCATGAACTGCCAGCCCGACAGTTCGCCGTGGAACTGCTGGAACACCGCCGGGTCGGTGGTCTCGATCTCCCACCACACGATGTCGGAAGCCGGTGCACCGGACGATGCCTGATCGCTCATATCGGGAATCGTCTCGGGCTTTCCCCCAACGGACAAGAAGGTGCTGTCGACGCAGACCAACGTCGCCGAGCAGCCTCGGGCCACGGCCAGCGCCGCATGCGACCTAGCGCTGGGTGCCAGTGTCACGCCCGACGGCAGGAGTAGTGGCTCGCGACCCTGAGTCACCATGACGACGTCGTCAGCGCCGGGCTTCGCACCCTGAGTGAGGTCAGGGGCGTTCGAGGAGCACGCTGATGCCCTGGCCCACGCCGATGCACATCGTCGCCAGTGCATGCCGCTCACCGCGCCGGGCCAGTTCGAGGGCCGCGGTCAGGGCGAGTCGAGCCCCGCTCATCCCGAGCGGATGGCCCAGGGCGATGGCGCCGCCGTGGGGGTTGACGTGCTCGGCGTCGTCCGGGAGCCCGAGCAGGCGCAGACAGGCGAGCGACTGCGCGGCGAAGGCCTCGTTGAGTTCGACGACGCCGAGGGCCGCGAGCGGGACCCCGGTCCGCTCCAGCAGCGCGCGTGTGGCTGGCACCGGCCCCAGGCCCATGACCCGAGGCTCGACGCCGGCCGTGGCGGTGCCGACCACGCGGGCCAGCGGGGTGATTCCGTGACGCTCCACCGCGGCCTCGCTCATGACCAGCAGCGCGGCAGCACCGTCGTTGATGCCCGAGGCGTTGCCGGCCGTGACGGTCCCGTCTGCCCGGACGACCGGACGCAGTCCCGCCAGCGCCTCGGCTGAGGTCGCGCGCGGCGGCTCGTCGGCGTCGACGACCACGGCCGGTCCGCGCCGCTGCGGCACCTCGACGGCGACGATCTCCTCGGCGAGGACCACCCGGCTCGCCGCCGCGCGTTCTTGGCTGCGCAGCGCGAAGGCGTCCTGGTCGTCGCGGCTGACCTGGTGGTCGGCGGCGACGTTCTCGGCGGTCTCGGCCATCGAGTCGGTGCCGTATGCCGACGCCAACCCGGCGTTGACGAACCTCCAGCCGAGCGTGGAGTCGTACACCTGGGCCTGGGTGCGGTCGTAGGCGACCTGGGCCTTGGGCATCACCAGCGGAGCACGCGACATCGACTCGACGCCGCCCGCGACCACCACCTCGGCCTCGCCGGACCGCACCGCCCGGGCGGCGTAGGTCAGGGCGTCGAGGCCGGATCCGCACAGGCGGTTGACGGTGGTGGCCGGCACCGACACCGGCCAGCCCGCGAGCAGCACGGCCATCCGCGCGACGTTGCGGTTGTCCTCGCCGGCCTGGTTCGCGCAGCCCAGCACCACCTCGTCGACGACGTCGGCCGGCACCGAGGGATGCCTGGCCAGCAGCGCCCGCAGCACGTGCGCGGCGAGGTCGTCGGGGCGGACGCCGGCCAGCGCGCCGCCGTAGCGTCCGATCGGCGTCCGGACACCTCCGACCAGGAAGGCCTCGGTCATGTCGTCTCCTCGTCGACGAGGGTGCCCGTGATCTCCCGCGAGCGGCCCCGGAACTCCGCCACCACCTCGCCGTCGGCGCTGCCGCGGTGGACGGTGACGTCGTAGATGCCGCTGCGGCGGCCGCGATGGCGTTCGCGGGCGTCGGCGAACAGTAGATCGCCTTCGCGAGCCGGCGCCAGGAAGGTGATGTCGCAGGAGTGCGCCACCGTGCTGCGGTTGTACGAGTTGCCCGCGAAGGCGAAGGCCGAGTCGGCCAGCGCGAAGATCAGTCCACCGTGGGCGATGCCGTGGCCGTTGACCATGTCGGCCCGCACCACCATGCTGACCTGCGCCGATCCGGGCTCGACGGCGAGCAGCGTCATGCCGAGCGCCTGCGACGCCGCGTCGTCCGCCCACATCGCGTCGGCGGCCCGGCGCGCGAGGGCACGGGCGGTCGCGGTGCCGTCCCGCGCCGGCGTCGAGCCCTCGACCCAGGCCCGGGCGCGGAGCCCGGGGGACACGCGGTATCGCCGGGGCGCCTCGGACGCGGCGAGTGCATCGAGCACGCCCGCCACCCACCTCCAGCCCTGCTGCTGGCCCCAGGCGTAGGGGCCGCGCGGGTAGTTGACGCCGAGCCGCATGGCGGTGTCGACGTCCTCCGCGGTGGCGACCCCGGCGTCGACGGCGTCGGCGGCGAACGAGGCCAGCATCGCGACGGTGCGGGCGACCACGAGCCCGGGCGAGTCCGGCAGCATCGTGACGTCGTAGCCGAGGCGGTGCAGGTGGGCGATCGCCGCGGCGACGTGGGTGGCCGGTGCGTGCGAGGGCGCCGCCAGGCCCACCCGGATGGCCGTCGCGGGGTCGAGGACGAGATCGAGGAGGAGCAGCGTGTCCGGCCCGCCGCCGGTGTGCTGGGCGGCGGTGCGGCCGTCGGTGGTGCGCAGGATGACTCTGGCACCGTCGACGGTGAGCTCGCCTTCCGGGCTGCGTTCCGGGGCGCCGATCTGGTCAGGGTCAGCGACCTGGTCGGCACGCAGCACGGTGGCGGGTTCGGGCCGCGGGTGCGCGTCGTCGTACCAGCCTCGTCCGGCCTTGCGGCCCAGCCGGCCATGCTCGACGAGCGCCTCCTGCAGCGGCGACGGCTCGAAGCGCGGATCGCGACCGAAGGCCTCCCACACCGAGCGACTCACGGCGGCGTTGACGTCCTGGCCGATCAGGTCGGTCAGCTCGCACGGCCCCATCCGGAACCCACCGGACTCGCGGAGCAACGCGTCGATGGTGGCAGGGTCGGCGACACCGGCGGCGAGCAGCCGGAACGCCTCGGCGTAGAACGGGCGGGCCACCCGGTTGACGATGAACCCGGGGGTGGACGCGGCCCGCACCGGCCTCTTGCCCCATGCCCGCGCGGTGTCGGCCACGAGCTCGGCGACCGCCGGATCGGTGGCCTCGCCCGAGACCACCTCGACCAGGGGCAGCACCGGTGCCGGGTTGAAGAAGTGCATGCCCACGACGCGACCGGGCGAGTCCAGCCGCGAGGCGATGTCGGTGACCGACAACGACGAGGTGTTGGTGGCCAGCACGGCCTCGGCGCCGCAGACTTGGGCTACCTCGGCGAACAGCGAGCGCTTGACGTCGAGGTCCTCGACCACGGCCTCGACGACCAGCTGGCACCCCGCGAGGTCGGCCACACTCGTCGCGGCCCGCACGAGCGTGGCGGCCGCCCGCGCGTCGGCGCTCGTCAGCCGGCCGCGCTCGGCATCGCGATCGAGGCGTCGGCTGATCGAGGCGATCGCCTGACCGGCGGCGTCGGGAGCGGCGTCGAACAGCCGCACCTCGTGTCCGGCGCACGCGGCGACCTGGGCGATGCCCGCGCCCATGGTGCCCGCTCCGATCACCGCCACGGGGGCGGACGACGACAGCGCGCTCATGCTCGTGAGTCTCGCACGGCACGAGCCTGATGTGACAGGCGGCGTGCGTTTCAGTTCTGATACGTCACATCTGGCCGCCAGACTCTTGGAGAAGCTCCGGCGGGGCCACTACGTTGACTTCGCAACGAAGCTCGCCGGCCGGCCACGCGCCGGGACTCGAGCAGGGCGCTGTGAAGGGGTGATCGTGAACACACCAACGGCTGAGTCGGCGTCTCCCGCCGCCGCACTGACCTTCCCGGAGGGTTTCCTCTGGGGCGCGGCCACGGCCGCCTTCCAGATCGAGGGATCGACCCGGGCCGACGGCCGCTCCGACTCGATCTGGGACGCCTTCTGCCGGGTGCCCGGGGCTGTCGACGGCGGCGACACCGGCGAGCCGGCCGCCGATCACTACCGCCGGATGAGCGACGACGTCGCGATGATGGCCGACCTCGGCCTCGGCGCCTACCGGTTCTCGATCGCGTGGCCCCGGGTGTGCCCCCGCGGCGACGGCGTGGCCAACGCGCCTGGCCTCGACTTCTACTCGCGGTTGGTCGACGAGCTGCTCGACGCCGGCATCACGCCGTGGGTCACGCTCTACCACTGGGACCTGCCGCAGATCCTCGAGGAGGGCGGCGGCTGGACGGCGCGCGACACCGCCCAGCGCTTCGGCGACTACGCCGGCGTCACCGCGAGCGCGCTCGGCGACCGCGTGCGGTTCTGGACCACGCTCAACGAGCCGGCCTGCTCGGCGTTCCTCGGCTACTCCGCCGGCATTCACGCGCCTGGTCGCACCGAGCCCGAGGCCGGGGTCGCCGCGGCCCACCAACTGATGCTCGCCCACGGCCTGGGCGTCCAGGCGATCCGGGCGGCGGTCGCGGAAGCGCAGGTCGGCATCACCCTCAACTTCGCGCCGGTGAGTCCGGCCGATCCCGACTCGCCCGCCGACGTCGACGCCGCCCGGCGCATCGACGGCCTCCAGAACCGGATCTTCGCCGACGCTGTGGTCGCGGGCACGTATCCCGACGACGTCCTGGCCGACCTGGCTCCGCTCGGCCTGCCCGAGCACATCGCCGACGGCGACCTGGCCGTGATCTCCACCCCGATCGACCTGCTGGGCGTGAATTTCTACCGCGACGCCGTGGTGACCGTTGGTGGCCCGGGGGTGCTGCCCACCCCGTGGCCCGGCGCTGCCGACGTCGTCTTCGTCGAGCGCGACCTGCCCCGCACCGGCCAGGACTGGGAGGTCACGCCGGACGGCCTGCGCCGCCTGCTCGTCGATCTCGATCACGCCTACCCCGGCCTGCCGTTGTACGTCACCGAGAACGGCGCGGCCTACCCCGACATCGTCGACCCCGACGGCCGGGTCCGCGACGTCGAGCGCACCCGCTTCCTCGACGCGCACGTGCGGGCCTGCCATGCGGCGCTCGCCGAGGGCGTCGACCTGCGCGGATATCTGGCGTGGTCGCTCCTCGACAACTTCGAGTGGGCCTTCGGCTACGCCCAGCGCTTCGGCATCGTGCGCGTCGACTACGACACCCAGCGCCGCACCGTCAAGGACAGCGGGCACTGGTTCTCGCAGGTGGCCAAGACCAACCGGGTGCCCGCGTCCGCCCCGTGACGGCCGAGCTACCGCGTTGATCTTGGAGTTTCGATCGGATGCTGACCTGATATGCCCGATTGATTCCGCGGAAACTCCAAGATCAATCAGCACAGGTGTCAGTCGTGGGGGCCGTCGCCGACCTGGAAGCCGGACCCGCGGTGTGACAGAGTGATGGCACTACTGCGCCCGATCCGTCATATCTCGGAGGCTGTGCGATGTCCGTGGACGATCTGCTCGCTCGTCATCGCGAGACGCTCGACAGCGCGCTCGAGGCGATCCGGACCCGCTCGTACTTCTCCGCCTACCCCGAGTCGCCCAGCCCGCGGGTGTACGGCGAGGCGGCGGCCGGCGAGGGCAAGGCCGCCTACGAGGCCTGGCTCGGCACCGAGTTCCCGATCGACACCCCTGGCGCCCACACCCGCATCGCGACCGAGCGGAGCCCGTACGGGCCCGAGCTGGGCGTGACGTACCCGCGGGTCGAACTCGCCGACGACGCCGTCGAGGCGCTCCTCGGTGCGGCTGCCCACGCCATCCCGGGCTGGCGCGACCTCGGGGTCGACGGGCGCACGGCGGTCTGCCTCGAGATCCTCGCCCGGTTGCACGCACGGGTGTTCGAGCTGGCCCATGCCGTCATGCACACCTCCGGCCAGGCGTTCGTGATGGCCTTCCAGGCCGGGGGAGCCCACGCCCTCGACCGCGCGCTCGAGGCCGTGGCCTACGCCCACGCCGAGCAGTCGCGGGTGCCCGCTACCGCCCTGTGGGAGAAGCCGGGCAAGCGCGAGCCCCTGCGGATGGCCAAGACCTTCCACCTGGTGCCGCGCGGCGTGGCGTTGCTGGTCGGGTGCAGCACGTTCCCCACCTGGAACTCCTGGCCGGGCCTGTTCGCCTCGCTGGCCACGGGCAACGCCGTGGTCGTCAAGGCCCATCCCAACGCCGTGCTGCCCCTGGCCATCACGGTCCAGGTGGCTCGCGAGGTGCTGGCCGAGTACGCGCTCGACCCGAACGTCGTGACCCTCGCCGTCGAGGACCCGTCCGACAAGCTCGCCGCCGCGCTGGCCGTCCGGCCCGAGGTCAAGATCGTCGACTTCACCGGCTCCACCGCGTTCGGCGTCTGGCTGGAGGAGAACGCCCGCCACGCCGTCGTGTTCACCGAGAAGGCCGGGGTCAACTCGGTCGTGATCGACTCCACGGATGACTTCGCCGGGATGATCGCCAACCTGGCCTTCTCGATCAGCCTCTACACCGGGCAGATGTGCACCGCTCCGCAGAACCTGTTCCTGCCCCGGTCCGGCATCGCCACCGACGAGGGCCACAAGTCCGTGGACGAGGTCGGCGCCGCCCTGGCCGCCGCCGTCGACGCGCTGCTCGGCGACGACGCCCGAGCCGTCGAGCTCCTCGGCGCGGTGGTCAACGACGGCGTCCGCGAACGGGTCGACACGGCGGGCGAGCGCGGCACCGTCGTCCTGGCCTCGCGCTCGATCAGCCATCCGAGCTGGCCCGATGCGAGTGTCCGGACGCCTGCCGTGCTGGCCGTCGACGTCGCCGACACCGCGGCCTACTCCGCCGAGTGCTTCGGCCCGGTGTCGTTCCTGATCGCCACCGACTCCACCGCGCAGTCGATCGACGTGCTCCGCGACGCCGCCGCCACCCAGGGCGCGATGACCGCCTCGGTGTACTCGACCGACCCGGCCGTCCTCGACGCGGCCGAACGCGCGGCGGTCGACGCCGGCGTGGCGCTGTCGATGAACCTGACCGGCGGCGTGTACGTCAACCAGTCGGCGGCGTTCTCCGACTTCCACGGCACCGGCGCCAACCCGGCCGCCAACGCCGCCTTCACCGACGCCGCATTCGTCGCCACGCGGTTCCACGTGGTCCAGTCGCGCCGCCACGCCTGACGTCCAGCCGGCCCTCCGCGCCTGATCAGGATGCGGATCGGCTCCTTGCGCCCGCACGCATCCGTGGGACCGTGGCGCCTTCTCGTCAACGATCTTCGGGGAGGCCAGGTGGCGACGGTCGTCCGCGCCGACGCGCTGCGCAGGGTCCACGTTCTCGACTGGCTGGCGCTCGGCCTGTTCGCCGCCGGCGTCGTCTTCGCGGTCACGGGGTTGCTCCCGCAGGCGGAGTTCGAGGACACCATCCGGCGGATCCTGCCGCTCCTGGTCTTCCTGGGCAGCGTCATCGTGCTCGCCGAGCTCACGGCCGACGCCGAGGTGTTCGATGTCATCGCGGCCCGCACCGCCATCGCGGGACGGGGCCGGTACGCGGCGTTGTTCCTCACCTGCGTCGCGTTCGCGGCCCTGAGCACCATGGTCCTCAACCTCGACACGACGGCCGTGCTGCTGACGCCGGTGATGCTCGCCCTGGCCGCACGCGTCGGCATCGCGGCCGTTCCGCTCGCGATGACCACCGTGTGGCTGGCGAACACGGCCAGCCTGATCCTGCCGGTCTCCAACCTCACCAACCTGCTGGCCTACGGCCACGTCGACATGACGCCGCTGCAGTGGGCCGCCCGGATGTGGGTGCCTCAGGTCGTGTCGATCGCCGTCACGATGGCGTTCCTGTGGATCTTCTTCTGGCGCCGTCGGGTGCGGGGCGTCGACACCTACGTCCCGCCGGCGCCGCACGTTCCTCGTGATCGGGCCCTGTTCCGGGTGGCGGCGCTGGCGTGCGGGATCTTCGTCGCCGGTGTCCTGGTCGATCTCCCGCTGCACTACGTGTCCGTGGCGTCGGCGGCGGTGGTGCTCGTCGCGTACGCCGTCCGCGCCCGCGAGCGACTGAGCCGGCGCCTGGTCCCGGTGCGGCTGCTGTTGATGGTGCCGGGGCTGTTCCTCGTGGTGGGGACCATCGGCGCGCACGGGCTGGACGCCGTCATGCGCACCCTCATCGGCGACGACCCCGGCGTCGAGGGGACGTTCCGGGCCGCGCTGACCGGGAAGATCATGGCCAACCTCGTCAACAACCTGCCCACCTACCTCGCCGGTGAGGACGCCGTGACCGTCGAGGGCGGCGACCACATCCTGGCGTTGCTCATCGGCGTCAACGTCGGACCTGTGATCACCCCGTGGGCCTCGCTGGCGACCATCCTGTGGTTCGAGCGGTGCCGCGCGGGCGGCGTCTCCGTGCCCATGCGGACGTTCGTCCTGACCGGCGCGGTGGCGGCCGTCGCCTGTGTCGTCGCGACGACGACGGCGCTCGTTGTGACCGGTTGATCCGGTGTGTGACGGAATCGTTACGGGTTCATTGCCGTATTCCTCTTGTCAAATGTTTGCGTAAACGTTTTCGTTCGTTGTCAACCGGGATGCGGGCGTGAGGCGTCCGGACCGGGCGATCTCAACGGAGGGAGGCGGGCCAGCATGGCCAGGAGCACTGCTGGACGCATCATCACGGCCGCGGCCGGTGCGCTGGGACTGTCGCTCGTCCTCGTCGCCTGCGGGGGCGACGATTCGGGCGACGACGGCGCAGGCGGCTCGGCGAGCAACGGCGGGTCCGACTGCGATTTCGCAGCTGACTACGGCGATCTCGGCGGCACCCAGATCACGGCTTACAGCACGATCGTCCCGCCGGAGGACGCGCCGCTCGAGGCGTCCTTCGACAAGTTCGAGGAATGCACCGGCGCCACCGTGGTGTACGAGGGTTCCGACGAGTTCGAGGCCCAGCTGCCGGTACGCATCCAGGGCGGCACGCCGCCGGACATCGCGATCATCCCGCAACCGGGTCTGCTCGCGACGCTCGTACGCGACTAC
>DATCVR010000146.1:0-2205 GCA_036566745.1 Jiangellaceae bacterium | reverse complement strand
GCCGCTGCGGGCGGCCGCCGCGGGGTGGGACGACGACGTGCGCGCCCGTTACAGCCGGGACGACCTGGACGTGCTGGCCCGTATGGCCGATCCGAAGAAGGAGCTCGCGGAGGTGGAGGCGGCCCTACTGTAGGGCCTGTTTCAGAAGTGATGGGACACGCCATCTGATGTGCCGCGCGACGGAAGTGGCATCCTTGACCGATGCTCCCATCCGGTCATGCAGGCGCTGTGTTCTTCGATGTTGATGGCACCCTCGTGCCGGAGACCAGTTCGTCCCTCTTCCTGGCTGGCTTCCTCGGACATCGTGACGAGTTGGCCGAAGCTGAGGATGCGTATGCCGCCGGCGCTGTGGACAACCGGCAGGTCTCGGAGCTGGATGCTGCGGGGTGGGCAGGGGCTTCCGAGGAGCAGGTCCGTGGCTGGCTCGACGGGCTCCCTCTGGTCGTGGGCATTGCGGAGACCGTGGCCTGGTGCCGCCGACATGCGTTGGTGCCTGTGCTGACAACCCAGGCCTGGTCCCCGGTCGGCAGCTATCTGGCCGCCCGATTTGGCTTCCATGCGTTCTGCGGGCCGCAGTTGGAGACGGCGAACGGTCGGTTCACCGGGCGCGTCGCTCACCACTTCGACGAGTATGACAAGCGGGACTTCGCGCTCATGCAGGCTGGGGCCCTCGGAGTGGAACCCCGTGCGTGTGGGGCGATCGGCGATAGCCGATCCGACCTGCCCCTGTTCGCGTGCGTCGGGCTGAGCGTGGCGTTCAACGCCTCCGCTGGGGCGCGGAGGGCTGCGACGATCGCGGTGGATGGCGCCGACCTGCGTGGTGTGCTGCCCCTCTTGGGGCGATTGGTTCCCTCCGCTGCCGAGGCGCCACCGGTAGTCACAGCCACTCGTTGATGGCGGCGATGAGCACGGTGGCTTCGTAGCGGACGGCGAGTTTGTCGTAGCGCGTGGCCACGGCGCGGTGGCGCTTGAGGCGATTGATGCCGCACTCGACTGCGTGGCGTTCGCGGTAGTCGGTCTTGTCGAACTTCGGGGGCCGGCCGCCACGAGAGCCGTGCTTCTTGCGGTTGGCGATCTGGTCGCGCTTCTCTGGGATGGTGCAGCGGATCGCGCGTCTGCGTAGGTAGGCGCGGTTCGCGCGGGAGCCGTACGCCTTGTCGGCGCGGACCTTGTCCGGTCGGGTGCGCGGGCGTCCCGGCCCCAGCCGGAGGACCCGGATGCGCCCGAGTACGGTCTGGAACTGCGGGGAATCTCCGTGCTGACCGGCGGTGATGACAACGGACAGCATCTTCTGGTCCTGCTCGACGTACTCCCCGCACTCTTCGTCGGCGGCCTCGGTAGCGACCTCGACGAGCGGCGCGCCGACCTGGCCGGGACCGTACGCCTCCTGGCGCGCGCCGCAGATCGGGAGCAAGTCGAGCCGTCCGAAGCGCTCGCCGGGCAGCCGGAGTTCCTGCTGACCGGGGCAGGCTCGGCCTCCAGCAGCCAGATGACCGCGATCATCTGCGGCGACGTGGCCGAGCGGCGCGGCGTCGGCAGCTACTGGCGTGCGGTCGAGGAGTCCCGCGAGCGGTTCCCCCTCGCCGGGCCGCTGGCCAACAACATCACCCCCTGCGAGTTCTGGGACCGGCCCGCCGAGGCGCCGACCGTGCTCGACAACGACGTCCCTGCCCTGCTCGTCGCCGCCACCGGCGACCCCCGCACCCTCTACGCCGGTGCCAAGACCATGCGCGAGCAGTGGCCGAGCTCCCGGCTGCTCACAGCGAACGGCGCCCGCCAACACGGCCTGTACGGCGAGTAGGGCAACGCCTGCGTCGACGAGCGCGTCAATGCGTACCTGAGCACGGGACGGCTCCCGACGCACGACCTGACCTGCGAGGCGTAGCTCCGGCGGCGGCTGACGGCGGCACGCGGCGACGCCAGGGCGGCCGACTCGGCGGGTGAGCCCGGGCCTCCCCCTCGGTCGGCGTGCGACCGCGCCCCGTGAAGGAGCCTTGGCGTCGCCGGCGTGACCCGCTAACTGCCCCCCGCGCCGATCTCGTGCCCGCCGGGTTAGTTGATCAAGAGTATTCGACGCATGACCTACCTTCTCGGCGCAGTCGCCGGCGCCGCTGTGATCGCGGCCTCCTCGCTCCCGGCCATGGCCCACGCCCCGGCCCCGACTTCGGCCGCCACTGCCGCAGGCGCTTGCGGCTACTACAGCGG
>DATCVR010000145.1:0-1584 GCA_036566745.1 Jiangellaceae bacterium | reverse complement strand
CACCTGGACGAAGTGGTTCGTGATGGGTCGCTGGACCGCCGGCGACGACTTCGCGGCCGGCGACATCCACCGCACCTCCGTCGAGGGACAGAGCGACACCGACGCGGCGCTCTACACCGACACGTACGTCGCCCGGACCGGTAAGGAGCCCGAGGCGTTCCAGGCCAGGGTCACCCTGCTGCGCCCCGAGGGCGCGACCGTCTCCCCCAGCCTGCGAACGGTCTCGACGCTGACCAACGAATACCTGCCCGACTCCGCCTACCCCGGGACGAGCACGCCGACCCTCGACGACGCGATCGACCTCAAGGTGCCACCGTTCAGCCAGAACATCCACCGCGGCGAATACCCGGAGTTCGGTGGCGGCGGCCAGGTCTGGTGCTCGCCGACCTCGACGACGATGGTGCAGTACCACTGGGGTCACGAGGTCCCGGCGAGCGAGCTGGCGGGCATCGACGCCCCCAACGGCGACCCGCAGGTCGACTACGCCGCGATCAACACCTGGGACTACGCCTACGAGGGCGCCGGCAACTGGCCGTTCAACACCGCCTACGCCGGCCGCTGGGGCCTGGACGGATTCGTGACCCGACTGCGATCGCTGGCCGAGGCCGAGACCCTGGTGGCGGCCGGCTTCCCGCTGGTCGTCTCCGCCAACTGGGAGCTCGAGGAGATGCCGGAGGCCGGCTACGGCACCGACGGCCACCTGCTGGTCATCGGCGGCTTCACCGCCGAGGGCGATCCGATCCTCTACGACCCCAACTACCCCTCCAACGACGAGGTGCGCAACGTCTACACCCGCGAGAACTTCGAGCGGGTCTGGCAGACCTCGACCGACGGGGTCACCTACGTCATCCACCCGCGCGACGTGAGGCTGCCCGGGAGCGCCACAAACTGGTGACGGAGTCGCCATCAGGGTCATCCGCACCACCACGGAGCGACTAGGTTTCGGCCATGACACTCGATGCCGTTGCCGCTCTTCAGGCCGCACTTCGAGCCCCGACCGTCAACGATGGCTCCGGCGCGGAGGTGAAGGCGTTCGCGCAGCTCCACGAGGCGCTGCGCGAGCACTTCCCGCTGCTGCATTCGACCCTCGACCTCACCCCGGTCGGCGGGCACGGGCTCCTCTTCCGCTGGCCCGGCGCCTCGGCCGAGAAGCCGGTCGTGCTGATGGCCCACCAGGACGTCGTCCCGATCGCCGGCGAATGGGCCCATGACCCGTTCGGCGGCGAGATCGTCGACGGGGTGATCCACGGGCGCGGCACCCTCGACGACAAGGGCCAACTGGTGGCGATCTGCGCCGCGGTCGAGGGGCTCATAGCGGACGGGTTCAGGCCCGCGTACGACGTCTGGTTGTCGTTCGGCTCCGACGAGGAGACGACCGGAGCGGCCGCGCGGGCGGCCGTCGAGGAGCTCCGGAGCCAGGGGGTCGAGCCGTGGTTCGTGCTAGACGAGGGCGGCGCGGTCGCCTTCGACGCCTTCCCGGGCGTCGCCGCGCCGATCGGGGTCGTCGGCGTCGCCGAGAAGGGCACCACCGACGTACGCCTCAAGGTGACCGGCGACGGCGGCCACTCCTCCACCCCACGCCAG
>DATCVR010000144.1:0-13283 GCA_036566745.1 Jiangellaceae bacterium | reverse complement strand
GTGCCGGTGTCGGCCGGGTCCGCGACTACCCCGAAGGCCTCGAGCGCTACGTCTCGCACATCGTCGGGGGTGCCCCACACCGTCTCGACGGGCTCAAGGTGGTCGTCGACTGCGCTCACGGCGCCGCCTATGAGGCCGCTCCCGAGGCGCTACGGCTGCTCGGGGCCGACGTCGTCACCGTGTGCGCCGAGCCCGACGGGCTGAACATCAACGACGGCTGTGGCTCGACCCACATCGACGGCCTGGCTGAGGTCGTGCTCGAACACGGCGCCGACGTCGGCATCGCCCATGACGGCGACGCCGATCGCTGCCTGGCCGTCGATGCCAAGGGCGCGGTGGTCGACGGCGACCAGATCCTGGCGATCCTGGCCCTGGCGATGCGCGACGCCGGCACGCTGCGTGGCAACACCGTCGTCAGCACCGTCATGTCCAACGAGGGCTTCCGGCTGGCCATGCGTGAGGCGGGCATCGCCGTGATCGACACCGCCGTGGGCGACCGGTACGTCCTCGAGGCGATGAAGGCCGGCGGCTACTCCCTGGGCGGCGAGCAGTCCGGTCACGTGATCCTGCTCGACCGCGGCACCACCGGCGACGGCGTCCAGACCGCCGTCAACGTACTGGCCCAGATGGCCGCCACGGGCCGGCCGCTGGCCGAGCTGGCCGGCGTCGTCGAGCGGCTCCCTCAGGTGCTGGTCAACGTGCCGAAGGTCGACAAGTCGCGGGTCGAGCTGGACGACGGCGTGCAGCGAGCCGTGGCCGAGGTCGAGGCCGAACTCGGCGAGACCGGACGCGTGCTTCTGCGCCCGTCCGGCACGGAGCCTCTGGTGCGGGTGATGGTCGAAGCCGGCACGGCGGAGCAGGCCGAGGCCCTGGCCCGCCGCCTCGCTGCCGTGGTGGCCACCGAACTCGCGCTCTGAGAATGATCACGTTCAGCACCTGAACACCTGGCGCACCACCCCTGCAGGCCTCGTGGAGCGCCTGATGGCCTCGTGGGGTTAATTCGGTTGCCCCTCCCCGTCGCGGCCGCTCACGCTGGGCTGGTGCAGATTCGCCTGATCACGCCGAACGACGACTCCGACTTCACCGCGTGGTTCGACGTCCGCCTGGCCGCCCAGCTGGCCGACTTCCCACAGGGCCCGCAGTGGCGCCAGCGCGAGCTTCAGGTCGTCTACCAGGGCAACGAGCACCACGACGGCCGGCTCTGGCTGGCCGAGGAGGACGGTGTCGCGGTGGGCGCGGCGGTCATGGGCCTGCCGCTGCGGGACAACCTCAGCCTGGCCGAGCCCGAGATCTACGTTCCTCCGGAGGCGCGCCGGCGGGGCGTCGGCACGGCCCTGATGGAAGCCGCGGTCGCCGAGGCTCGCGAGAACGGCCGGACCAGCCTGCTCTCCTACCTCGACGGACCCGCCGGCTCGCCCACCACGCCGGGCACCGCCTTCGCCGAGCGTCACGGCTTCACCCGTCGGATCACCGAGATCGCGCGAGCCCAGCGGCCGCCGTTCGATCTCGACGCCATCCGCGCGGCCGAGGCCGCCGCCCTGGCCCACTCCGACGGGTATCGCATCGTCACGTGGCGCGACCGCGCGCCCGACGAGTACATCGATGAGTTCGCCCGGCTCGAGGCGCGGCTGAGTACCGACGCACCCCTCGGCGATCTCGATTACGAGCCTGAGGTGTGGGACGCCGACCGCATCCGTACCAGCGAGGAGCGGCAGGCTCGGATGGGCCGGCAGACCTGGAACGCCGCGGCCATCGCCCCTGACGGCACGACCATGGCCGGAGTCACGCGTATCTCGCTGGCCTCCGACAGCGACGTCAGCGGCTTTCAGAACACCACCATCGTCGATCCCGGACACCGCGGGCATCGGCTCGGGCTGCTGGTGAAGGCTGCGAACTTCGAGGCGCTGCACCGCGACCGGCCCGGCGTCCAGGCCATCTGGACGTGGAACGCCGACTCCAACGAGCACATGATCGCCATCAACGAGACCCTCGGGTACCGCGTCGAGGGCTGGTCGGCGGGCTACCAGCGCGACCTCTGAAGCGGTCGTCGCGGCGCACACCACTAGGCGTGTGAGTGCTTCACGAGGCCTGCAGGCCTGCCGGGGCAGGTGATTGCCTGCTGAACGTGATCATTCACATCTTGCGCAGGCGGATGCGCTGGACCGCATGGTCGGGGCCCTTGCCGAGCGCGAGCGTCGCGCGGCCCCGGGTGGGCCGGATGTTCTGCACGAGGTTCGGGCCGTTGATGGTGTCCCAGAGGTGTTCGGCGCGCGCCACGGCGCCGTCGTGGTCGAGCTCGGCGTAGCGCCGGAAGTACGACTCCGGCTGCCGGAACGCCGTCTCGCGCAGCCGGAGGAAGCGTTCGACGTACCACCGGCGCACGTCGCCCGGCGCGGCGTCGACGTAGAGCGAGAAGTCGAAGAAGTCGCTCACCGCGAGCCCGGAAACCCCGTCGGGGCGGACCCGGGCCGGCTGCAGCACGTTGAGGCCCTCGACCAGCACGATGTCGGGGCGCTGGATCACCACCCGATCGTCCGTCACGTCGTACGTGAGGTGCGAGTACACCGGCGCGCTGACCTCGGGCTCCCCGGACTTCACCGCCGCGACGAAGCGCAGCAGCGCCCGGCGGTCGTACGACTCCGGGAAGCCCTTGCGCTCCATCAGCCCTCGCCGCTCGAGCTCGGCGTTGGGCAGCAGGAACCCGTCGGTGGTCACCAGCGCGACCCGTGGATGGTCCGGCCACCGGGCGAGCAGCAGCCGCAGCAGCCGCGCCGTGGTCGACTTGCCGACCGCGACCGAGCCGGCGATGCCGATGACGAACGGGGTGCGGTCGGCGTAGGTGCCCAGGAACGTCTTGGTCGCCTCGTGCAGCCGCGCGGTGCCGCGCACGTGGAGGTTGAGCAGGCGCGACAGCGGGAGGTAGATGTCGCGGACCTCGTCGAGGTCGACCTCGTCGCCCAGGCCGCGCAGCTTCTCGAGCTCGTCGGCGTTGAGGGGGAGAGGTGTCTGGTCGCGCAGCCGTGCCCACGCCGTGCGGGACAGGTCGACGAACGGAGAGAAGTCGCGGGGCTCGCCCATGGTGACCACATTCTGGCTGACGTGCCTGGTGGAGGCAGTGCGGGGGAGGGCGACTAGGTTGCTCGGGCGTCTGCGACTACGCTGACCGCCGTGTGCGGCATCGTGGGATACGTAGGTCATCAGCAGGCGCTCGACGTGGTCGTCGAGGGCCTGCGCAGGCTCGAGTACCGCGGGTACGACTCAGCGGGCGTGGCGATCGTCGCCGACGGCGCGCTGGCGACGACCAAGCGGGCCGGCAAGCTGGCGAACCTCGAGAAGGCGCTCGAGGAAGAGCCGCTGCCGGCGTCGACCACCGGCCTGGGGCACACCCGCTGGGCCACTCACGGCCCGCCCACCGACCGTAACGCCCACCCCCACCTCGACGAGTCCGGCCGGGTCGCGGTGATCCACAACGGCATCATCGAGAACTTCGCCCGGCTCCGCGCCGAGCTGGAGGAGGCCGGCGTCGCCTTCGCCTCCGACACCGACACCGAGGTCGTCGCCCACCTCCTCTCGGCCGAGACGGCCACGGGCGCCGACCTCGCCGACGCGATGCGTGCGGTCTGCCGCCGGCTCGAAGGCGCGTTCACCCTGCTCGCCGTTCACGCCGACGCACCCGACCGGGTGGTCGCCGCGCGCCGCAATTCGCCGCTGGTGGTCGGCCTCGGCGACGGCGAGAACTTCCTCGCCTCCGACGTCTCAGCGTTCATCGCCCACACTCGTGACGCACTCGAGGTGGGCGAGGGGCAGGTCGTCGACATCACGCCCGACGCCGTCACGCTCACCGACTTCCACGGCGAGCCGGCCGAGGAGCGCCGGTTCCACGTCGACTGGGACGCCTCGGCGGCCGAGAAGGACGGCTACGACTACTTCATGCTCAAGGAGATCGCCGAGCAGCCGAAGGCCGTGGCCGACACGCTGCTCGGGCGGATCGGCGCCGACGGGCTGCTCTCGCTCGACCAGATGCGGCTCTCCGACGACGATCTCCGCGAGATCAGCAAGGTCGTCATCATCGCCTGCGGCACCGCCTATCACGCCGGCATGGTCGCCAAATACGCCATTGAGCACTGGAACCGAGTGCCCTGCGAGGTCGAGCTCGCCAGCGAGTTCCGCTACCGCGACCCGGTGGTCGACCGCCAGACGCTGGTCATCGCGATCAGCCAGTCCGGCGAGACCATGGACACTCTCATGGCGCTGCGGCACGCCCGCGAGCAGGGCGCGCGCGTCCTGGCCATCTGCAACACCAACGGCTCGACCATCCCGCGCGAGTCCGACGCCGTGCTCTACACCTACGCCGGGCCCGAGGTCGCGGTCGCCTCCACCAAGGCGTTCCTGACCCAGCTCATCGCCTGCTACCTGGTCGGCCTGTACCTCGCCCAGGTGCGCGGCACCAAGTGGGGCGACGAGATCCGCGCGGTGGTGCGTGACCTCACCGACCTGCCGTCCAAGGTCGACCAGGTGCTCGAGACCATGGAGCCGGTGCGCAAGCTCGCCCGCGAGCTCTCCTCGGCCACCTCGGTCTTGTTCCTGGGCCGGCACGTCGGGTTCCCGGTGGCGCTCGAGGGTGCGCTGAAGCTGAAGGAGCTGGCGTACATGCACGCCGAGGGCTTCGCGGCGGGCGAGCTCAAGCACGGCCCGATCGCGCTGATCGAGGAAGGCGTGCCGATCATCGTCGTCGTGCCGTCGCCCAAGGGCCGTTCGCTGCTCCACGACAAGATCGTCAGCAACATCCAGGAGGTCCGCGCCCGCGGGGCCCGCACCATCGTCATCGCCGAAGAGGGCGACGAGGCGGTCGAGCCCTACGCCGACCACATCATCAGGGTGCCCGAGACCCCCACCCTGCTGCAGCCCGTGGTGTCCACGGTGCCGCTGCAGGTCTTCGCCTGCGAGATGGCCAGCGCTCGCGGGTTCGACGTCGACCAGCCGCGCAACCTCGCCAAGAGCGTCACCGTCGAGTGATCAGCCGGTGACGGCGACCGCCGCCACCGCCAATGCGAACGCCGTCCCCACCAGGGCGATCATCGTGATTGGCGTGGCGGCGCAGGGCCGCTCGGTGAGCAGGACGTTCCTCGGGCAGGGCGAACCCGGCGCGGCCACAGCCGCCACGACACACGGGCGAACACGACGGACGCGGCGACGAGCGCGGCCGCCTCGGCGGCGAACAGCGCCGCCTGAGCGGTCGTCGGCGGCTCGAGGCGTGTCACGCCCGCCAACGTCGCGAACACCCCGGCCAGGCCGGCGTGCGCCACCACCAGGAGGACCCACGTCATCCGCACGCCCGCAGCCGATCACACCTGCGGGCGCGGTGCCAATTCCGGGTCCGCCGCCGAGTGGATCACCGCATACTGATCACGTGAACGCCGTCGCGCAGGTCTTCGCCGTGATCGCCGGGCTGATCCACGTGGGCATCTTCGTGGTCGAGAGCGTGGTGTTCCGGCGTCCCCAGATCCACCGGCGCTTCCTGGTGGCACCCGAGGACGTCGACGTGGTCCGTCAGTGGGCTCTCAACCAGGGCGTCTACAACCTGTTTCTGGCGCTCGGAGCGCTGGGTGGCGTGGTCGTTCTCGCGGTGGGCGACGAGACCGTCGGCCGGACGCTGGTGCTGTTCTCCTGCGGCTGCATGGTGGCGGCCGGGCTCGTGCTGCTGGCCACCGAGCGCAGTCTGGCGCGCAGCGCGCTCGTCCAGGCGGTTCCGCCGCTCGTCGTGCTGGCACTGGCCGCGGTCTGAGCGACACCACCCGCGCCTCGCCGCGTGAGCCGCGTGCGCCTGCCCTGACGACACGTCGGATGTGCCAGGCTGGTGCGGTGATCGTGGGAGTGGGGATCGACGTCGTCGACGTCCGACGCTTCGCCGAGACGCTCGAACGCACGCCCGGCCTGGCCACGCGGGTCTTCACCCCGGCCGAGCAGCGGCGCTCGATCGCCTCTCAGGCAGCGCGGTTCGCCGCCAAGGAAGCGCTCGCCAAGGCGCTCGGGGCGCCGGCCGGCCTGCACTGGCTCGACGCCGAGGTGGTCAGCGACGAGGCCGGACGGCCGTGGTTCGCTGTCACGGGGACGGTCGCGGCGCGCTGCGAGGAGCTCTCGGTCGCGACCATCCATCTCTCGCTCTCACACGACGCGGGAGTGGCGTCGGCGATGGTCGTGCTCGAGGAGGCGGCGTCGTGACCGGCCGCGTGCCGATCCTGACCGGTCGCGCGCCGATCCTGACCGGCCGGGCGCCGATCCTGACCGGCGTGATGTCGTGATCGCCGCTCACGCGGTCCGGCGGATCCGCTCGGCCGAGTCCGAGCTGATGGCCCGCCTGCCCGAGGGCGCGCTCATGCAGCGTGCCTCGGCCGGGCTGGCGGCGGCGTGCGCTCGCATCCTCGGCGGACCGTACGGCGCCCGGGTCGTCCTCCTCGTGGGTGCGGGCAACAACGGCGGCGACGCGCTCTGGGCGGGCGCGCGGCTGGCCGGTCGAGGTGCCCGCGTCGACGCCGTCCTGCTCCGGCACGACCGCGTCCATGCCGAGGGTCTCGCAGCCTTCCGGGCCGCCGGTGGCCACGTGATCCCCGACGGCAGCGGACCGGTGAGCGCCTCGGCAGTGGCCGCGATCGCTCGGGCCGACCTCGTCCTCGACGGCCTGCTCGGCATCGGCGGCCGGGGCGGCCTCGACGCGGACTCCGCCGCGCTGGCGGAGCTCGCTGCCGCCGACGCCGGGCTGGTGGTGGCCGTCGACCTGCCGAGTGGGATCGACCCCGACACCGGCGCCGCTCCCGGGCCGCACGTCCGCGCCGACGTCACGGTCACCTTCGGCACGTACAAGACCGGGTTGCTGGTCGATCCGGGGGCCGGCGCGGCCGGCGTGGTCGAGCTCGTCGACATCGGTCTCGGCCGGCACCTGTCCGGCCCGGCGCTCAGCGTGCTCGAGCACGCCGATGTCGCGGCGCTGTTGCCGGATCCCGGGGCCGAGTCCGACAAGTACCAGCGCGGCGTCGTGGGAGTGCTGGCCGGGTCCGCCCAGTACACCGGCGCGGCCGTGCTGGCCACGGGCGGCGCGATCCACGGCGGTGCGGGGATGGTGCGTTACGTCGGCGGCGACGCGGCTGCCGCGGCAGTCCGCGCCCGGTGGCCCGAGACGATCGTGAGCGCCGACATCGCCGAGTCGGGGCGGGTCCAGGCCTGGACGATCGGGCCAGGGGTGGGGTCCGGGCGCGGCGCCCAGATCGCCCACGCCCTGGCCTCGGACGTGCCGGTCCTGATCGACGCCGACGGCCTGCGGTTCCTGCCCCTGCGGTTCGAGACGCCCGCCCTGCTCACGCCGCACGCGGGCGAGCTCGCCCGGATGCTCGGGGTCGAGCGCGCCGACGTCGAGGCGCGACGCCTGCACCACGCCAGCGAGGCGGCCCGGCGCTGGAACGCCGTGGTGCTGCTCAAGGGATCGACCACGCTGGTGGTCGAGCCCGGGGGACGGGTCCGGGCCAATCCGACCGGTACCGCCGCCCTCGCGACGGCCGGATCGGGCGACGTCCTGTCCGGCCTGGCCGGGTCGTTGCTGGCCGCGGGGCTCGATCCGTTCGACGCCGGCAGCGTGGCGGCCTACGTCCATGGCCTGGCCGGGCGGGCGGCCGCCCGAGACGCCGGTTACCCGGGCGCCTCGGACGTGCTCGCCGCCCTGCCGGGCGTACTCGCCGCGTGCCGATCGTGAGGGCCAGCCGCCGCGGCGTCAGGCCGAGCGCTGATAGGACCGGAACGCGCGGGTCGCCAGCCACGCCATGACGATCGTCAGCGCGGCGAGCAGCCCCACGCGGCTCGCGACCAGCGACCAGTCCGGGTCGGCGCCCAGCGCCTCGCGGCTCGCGACGGCGGCCCAGTCGACCGGATTGAACCGCGCGACGTCGCCCACCCAGTCCGGTACCAACGCCGGCGCCATCATGATCGAGGACAGGAACGCCAGTGGCAGGGTCAGGAACTGCGAGACCCCGATCAGCGCTTCCTGCGAGCGCAACAGCACCGCGATCGCACACGACAGCGCGGCGAAGACCAGCGCGATCAGCGTCGCGCACACCAGCACCACGAGCACGCCGGCCAGGCCTCCGTCGTAGCGCGCCCCCAAGGCCAGCCCGACCCCGAACACGATCAGCGACTGCACGACCGTCACGACCGCCTGGTACGACAGCGCGCCCGCGATGAGCGCTCCGCGGCTGATCGGGGAGGTGAGGTTGCGGTCCATGACCCCGCGCCGCATGTCCTCGATGAACGACGTGCCGGCCCAGCCGGCCGACATCATCGCGGTCATGATGATCACACCCGGCGTGAGGTACTCCAGGTAGGACGTCGCGCCGAACCCGGGCAGCTCGGCCACCCGCTGGAACAGCTGCCCGAACAGCAGCAGCCACACCATCGGCTGGATCAGGGTGAACGCGAGGTACGCGGGCTGGCGGGACAGCGTGCGCAGTCCGCGCACGGTCAGCAGTCCGGAATGAGCCACGAGCGTCGTCATCACGCCACCGCCTTCGCAGCGGCCTCGTCGGCGGCTCGGAAGGCCCGTCCGGCGTGGCGGAGGTAGACGTCGTCCAGCGACGGGCGGGCCACCGTCACCGACGCCAGGGCGATGCCGGCCGCATCGAGCGCGGCCAGCACCCCGGGCAGGGCACTGGATCCCGCACCGAGCCGGGTGCGGACGGTGCGACCGTCGATCGTGACCTCGGCCGCTCCGCTCGCCGCCAGGAGGGTCTGCCTGGCCCGCTCGGCGAGGTCCGTGGATTCCAGCTCGACCTGGACGGCGTCGCCGTCGAGCTCGGCTTTGAGCTGGTGCGGCGACCCGGCCGCGACGACCGCGCCCCGGTCGACGATCACCAGCTGGTCGGCGAGGTGGTCGGCCTCCTCGAGGTAGTGCGTGGTGAGCAGCACGCTCAGCCCGTCGGTGCGGGTGAGCCGCTCGATCTCGGTCCACATGTCGGCGCGCGCCCCGGGGTCGAGGCCGGTGGTGGGTTCGTCGAGGAAGAGCACCTGAGGGCTGTGGGTGAGCCCGAGCGCGACGTCGAGCTTGCGCTGCATGCCGCCCGACCAGGTGCCCGCGAGCCGGCCGGCAGCGGCGGCCAGGCCGAACCGTTCCAGGAGGTCGTCGGCGCGGCGGCGGCTCGCGGCTGCCGACAGGCCGTGGACGCGGCCCTGGAGGACGAGGTTCTCCCGACCGGTGGCCATCGGGTCGAAGCACGGCTGTTGCGGGACGTAGCCGATGACCCGGCGCACCTCGGCGGCCTGCCGGTCGACGTCGAGGCCGGCCACCCGGGCGGAGCCGGAGTCGGCGCGGGACAGCGTGGTGAGGATCTTGACGGTGGTGGACTTGCCGGCGCCGTTGGGGCCGAGCAGGCCGACGACGGTGCCGGCCGCGACGGTGAAGCTCACGCCGGTCAGCGCGTGGACGGCCTTGTCGCCCTTGCCGTAGGTCTTGACCAGGTCGCTCGCCACGAGGGCCGGCGTGGACGTGGAGCCTGGTGGTGGGGCGGAGCTGGTGCGTTCGGACACGGACATGGTGGTGCTCCTTCGCTGAGGTGGAAGGAGCCGCGTCCATGACTGGATTACCCTGGGTGTGCAGGACCTTGGGATCCGGTCTCGTTCGCGGGATGCGGCTCCGGGGAACTCCGGCGGCCTCTGGTCGCGGTGTTGGCGCACCGTGATCGGGGGCCGTTTCTCGTGCGTCAGTCGTGTTTGGTGAGGTTCTCGACCCAGCTGAAGTCCTCCTTGAACTCCTCGGCCATCGCCGCCTCGATCTCCGCCGGGGTGTGTCCGGCGTCGCGCAGCTCGTGGAGCCGCCGCCAGCCCTGGACCCCGCTGAACTCGCCGCTGCGCAGATCGTCGACGAGCCGGCTGACGAAGGCGATCTCGGCGTCGAGCAGGGCGTGGGTGTACTCCGACTCGATGAGGAACAGCCGGGGGAAGCGCGCCTCGGTGGCCTGGTCGAGCAGAGCCTGGGACGCCTGGCGATGTAGCCGCAGCCCCATGAGCCGCTGTTCGAGCAGGGCGACGACGTCGTCCGGCGGCAGTGTGGGCATCAGCGACAGCGCGGCCTCGAACTGCGTGTACTCCTTGACCGGCCGGGAGAGCAGTTCGCTGAGCCAGTCGACCATCCGCAGGGTGCCCGCGTCGGTGAGGGCGTAGATGGTGCGCTCGGGGCGGCGGCCCTCGCGCACGGTCTCCTGGGCGACGATCAGGCCGTTCCGCTGCAGTGACTCGACCACGGAGTAGAGCGAGCCGTAGTTGAGCTTGATGCTTGCCTCCTTCTGGCGTTCGCGCAGCGTGGCGGACATCTCGTAGGGGTGCATGGGCCGCTCGGACAAGAGCGTCAGGACCGCGAGCGCGAGCGGGTTGGTGGGCTGTCTGGCCACGAGCTCGGGCACCTCCTCGGTCTCTAATACTCTGAGTCGAGTATTCTGGCGAAAGTGACGCTCGTCAAGTCCGAACGCGACGATGGGCCGGGAGACACGCTCCCAGCCCATCGTCATGTCGGCGCGGCGCGGCCGCCGCGCAGACCCGCTACTCCGCGGGGTTCACCACACTGATCCGCAGGTCGTCGCCTGAGTCGTCGAGCACGGTCACCCGCACACCGTGGCCGGCGACCTTGACGCTGCTCTGCGGGTTGGCGGCGTCCCAGTAGGTGTCCACCGTGGAATCGTCGAAGGTGGCGATCGCCGGGCTCGACGGCGCGCACGCGGCCTCGACGGCCACCGTCTGGGCCTTGCCCTTGCCTTCCAGGACCTCCTTGTGGAGGCACACCTCCTGAGTGGCCTCCAGGCCGAACGTGGCGTCGAACGGCTGGCGGCGGTTGCTCGGCGCGGTGCCGTCGTCGTAGGTGAACCGGGCCGGCCGGGCGTCGACCGGCAGGGCGGACCCGCCGCCCGGGTGGACGCTGGTGTTGTTGTCCTCGAACGAGTAGTCCACGTACCAGACCAGCATGCCGTTCTGGAACGGCAGGAACTCCACCCAGTCGGGCTTCGTGATGCCGTTGCTGAACTGGTACGGGCCGGTGCGCAAGACGTCGTCCCAGCCCACGTACTCGCGGTTCTCAACGAGATAGAACTGCGCGGTCGAGCCACCGACCGTGCCGGTGCTGATCGCCCACTGGCCCGTCGCCGACCAGCCGTTCGCGCCGCTCTCGACGTCGTCGGAGAACAGCGTCGTTCCACCCGACTTGATCGTGACGTCGTCGATGAAGGCGCCAGGCAGGTGGACTCCGCCGTCGGTCTGGTAGCGGAAGCGGAACATCGACGGCTTCCCGTCGGCCGCGTACGAGTACCGCAGCGTGGTCCAGCGGCCGTCCGACGACCCGTCGACAGGGCTTCCGGTGCGAGCCCACGTCTGCCCGCCGTCGAGGGAGTACTCGCCGTACAGGAAGTCGTAGCCGGCCTCGATGTCGTGCCATGCCTGCGCGGTGACCGTGATCCTGGATGCGGCCGGGACCTCCCGCGTCAGGCTCTCGTTGAGGCCGTCGGCGCTGCCGGTCCACCAGGCGTTGGCGCCCGAGGTGGGCGTCGTGTACGTCGTCTCAGAGGTCTTGTCCGGGAGGTTCACCAGGACGGCCTGATCCATGCCGCCGACTGTTCCCTGCGACGGATTGAGGGCGTACTCGCCGCTCTCGCCGAGTTCGACGCGGCTGTAGTCGAGCCAGCCCAGGAACAGCTTCTCCTCCGGGCCCATCAGGCCGGGGGTCGTGCCGATGCCCTCACCCGCCTCGGCTCCGTGGCCGAGCCAGGATCCGGAGCTCATCAGGGTCCAGAACGCCGTGCCGTTCTCGCCGCCGTTCGTGTCGTAGAAGTCGGGGAGGCCGAGATCATGGCCGAACTCGTGCGCGAAGACGCCGAGCCCGCCGTTCTCCGGCTCGGTCGTGTAGTCGCCGAGCCAGTACTTCGACTGCCCGATCCGGGCGCCACCGCTGAGGTTGTCCTGGCTGCCCACGCTCGGACCGGAGATGCCGTAGTCGTCGCCGTTGACGTACCACCGGTGCGACCAGATGGCGTCCTCGCCCTGGGCGCCGCCACCGGCGTCCTCCCCGACCCCGGCGTGCACGGCCTGGAAGTGGTCGATGTAGCCGTCGGCCTCGCCGAAGTTGCCGTCACCGTCGAAGTCGTAGCGATCCCACACGTCGAACTGGGCGAGGTACGCATCGATCTGTTCCGGCGTCTCGCCGGCCGCGATGCGGGACTCGTACCAGGCGTTCCCGGTGTCGGCGATGAAGTCCCAGGAGCCGCCGACGTCCTCACGCGCGTTGTCGCCGTAGTAGGAGGCGTTGTAGGGCACCTTCACCCAGTCGGTCACCTCGTTGGTCACCGTGTACCGGCCGGAGGAGAGGTCCTCGTAGTAGGTCCGCATCGACTCGCCGTCGCCGTTGAAGAGCTCGCGGTAGTGGTCGGCGTCGAAGTCGGCGGCCCACCCGGTGGAGTTGTCGACCGCGCGGTCCGGCTCGGCGATCTCGTTGTGCAGGGGACCCGGCGTCGTGCCGTACCGCCCCTCGCTGAGGTCGCCGAACTCAGCGAGCACGGTGAAGATCTTGTCCGAGCGCTCGGCCGGGAACTCGACGAAGCGGTCGTCGGCCAGCTCCACCGTCGCACCGCCGTTGGCTTGGGCGGTCAGGCTGGCCGTGCCGTTCGCGAGCCGTTCGACGGCGGCCCGGCGTAGTGCGGTGTCCCGCTCGCTGAGCGGACCCGGGCGATTGTCCGGCCGGTGGGCCGACGCGGTCGACGGGCCCTCGGCGGTGCCGGCGGGCGCCGAGGCAGCCGGCAGGGCCAACGCGGCCACGGCGGCGAGGGTTGTCCCCGCGACCAGGCCGATGGTGACTCTTCTCATGGGGCTCCTTTCAGGAGCGATGCGTGGCAGCGACGAGCACCAAGCCATGACAAATCCGTCGAACCGACGGATGGCCGCGAAGTCTGTCACAGGGGGGACGCCGCTGGTCAAGACCTTCGCCGGACGGCATGCGCCGTGGCGCGTTCCGGGCCGCCTGACACAATCGAGACCGTGATGCCGTCCGACCAGCCCCGAGGCCCGGTGCCGCACGCCGACGTGCGCGTCGACCTCTCCGCCATCCGTGACAACGTCCGCGAGCTGCGTGCCCGCGCCGGCCAGGCCGAGGTCATGGCCGTCGTCAAGGGCGACGCGTACGGCCACGGGCTCGTCCCCGCGGCGCGCGCCGCCCAGGCCGGCGGCGCCTCGTGGCTGGGCACCGCCGTGTTCGCCGAGGCGCTGGC
>DATCVR010000143.1:0-11598 GCA_036566745.1 Jiangellaceae bacterium | reverse complement strand
GCGAGGATCGTGATGCCCTTCTCGCGCTCGAGGTCGCCGGAGTCCATGACCCGTTCGGCCACGTCCTGATTCGACCGGAAGACGCCCGACTGCCAGAGCAGGGCATCGACCAGAGTGGTCTTGCCGTGGTCGACGTGGGCGACGATGGCGACGTTGCGGAGATCGTCGCGGCTGCGCGTAGACATGCGGGGGTGCTCGTTCCTGGCGGCGGGGTTGACGACCCATCGTACGGTGTCGCGGAGGGCTGCCACGTCACGAGCGCCTCCCGCGGCTGGCTGTGGTCCGCGACGGCGTTGTGAGTCCAGTGCGGCGGCGATGTGAGCGCTCGGCTGTCGCAGCCGCCACGACCTCGCATCGTGGCGACACCAACCTCACACCACACGCGCGCAACGCCGGCAGCAGGGACTACAGGACTCGGGGGTTGACCTCCGCGAAGTGGCAGGCGACCGGGTGGCCCTGACCCCGATCGGCCAGGGCCGGCTCCTCGGTGGCGCAGATGTCCTGGGCCTTCCAACAGCGCGTCCGGAACCGGCACCCGCTGGGCGGATCGAGCGGGCTGGGAACGTCGCCGGTGAGGATGACGCGCTCGCGCTTGCGCTCCTCGGCCGGGTTCGCGGTGGGCGCGGCCGACAGCAGCGCCTGCGTGTAGGGGTGGGCGGGGGTGGTGTAGACGTCGTCCCGCGTGCCGGTCTCCATCACCTTGCCGAGGTACATCACGGCGACCCGGTCGGAGATGTGCCGCACCACCGACAGGTCGTGGGCGATGAAGATGTACGCCAGCCCGAGCTCGTCCTGCAGGTCCTCGAGCAGGTTGACGACGCCGGCCTGCACCGACACGTCGAGCGCGGACACCGGTTCGTCGAGCACCAGCAGCTTCGGCTCGAGCGCCAGGGCCCGGGCGATGCCGATGCGCTGGCGCTGGCCGCCGGAGAACTCGTGGGGGTAGCGGTTGCCGTGCTCGGGGTTCAGGCCGACCAGCTCGAGCAGCTCGGCCACCCGCGCCTTGCCGCCGTCCTTCCACCGCCCGTGCACCTTCAGCGGCTCCGCGATGATGTCGTTGACCGGCATCTTCGGGTTGAGCGAGGCGTAGGGGTCCTGGAAGACGATCTGGAGATCGCGGCGGACCGCTCGCATCTCCTTGTCGTCGAGGGCGGTCAGTTCCTTGCCCTCGAACCTCACCGACCCTCCGGTCGGCTTGTACAGCTGCAGGATCGCCCGGCCGGTGGTCGACTTCCCGCACCCCGACTCGCCGACCAGACCAAGGGTCTCGCCCTCGTCGACGTGCAGCGATACGCCGCTGACCGCCTGCACCTGGGCCACCACCCGGCGCATCAGGCCGCCGCCCATGACCGGGAAGTTCTTGACCAGGTCGGTGACCTCGAGCAGGTGCTCGCGCGCCTCGGGCGGGACCGGCGTGGCGGCGGCGGTAGCGGAGATCGTCATGTCGCGCTCTCCGCTCTGAAGAACATCGTGGGGTCGTCCACCTCGGCCAGCCGGTCCCAGTGGTGGCACGCGGCCAGGTGACCGTACGCGTCGGCGCTCAGCAACGCGGGCTCGGTGGTCCGGCAGACGTCGTCGGCCAGGGGACACCGAGGCGAGAACGGGCAGCCGGTGGGGAGGTTGATCAGCGACGGCGGCGCACCCTTGATCGGCCGCAGCCGCGACCCTCCCCCGGCGCCTCCCAGCGAGGGGATCGAGCCCAGCAGCCCGGCCGTGTACGGCATCCGGGGCTGGTAGAACACCTGGTCGGTGTCGCCGATCTCGACCGGGCGGCCGGCGTACATCACGAGCACCCGATGGGCCATCCCGGCCACCACCCCGAGGTCGTGGGTGATGAGAATGATCGCGGCGTTCACGGCATCCTTGACCTCGATGAGCTTCTCGAGGATCTGGGCCTGCACGGTGACGTCGAGGGCCGTGGTGGGCTCGTCGGCGATGATGACGTCGGGCCGGTTGATGACGGCCATCGCGATCATCGCCCGCTGACGCATCCCGCCGGAGAACTCGTGCGGATAGCTGCGCAGCCGGAGCTTCGGCTGCGGGATGCCGACCAGCTCGAGCATCTCCTCCGCCCGGGCCAGCGCCTGCTTGCGCGGGACGATCTCGTGGGACAGCACGGCTTCGGCGAGCTGGTCGCCCACGCTCTGCACCGGGTTCAGCGCGGTCATCGGGTCCTGGAAGATCATCGCGATCTTGCGGCCCCGCAGGGAGCGCTGGGCCGCCGCCGACTTCGTCAGCACGTCCTCACCGCGGTAGAGGATCTTGCCCTTGACCCGCGCCGACGTGGGCAGGAGCCCCATGACGGCCATCGACGACACGGACTTCCCGGAGCCGGACTCGCCGACGATGCCCAGCACCTCACGCTCGTGGACGCTGTAGGACACCCCGCGCACGGCGTGCACGACGCCGTCGTCGGTGGGGAACTCGACGGTGAGGTCCTCGATCCGCAGGATCTCCTCGCCGGTGGGCTTCGCGGTGTCGGCGAGCCGGGTGGCGACGTGGGCACCGCCCGCGGCGTCGACGACCTCGGGCCCGGCGGGCACGCCGCGTACGGGCTCGACCGGGATGTCGGGAGTGGACGGGATCGTCATCAGTCACGCACCCGGTTCTGTCGAGGGTCGAAGGCGTCACGCAGGCCGTCGCCGATGAAGTTCACCGCCAGCGCGATCGCGACGATGAACACGCCCGGGAACCAGAACAGCCATGGCCGGGTGACGAACGCCGACTGGTACACGCTGATCAGCCGTCCCAGCGAGGTGTCGGGGTCCCTGACCCCCAGGCCCAGATAGGACAGCGAGGTCTCGAGCAGGATCGCCGAGGCGATCGCCAGCGTGGCGCTGACGATCACCACGCCGACGATGTTGGGCAGCATGTGCTTGACGATGATCCGCTTGGCCGACGTGCCCGCCGCGCGCGCCGCCTCGACGAACTCCTTCTCGCGCAGCGCCAGGAACTCGCCGCGCACCAGCCGAGCCAGGCCGGTCCAGGTCACCAGGCCGATCACCACGCCGAGCACCACGATGCCGGAGCCACCGAACCGGCGTCCCAGGACGGCCGCCACCGCGAGCAGCGGGATGGTGATCATGACGTCGGTGAGCCGCATCAGCACCGACTCGGCCCGTCCCCGGAAGTAGCCGGCGATCGCCCCGATCATCGTGCCGATGACGGTGCCGACGAAGCCCACGACGAAGGCGATGATGATCGACTGCTGCGCGCCGCGCATCGTCAGGGCGAAGTAGTCCTTGCCGGTGTTGTCCTGGCCGAACGGGTGCTCGCCGAGGTGGATCCCCGCGCCGCCGAGGAACTGCGGCACGACGCTGATCGTCGGCCGACCGCCGTCGACCACGGTGGCGGCGTCGACGTAGCTCTTGTCCCACCAGCCCGGGATCGGCCCGAACCCGATGGAACTGAACGCCACCACGATGACGAACAGCAGGACGGCCAGCCCGGCCATGGCTCCGCGATGACGGAAGAAGCGCCGGCGCACCATCTGAGCCTGGGTGCGGGCCACCACGGTCATGCCGTGGGCGTCGTCGTCGGCCACCGCGAGGTGGGGCTTGGTCCCGGGAGTCGTCATCGATGTCTCCTCCCTCACGAGAGCCGGATCCGGGGGTCGAGGTAGGCGTAGGCGATGTCGGCGAACATGTTGAACAGCACCGCCGCCGTGCCCGTGACCAGGAAGAAGCCCATGACCGGGTTCGGGTCGACCATCGTCAGGCCCCGGATGAACAACTGGCCCATGCCGGACCACCCGAACACCTGCTCGGTGATCACCGCGCCGCCGATGACCCCGGCGAAGTCGAAGGCCATGAGCGTGGTGATCGGGATCATCGCATTGCGGAACGCGTGCTTGACGACCACCGTGCGCTCGGTCAGGCCCTTCGACCGGGCCGTGCGGACGTGGTCCTGGTTCATCACCTCGAGCATGTTCGAGCGGGTATAGCGCGTGTACGTGGCGAACGAGATCAGCACGATCGCGATGGTGGGCAGGATCAGGTGGGTGGCGCTGTCGAGGGTCGTCTCCCAGAACGTGCCCTCGAAGTCGGGGGTACGAGCGCCGATGGTCGCGATGACCCGGCCGTTCACCCGGTCGTAGTAGCCCTCCCAAGCGCTCATGGTCCGATCGAGGAAGATCAGCCCGCCGGCCCCCAGGGCGGTGAGCACCGCCGCCTGGATCGCCTGCCGTCGCTGGAGCCCGCCGAGGCCGTACCCGAGGCCCACGCCGACCGCCACGGCCACGAGCGCGAGGCCGACGATGGCCGGCCAGCCGGGGTCGTCGAGCACCGGCCCGAGGGCGAAATAGCACACGATGCCGATGGCGGCCGAGGACAGCGCCGCGTACAGCACGTTGCGGTAGCGGAATCCGGCGACGAGTGCGGTGGTGCCGAAGGCGATCCCCACGACGCTGACGGCCACGACCATCGGCCCGAGCCCAGGGTCCTCGAACCATCGGGTGGCCGACAGCGCCCAGGCGGCGCCAGCGGTGGCCACGAAGGCGACCGCGAACGTCGTGAGCCGACGGTTGCGGTCGCCGGCGATGATCACCATCCAGACCAGACCGCTGATCAGGCCGAGCACCAGCGCCACGGCCGTGGGAATCAGCGGATCGGCGAGCCAGTCGTTGAACTTGATCGCGCCGTACTCCTTGAGCAGCACGGCCACCCAGAAGATCGGCAGCGAGTAGAACAGGAACGACGCGAACGTCACGGAGTAGTCGAGGCCGCTGTACTGCCGCAGCGCCGTCACGATGCCGACCACGATGCCGAGGACGAGCGCGGTGACGGTGGCGACCAGGACCAGCTGGAGGGTCTGGCCCATCGCCACGCCGAGCATCGTGGTGACGTCCTGGCCCTGGAGGGTCTCGCCGAGATCGCACTCGAGGGCGAAGGGCACGAGGCAGCCGGCGGCGCCGGGCAGCCAGGTGAAGTACCGCAGCGGGGCCGGCACGTCGAGGTTGAGCTGGTCGATGCGGGCCGCGATGAGCGCGTCGCGGTTGGGGGCCCGGCTCTCGAGCAAGTCCCCGAGCGGATTGCCGGCGTTGGCCACCAGCAGATACATGATGAACGTCCCGGCGAGCAGGACGAAGAACGAGATGATCACTCTGCGCACGATGAAGACGAGCACCGCTACACCAGCCCGTGGACGTACATGACTCCGCCGTTTCCGTTGCCGATCAAGGGTCGAGCGTGCCACAGGGCCCGGAGCCGTCGGCGTGAGCCTCAGGCCCCGAGCCCTGTGTCGGCGGACCGTATCGCGGAACGGCCCGGTCAGCTCGTCAGGAGCTGCGCGACCACTCGTCCATGTTGAACGACACCTGGGTCTGGGCGGCGTTGTTGACGACGCCTTCGATGCCCGGTGCGTGGGCGGTGATGCCCGGGTGGGCGTAGAGCGGGATGCTGAACAGATCGCTCCAGAGGTTCGTCTCGATCTCGGTCAGCAGGTCGAGCTGGCGGTCCTCGTCGAGGGTGACGACCAGCTCGTCCCAGGCGGCGTCGACGGCGGGGTTCGAGTAGCCGAACGGGTTCTGGCCCTCGCCGGTCTTGTAGAGCGACGCGCCGGAGGTGAGGTTGCCCGAACCGGCCCAGGCGTAGAGGAGCACCTGGTTGCCCGCCGGGTTGCCGAGCACCTGGCCCATGTCGGGGGCGGGGGTGTCGACGATGTTGAAGCCGACCTGGTCGCACGAGGACTTGATCAGGGCGACGGTGTCGGCGCGACGCTGGTTGATCTCGGACCGGGCGATGTGGATCTCGGTGCCCGCGGCGCCGGCGGCGTCGACGAGGGCCTTGGCGCCCTCGATGTCGACATCGTCGTACTTGTCGCCCACGGCGGCCTCGCGGACCTCGTCGTAGGACTCGTCCCAGGGGAAGATCTCCCGTAGGTCCATGACCACGGCCTCGGAGTTCGCCGGCTTGATCAGGTTGTCGACGATCTGCTGCCGGGGCACGCACTTGGCGAACGCCTCGCGCAGGTTCGGGTCGGCGAAGACCTCTCCGGCGTTCTGGTTGAAGTCGAGGTGCTCCCAGGTCAGGAGGTCGCCCTCGATGACCTCGACCTGCTCGCCGAGCGCGTCGAGCGAGGCCTTGAGGTCGGGACTGACCTGCGGCGAGATGACGTCGACCTCGCCGTTGGCCAGCGCCTGTACCTGCTGGTCCTGGGCGATGAACCGGATGACGATCGTCTCGGTCTTGGGCGGGGTGCCCCAGTAGTTCTCGTTGGCCTTGAGCGTCATGGACTGGCCGGCGTCCCAGCTGTCGATGACGTACGGACCCGACGACGGGATGAGCGCGGGGTCGAGGAGCTGGCCGGAGGCCATGTCCCAGCCGGAGTTCCAGAACTCCGCCACCGGGGCCAGCGCGGCCTGGTCGTCGGCCTTGATGGCAGCGACGAACTCCTCCGGCGTCAGCCCACCCTGCTCGGCAGCCACGTGGGCGGGCAGGAAGCTGCTGGTGGTGAGCTTCCAGTCGGCGTAGGGCTGGGTGTAGACGAGGGTGAAGTCCTTGGCGCCCGGCTCGCAGTCGGGCTTCTCGACCAGGCCGTAGGACACCGACGACGGCGCGGTGAACAGCGGGACCGGCTGGCCGTCCTCGCCCACCTCGTCGGTCTTGTAGTAGCCCGAGCTGGACGCCCAGTCGAGCAGGAAGTCGTCGCAGTCGATGGGATCGCCGTCGGACCAGACGGCGTCCTCGTTGATCTTGTACTCGACCGTCAACGGATCGTCCGAGGTCTTCTCGTAGGTGCCGTACTCCTCGAAGGGGACGGCACCGCCCTCGGGCGCGTATTCCCAGAAGTTCAGCAGCACACCGTTGAGGACGAACTGGTTCCAGGTGCCGTTGCCGGTGTCGGAATTTCCGTTGTAGGAGGTGAACTCGGTGTCGGAGGCGACCGTGATGGTGCCCGACTGAGTTCCGCCGTCGCCACTGCCCTCGTCGTCGCTGTCGGTGTCGGAACTACCGCCGCCGCACGCGGTGAGCGCGAGCGCCCCCGCTGACAGAACGGCGACGAACGCCGCGCCTCTGCGCTGGGTTGTCAAGATGTGACTCCATCCGTCGTCAGATCGGCCAAGATCACCGAAAATGAGTTGCCCCAGCCCACCATCTCGGTCAGTACCACACAAGATCCACACGCATGACGTTACTGACCTGAAGTCGCGGTCGGGCCCGGGCGGAACGACCGTACAACGAGTGCGTGATCACCGCTGCGGTCGCGGGGGAAGAGCACCCTCTCGGACGCGTTGCCGCGGCTTCTGTCGCAACCCGGCTCGACGCAATCGGAGTCGGCCTCGCTGATCGGCCGGAAACCCTGGCTTCACGGCGCGAGGCGTGCCAGGCTGCCGCGTATCGCGACAGTCCGAGCTCTGCGGGAGGCGGGATGGGCGAGACCGACAGCAAGGCCGCGGTCGAAGGGGCCGTCGCACAGCTGGAGTCTGCGGTGACCGACCTCCGCCATGCCTACGGCGACACCATCGGGGTGCGCCGCCTCGCCAGCGACGTCCGGCGCATCGCCGAGGATCTCGCCGAGCTCGGCGACCCCCTGCCGGGTCACGTACCACCCCCGGCCACGCCGCTCGAGACGATCCCCGACGACCCCTACGACCGCAGCATGTGGACCGACGCCGAGGACGAGGGTCTCGGCGCTCCCGATCGGCACGCTCCGTAGTGGCCCCCACCACCGGCGTCCAGGCACCGTCGCGGGCCCGCATCACCGTCCGCTCCCTCCGAACCGATCGATGGTGGATCCAGCCGACCGTCACCGCGATCGTGCTGCTCGGCTTCGTCGCCTACGCCACGTACCGGGCGTTCGCCGGCGAGTACTACTTCTCCGAGCCGTACCTCACGCCGTTCTACTCGCCGTGCATCACCGACGCCTGCGTCGAGGGCTCCAGCCACCTGGGCAGCCTCGGCGGATGGTGGCCACTCTCGCCCGCGGTGCTCATCCTGGTGATCCCGTTGAGCCTGCGGCTGACCTGCTACTACTACCGCAAGGCCTACTACCGCTCGATCTGGGCGTCGCCGCCGGCCTGCGCGGTGGCCGAGCCCCATCGCTCCTACTCCGGCGAGACCCGCTTCCCGCTCGTCCTGCAGAACGTCCACCGGTACGCGCTCTACCTGGCGCTGGCCTACAACGTGCTGCTCGCCTACGACGCCGTGCTCACCTTCCGCTCACCGAGCGGGGAGTGGGGCCATGTCGGGCTCGGCACGCTGATCTTCGTCACCAACGCCGTCCTGCTGGGTCTCTACAGCCTGTCGTGTCATTCCTGCCGGCACATCATCGGCGGCCGGCTGCGCAGCTTCTCCAAGCACCCCGTGCGTTATCGCGCGTGGGGCATCGTGTCGACGCTCAACGGCAAGCACGCCCAGCTCGCGTGGGTGTCGCTGATCTGGGTGGCCTTCACCGACTTCTACGTCTGGATGCTCGCCTCGGGCACCTTCACCGATCCCCGGCTCTTCTAGGCGCCGCTCGCCGACTCGTCCGGTTCCCGACCCACCGACCGCCGCACCCTCGAAGGAGCACCACTCGTGACCGACCCCAGCAGCATCGAGCGCCACCGGTACGACGTTCTGGTCGTGGGCGCCGGCGGGGCCGGGCTGCGGGCCGCCATCGCCGCGCACGACGCCGGTGCCCAGGTCGCGCTGGTCTGCAAGTCACTGCTCGGCAAGGCCCACACGGTGATGGCCGAGGGCGGCATCGCGGCGGCCATGGGCAACGTGTGGGCCGAAGACTCCTGGCGCGTGCACTTCCGCGACACGATGCGCGGTGGAAAGATGCTGAATCACTGGCGAATGGCCCAGTTGCACGCTCAGGAGGCGCCGGACCGGGTGCGCGAGCTCGAAGAGTGGGGGGCCCTCTTCGATCGCACCCCGGACGGCCTCATCTCCCAGCGCGACTTCGGCGGCCATCGCTACGCCCGCCTCGCCCACGTCGGCGACCGCACCGGCCTCGAGCTGATCCGCACCCTCCAGCAGCGGGCCGTGTCGCAAGGCATCGACGTGTACATGGAGTGCACGATCACCCGGCTCCTCCAGGACGACGGGCGGATGGCCGGCGCCTTCGGCTACTGGCGCGAATCGGGGCGCTTCGTCGTCTTCGAGGCGCCATCGGTGGTGCTGGCCACGGGCGGCATCGGCAAGTCGTACAAGGTCACCTCGAACTCCTGGGAGTACACCGGCGACGGTCACGCGCTGGCGCTCGAGGCCGGCGCCGGGCTGGTCAACATGGAGTTCGTGCAGTTCCACCCCACGGGCATGGTGTGGCCGCCGTCGGTGCGCGGCATCCTCGTGACCGAGTCGGTGCGCGGCGACGGCGGCGTGCTGCGCAACAGCGAGGGTCGCCGGTTCATGTTCGACTACATCCCGGAGTTCTTCAAAGCGGAGACGGCCGACTCCGAGGACGAGGCCGACCGCTGGTACACCGACAAGGCCAACAACCGCCGCCCGCCCGAGCTGCTCCCCCGCGACGAGGTGGCGCGGGCGATCAACTCCGAGGTCAAGGCCGGGCGCGGGTCACCACACGGCGGGGTGTTCCTCGACATCGCCTCGCGGCGCCCGCCCGAGTACATCCAGCGCCGGCTGCCCTCCATGTACCACCAGTTCAAGGAGCTGGCGGACGTCGACATCACCGCCGAGCCGATGGAGGTCGGCCCCACCTGCCACTACGTCATGGGCGGGGTGGCGGTCGAACCCGACACCGGCCTGTCGACGGTGCCCGGGCTCTTCGCGGCCGGCGAGGTGGCCGGGGGCATGCACGGGTCCAACCGGCTGGGCGGCAACTCGCTCTCCGACCTCCTGGTGTTCGGCCGGCGGGCCGGCCTCAACGCCGCGTACGCCGCGGCCCGCCAGCGTCAGCGCCCTGCAGTCTCCGACGACGACATCCGCGTGGCCGCGAACGACGCTCTCGCCCCGTTCCGCGAGGACGGCGGCGAGAACCCGTACACCGTCCAGCACGACCTCCAGGAGGTCATGCACACGCTGGTCGGCATCATCCGGCGCGCCGACGAGATGCAGCAGGCGCTCGACGAGATCGCCCGGCTGCGCGAACGTGCCACCCGCGTCACCGTCGAGGGCCACCGCCAGTACAACCCGGGATGGCACCTCGCCCTCGACCTCCACAACATGCTGCGCGTCTCCGAATGCATCGCGCGTGCAGCGCTGGAAAGAACCGAGAGCCGTGGCGGCCACACCCGCGACGACTACCCCGCGACGGACGACACCTGGGGGGCCATCAACCTCCACTGCCGTCTCGACGACGACACCGTCGCGATCAGTCGCGAGCCACTCCCCCAGATGCCCGACGACCTACGCGCATTGTTCGAGGTGAAGTAGCAGATGGGCTATGACCTGAAGATGCGCATCTGGCGGGGCGACTCCGCCGGCGGCGAGCTGACCGACTACGTGGTGCCGGTCGAAGAGGGCGAGGTGGTCCTCGACGCGATCCACCGCCTGCAGGCCACCCAGAGCGGCGACCTCGCGGTGCGGTGGAACTGCAAGGCCGGCAAGTGCGGGTCGTGCAGCGCCGAGATCAACGGCAAGCCGCGGCTGCTGTGCATGACCCGTCTGTCGGTCTTCGATCCGGCCGACACCATCACGGTCACCCCGCTGCGGGCGTTCCCGATCGTGCGCGACCTCGTCACCGACGTCACCTTCAACTACCAGAAGGCGCAGACCGTCCCGGCGTTCGCGCCCGAGCCCCGTCAGGCCGACGGTTCGTACCGGATGCAGCAGGAGGACGTCGAGCGCGGCCAGGAGTTCCGCAAGTGCATCGAGTGCTGGCTGTGCCAGTCGGTGTGCCACGTCATCCGCGACCACGAGGACAGCAAGCCGGCCTTCTCCGGGCCGCGGTTCTTCCTGCGCTACGCCGAGCTCGACATGCACCCGCTCGACACCAACGACCGCCGGAAGCTGGCGCAGGAGCAGGCCGGCCTCGGCATGTGCAACATCACCAAGTGCTGCACCGAGGTCTGCCCCGAGGGCATCCACATCACCGACAACGCGATCATCCCGATGAAGGAGCGAGTGGTCGACCGCACCTTCGACCCCATCGTCTGGCTCGGATCCACCATCGCCCGCCGCACCAAGCGGGGCACCGGAGGCGACCGCCGCAGCGAGCCGTGAGGGCCCGGAATGATCACGTTCACCAGGCGATCACCTGCCACGACAGGCCTGCAGGCCTCGTGATGCGCCCAGAGTCCTCGTGGGGCGGCGCCCGGAAGACCTGTCGCGGCTCGCCCATCGCCCGTACTCTCCTGCTGACCACCCCGACCCCGGCCGAGGAGTGACGAGCGTGGAACTCGTACGCAGCTTCCCCAAGGGGCATGCCGTCCCTCCGCCGAAGGTGCCGTGGTACGAGGCCACGGTCACCTACCTGATCGTGCTGCCCGGAGTGATCCTCTGGTTCGTCGGCGTGCCGCTGCTCATCGGGTACTGGCCATGCACGGGCGAGGACTCGGTCGCCTGCATCGGCGGCGAGGTGCTGCGGTCGAGCACCGGCTCGTACTCCGCGATCGTGGCCGTGGGTGCGGTGGCCTTCCTCGTCTCGTTCGTAGCGGCGGTCGTGGCCCAGTTCACCGTCCGCAAGCTGTTCTTCCCGCTGGTCTGGCTCATC
>DATCVR010000142.1:0-6903 GCA_036566745.1 Jiangellaceae bacterium | reverse complement strand
CTGCCCCCGGTCCACAAGTCCCTGTCGGGTCAAACCCAACGCGGCCAGCAGGCCGAAACTCAGAAGGAGAACACCGATGGCTGAGCCTCTCCGGCCTGCACCGGCCAAGGTTTACACCCGGGAGAACTGGATCTTCATCCCCACGATCGCGTCTGCGACCCTCGCGCCCACTGTGGCCGAGGCGACCGCCGCGTCTGCGCTGGACATCACGAACATGGTGTTCAACGACTCCGCGCCCGCCCCCGAGCAGAACACGAACCTGGTCGAGCAGAACCGTCGCCTCGGCGACGCTGCCCTGTTCCAGTTCATCGGCACGACCACCTACACCGGTGGCGAGTGCACGATGGCGTTCAACTCGCAGGGTGCCGCCCTGGCCGACTCGGTCAAGGCGTGGGAGAAGTTCGCTGCTGGCGGCGTCACCGGCTTCCTCGCGAACCGGATGAACGTCCCGAAGGCAACCGCGCTCGCGGCGGGTCAGTTCCTGCACGTCTACCCCGCCGAGTTCGGCCCCTACTCGCCCACCAAGTCTGGCGAGAACGAGGGTGCCGAGGAGGCCATGAAGGGCTCGTGGGCGATCACGTCCACCCCGGCCTTCAAGATCGCCGTCCTCGCCTGACAGTCGTCCGGCCGGGCTACGGGTCCGACAGCCACGCCCGGCCGGACACCTGCACCACCCCCTGTCGGATCTGTCGCCTGTCGGAAGGAAAGAACATGGCAAACATCGAGATCAACCGGAACCCCAAGAGCCCCCTGAAGCAGCTGATCGTCAACGGCATGGACCTGTCCATGGAGGTCTACGACGAAAGTGTGGAATTGGTCGAGATGGGGCCCGAGGTCGGCCTCCAGATCACCATCGCCGTCAGCAAGCTGAGCCTCAACGGCGAGGCCGATGTCCAGATCACGGATCGCTTCCGCTCGGTCGCCCAGCGCGTCCGGTCGACCTACGACGAGGACGTGGACTGATGCCGAAGATCACCGTTCCGATCTACGCAGACGGAGACCGCGAGCGCCTGAGGGAGCTCGAGGCCGCTGTTGAGGTCGCCAAGCGTAACGCCAAGGCCGCTGAGGCTGCCGCCAAGGGCGTATCCGCGCGCGGCGGCGACGCCCTGCCGACCGATGGCCTCGAAGACGAGGTCAAGGCCGCTGAGGCTGCCTACGACACCTTCCTCGACGAGGCCGCCGAGCGCGCCGAGGGCTGGGGCCTGGACCACATCGGGTTCCGCGAGTTTCGCCAGCTCCTCAAGGACCACCCGCCCCGCGTCATCTCCACCGAGGTCGCCGAGGACGGAACCACCAAGGAGACGTTCGACCCGATCGACGCGGCGTGGGGCGTGAACACCGAGGAGTTCCCTGAGAAGCTCCTCCTCTTCGTGGACAAAGAGGACGCGGAAGTCCGTACGGTCGTCGAGCTCAAGCAGGGCAACGTCAACATCGCCAAGAACCCCGAGAAGCTGCGCAAGCGCGTCCGCCGGCTCTCCGAGGGCCAGTTCGATGCGCTGTGGACCAAGGCGTTCCTGCTGAACAAGGCCGGTGTGAACGACCCAAAACTCGAGCGCTTCTCGCCGGCCACCCCGAGGTCGAACGAGACCTGAGCCTTGCCGTCGAACTCGGCCTGACCCTAGGCCAGTTCGACGCGCTCGAGCCAGGTGAGCGCGACCTGTGGATCGCTCGCTATGAGCGCGAGCGCGGCACTTGTCGAGACTGTGGTCGCCCGGTCGAGGAGTGCTCGGACCCCAAGGTCACGCACTATCCGTTCCGCCGGGTCTGCTACGCCTCGATGGAGCGTGACGCAGCCGATGCGGCTTACGCCAAGCTGCACGAGAAGGAGCCCTACCACAACGGCTCATTCACGTCATGGGCAAAGGACCGCGGCCCCGAGCACCCGTATCACTTCCGCGACGGCGTGAGCATTGGCGTCACCGATAGCAACGTCATGCCGTGGGACAAGTTCACGACCGAGGCCAACGCCTCCCCGGTCCTGCCAGATGACGCCAGCGATCAGGTCGCGGAGTCCTGACGGGTCGTCGCCTGCTCCTGCTGCTCGGCGATCTGGCGCAAGTACTCGCTCTGCTGCCACTGCGCCAGCTCCTGGTTGTAGCGGCGCTTCCGGCTCTGCTTCGACCAATCGGCGAGCAGGCATATGCCGACGATGACGCCGATGACGGCCAACACGATCACCAAATAGAAGAGGTCCATGGGATCCATGGTCCCCCTGGCCTGGGCCATTACGCCATGGCCCATCTGGATCATCACCGGAATTCAGTAGCCCGCTTCTCCATCGCGAATCGAGGTGATCCCCTTGTCGGTGCGTCGCGAGACCATCATTCTCGAGCTTGAGGACGACGCAAGCGCCGAGGCATTGAGCGCAGCGGCGGCACTCAAGACGCTCGACGCGGCGATCGATGGAGTCGGCGGCCACGCGAACACCGCCAACCGCCGTCTCGCCACGATGACGCAGCGCGCCGACAAGCTCGCGGCGTCAATGGGCAAGGCGAACGCAGCGCTCGGCACCACGAACACCAGCCTTGACTCCATGGGGTCGCGCGGCCTGGTTCGATTCAGCGGCCAGGTCGACAACGCGTCCATGAGCATCGACCGGTTCTCTGGCCGCGCTGCACTCCTGGGCACCGCGATCGCGACTATCGGCCCCGCCGCGATCCCCCTCACCGCCGCGGCTATCCCAGCCATCACCACCCTGACCGCAGGCATGGGCGCGGCCGCTGGTGCCGCTGGCGTGCTGATGCTCGCCTTCAATGGCGTCGGCGAGGCCGTGACCGCAGTCTCGGACTACCGCCTAGCGCCGACGGCGGAGAACCTCGCCAAGGTCCGCGAGGAGATGGACCGCCTTGGTCCCTCTGGCGCCTCCTTCGTCATGGCCATCGACGAGGCGACCCCTGCTCTCGAAGACCTGCAGCGCACCGCTCGCGACGGGATCTTCCCCGGTTTCGAGCGTGGCCTGGACACGCTGATGACTCAGCTGCCCGGCGTGCGCGACCTCGTGGCCGACCTGTCCCTCACTGTCGGGACCCTCGGCGAGACGAGCGCGGACGCACTCGCGAACGATGCCGACTGGCAGGAGTTCTTCGAGCACATCGGCACCGATGGCGCCTCGGCACTGGACGCCTTCGGTCGTGCGGCTGGGAATGTCGTGGCCGGCGGCGCCAACCTCATTGAGGCACTCGCCGGGATCACCGGCGACAGCTCTGGTCTCGTCGACAGCTCCCGCGCATTCCGGGAGTGGGCCGACAACCTCGAGCACACCGAGGGCTTCAAGGAGTTCGCCGACTACGTCCGCGAGTCCGGCCCGCAGGTCACCGAGTTCCTCTCGTCGGCCGGCCGCGCGATGGTCGCTCTTGCCGAGGCCGCCGCCCCTTGGGGTCAGGTTGTCCTCCCTGCGCTGACCGCGGTCGCTGACATCTTCACCGCGATCGCCAGCTCTCCTGTCGGCCCGGCGCTGTTCACCGCGGCGACAGCCATGCTCGCCTTCTCCAAGGCCTCGTCTCTGACTGCTTCGGCGATGGGTCGGATGGGCCTCGGGGCCGGCGGGGCTGCCGCTGGAGGTGGAGGGATGTTCACTGCCCTCGGCACTCATGCCGCGTCCGCGCGTGGCTCCGTCTCCACGCTCACTCGCGACGTCCGCTCGATGGGCCGCGAGTTCGAGCGACTGGGGACCACCAAGTCGACCGCCCTGTCGTTCATGTCCGGGACCTCCGCGGCCGCGCAGCGCACCCGCGCCTCCGTCGGCGCGATGGCCGCTGGTGCCGCCAAGGCCGGGCCGGCCGTCGCCGCCATCGGACTCCTCGCCAGCGGTAACGCCGAGAAGATGGACGTTCAGAACGCTGCCATGCTCGGGCTCGCCGGGTCGATGGTCGGGCCGTGGGGCGCCGCTGCTGGTGCTGCAGTCGGCTTCACGATGGACCTCGCCGCCGCCAACGACGACCTCACTGCCGCGATCAAGAACGCGAACCTGGCGATGGACTCCGGAAGCATCGAGGTGATGGGCGCCAGCGTCAAGGAGCTCCAGGCCACGCTGAGGGAGTCTTCCGACGCTGACATCTGGGGCTTCGGTGGCGGCAAGGTCGCCGAGGTCGCCAACGTCATTGCGCCGCTGACCAACATCAAGAAGCTGATGGGCGGCCTCTCTGGCGAGGGCGACAAGGCGGCCAAGAAGCTCGAGGAGATCGCAGACACCAAGACCGGCTTCGAGGACCTCGCTGTCGCCCTGGGTGCCAACAAAGACTCCTCTGTCGAGATGGCCTCTGGTGCCGACCGCGCCCAGATGGCCATGGAGAAACTCGGGATCTCCCACAAGGCCTTCCTTGCTGCGCAGCGGGAGGGTGGCTCGGCCTGGTCTGAGATGCAGGCCAAGATCGCGGCCTACGTCGCCCAAGCGGATACCGCCGCGGGCCGGACCGCCGCATTCGGCGACGCGCTCGCGAACATGGGCAACGACGCACTCGGTGCGGCCCATAACGCATCCCAGTTGACCGCTGCCTTCTCTGCGATCCTCGACCCGGCGCAGGGCCTGATCGCCGCACAGGACGGCATGACGTCGACCCTTCACGGCCTCGCGGGTCAGCTCGACGCGACGAACAAGTCCCTGACCGGGAACTCTGACGCCGCCATCAAGAACCGCGCTGCCATCTCTGCCGGTGTCGACGGCATCCAGAACCTCAACGCCGCGCAGGCCGAGGCCAACGTGAGCACCAACGAGATGGCCCTCACCCTGAACGAGCAGCGTCAGGCGCTGATCGACTCGGGCGTCGCCGCCGGACTGAGCCGCGGCCAGGTCGAGCGCATCGTCAACCAGATGGGCCTTACCCCCGACGTGGTCCGCACCGCGTTCGAGGCCGCCGGCATCGACGGCGTCAACGCCAAGACCCAGGGGCTCATCAACCGATACAGGACGTTGCCGCCCAAGCTTCAGACCCACATCCAGGCCAACGGCATCCCGGAGACCATGGGGCAGGTTAACGCCCTGGTCAAGAAGTACAACCTGACCGAGAAGCAGCGCCAAGCGCTCATCAGCCTCAAGGACAACGCCACCCCCGGCCTCAACCGGATCATCAGCACGATCGGTCGCGTCAGGGGCAAGACGGTTCAGGTCAAGGTCGACCCCGGTACGTCGATCTCCACCGTCAACGCGGTACAGGCGGTCATCAACTCCCTGTCGGGCAAGACGGTCACGGTCACCACGCTGCAGCGGACCATCTACGCCGCCGGAAAGATGGACTCGATCGCCAAGGCTCAAGGCAAGGCCGACGGCGGCGAGATCCTCGGTCAGCGCTACCCATATGGCGACAAGGTCCTGATCCACGCCGCCCCCGGCGAGGAGATCATCTCCAACCGTCACGGCCAGGCTGACGCCTTCCGCCGAGACCGGGCAGCCGGTCGCATCCCCGCCTACGCAGACGGCGGCACCATCACGCTGCCCGGGTACGCCACTGGCGGCACCGTGCGCGGCTCTGGCGTCGGTGGCTCCAGGTCCTTGGAGACCTGGGCGAAGATGTGGGACCGCGCCGCGAAGACCACTCAGCGGGCGCTCGACGACCACAAGAAGCAGCTGCAGCGCGCGACCGACCGGCTCGACTACTGGAATCAGAAGCGTGACGCGCTCAGGTCTGAGGTCTCCGGCTCGCTGACGCGCAACTGGTTCGAGGGTGGCTCGACCGACCCGTGGTCGGGCGGTCTCCAGGGCGGCACGGTCGCCTACGCGAACCAGCAGTGGAAGCAGCAGGGCGCCGACGCGACCCGGCTGCCCAAGGTCATCGCGAACTTGCAGAAGAACGGCGCCGGCGACGCGTTCATTGCCGAGATCCTCCGCTCGCCGGACCCGCTCGCCGCGGCCGAGATGTTCAACAAGCAGACCAAGGCGGGCATGCGCCACTCGCAGAGCCTGTACCTCTCCGCGACGCGCGCCACCGCCTCGGCCGCCAGTTACACCTCGGGCGTCGTCTACGGCGACGAGATCGCGTCCAGCCGCAAGCAGGTCGAGCACATCCGCGGCGACATCCACCACCTCACTGCGCTGCTCAAGAGGCAGCACAAGGAGGCCGAGGCGTCGAAGAAGAAGTACTCGGCCGCCAAGGCAGCATCCAAGGGGAAGAGGTCGCAGAAGCGATGAGTGCGCAACTGACCCTCGACGAGCTCGACCTCCTCCCGAGCGGCACCATCGCCGCGCTGGCAAACACGGGCTGGTACCTCGAGGCGACCGCGGATGGGACCGAATGGCGTAACGCTGAGGCGGTCGTCTCCTCGGTCACCTCCGAGCTGTTCGAGGGCGCGGACATCGACGTCACGGGCTACGAGGCGCTGACCGCGACGGTGACCGTCCGCGTCGTCGGCCTCGACATGGCCGCAGTGACCACCGGCTCGGCCGAGCTCGTCAAGGTGTGCCGGCGCGAGGCGATGAAGGCGCTGACCTACGTCCCCGCCGACGGCACTGCGCCGGCGACTGTGTTCGACGTCCTCGCCGTGACCTGGGACTCGGTGCTCGATGACATCGACGAGATCCAGAGCACGCCGCGCCGAACCTACGTGCTGACGCTGCACTGCAAGCCGTTCCCGCGCTCGGCTGACCTGGTCACCATCCCCGCGGTCACGATCGCCACGACCGCGCCGACGATCGCCAGCATCGACACCGGCTCCTCGACCACCGGCTGGTCGACCGGGTCCAAGCGCGTCTCTCGGGTCAACCTGATCACCAACGGCAACTTCCGCTACGGCGCGCAGGGCTGGGGCAAGGGCGCCAATACCGACCGTGTCGTGTGGGACTCCTCCGGCATGCGCTGGGCCGTCCGGGACCGCGACGCTGGCCGCTCGCACATCAACTTCCTGGCCCCGATGAACGTGGTCGCTGGCACGGCGTACCGCCTGTACATGCAGATCTACCAAGCCATCCCG
>DATCVR010000141.1:0-59375 GCA_036566745.1 Jiangellaceae bacterium | reverse complement strand
GGCGCACGCTGCGGGCCGGGCCCTCGACACCCGTGCCGGTCACCCCGGCCGCCGACGTGCCGGTCACCCCGGCCGCCGACGTGCCGACCGCGCCGGCCGCCGACCTGCCGGTCGCTCCCGTCGACGACCTGGCCGAACCCGCCGCCGACGGGTCCCCGGAAGACCCGTCGATCACGATCGACGAGCGCACCGTGGGTCTGCGATGGCGCAGCGCGTCGCTCACCGGTACGGCCGATCCGGCGCTGCTGGCCGATCGCCCGGTCGAGGAGCGTGACCGCCCGGCCTGGTCGGTCACGGTGGCCGTCCCGGTCCACGAGTCGGGCGGCCCCGGTGCCCTGCCCGCCTCGCTGCCGAACGTGGTCCATGCGCCCACGCCCACCGACGATCGCACCGATCTCGGCGCGCTGGTGATCGCGACGTTCCCGCTCGACTCGTCGCGCCGCCGGGTCGCGCCCGGTGCGCTGACCGACCACCTGGTCGCCGAGGTGGGCCGCGGGTACGCCGCCCTCGTCGCGTCCTTCGGCTCCCCGGACGCGCTGGGCCTCGTGCCGTCGCCGCTAGGCGCCGGCGAGCTCGACGCCGCGTTGCACCGCTCGATCGCCGACGCGCTGTCCGCCACGCCGTTCGTCCCCACCATGGACGGCCGCCGGATCCGTCCTCGCGACGCGGTGGTGGTCGACGGGCTGCGGGCCGCGGCCGATCCGTCGGTGCTGGCCGGGACGGTGAGCGGACTTCCGGATCCGGCCTGGACCCGCGGCGACGGCCTGCGCCGGCTGGGTGCCCGCGACCTGGCACTGGCCGACCTCGTAGACCAGTTGTCGGCACTGCGACTCGAACCCGCTCAGTGGCGCTCGCTGTATGCCGGGCTCGACGGGGCCGATCCCGAGTCGCTGGGCGCGCTCCCGGTGCCGCTGCTCGACGGCCGGGTCGTCCGGGGCCCGCGTGGGCTGCTGATGGCCGGCGAGCTCGATCCCGGCGTGATCGACCGCCTCGACCTCCGCGTGGTCCATCCGGATGCGGCTCATCCGCTGTTGCGCCGGCTGGGTGCGGCGGAGGCCACGCCGGCGTCGGTGCTGCGTGACCCGCGGGTGCGTGCGGCCCTGGACGCCGCGGCCGACGACGGCGATCCCGCGCGGTTGACCGACGTCGTCCTCGACCTCGTTGCCGCATCGGGGCTGACCAGCGACGACGTGCCCTGGCTGGCCGAGCTCCCGGTGCCCGACCGCTCCGGCGAGCCTGCCCCGGCTCGCGATCTCCTCCTGCCCGGCTCGGAGCTCCTCGACCTCCTCGACGCCGATCCGGACGAGTTCGTCGTCGCTGCCGGCCTGGTCGACCGGCACGGCGCGGCGGTGCTGCGCTCGGTCGGCGTGCGCTCGGGGCCGGCGGTCGTGCGCGAGTCCGACGTCGCGCTCGACGACGAGTTCTGGCACGACCTCGACGACGAGGACGGCTGGCGCGCGGCGGCCGAGGCGATGCTGCCGGCCTCGGACGTCCCTCCGCTCGTGTCGGAGTTCGTCGCCGTGGGCGATCTCGACCTGATCCGCGCCGACGCGTGGCCGGACGCACTGCGACTGCTCGCCGCCGACCAGCTCACCCGGGCGGCGGTGGTCGAGCCGACCCGTATCGTGCTGGCCGACGGCACGAGGCGGTCGGTGCCGCCGTACGCCGCGTGGTGGCTGCGGACCCACGCCCGGATCGACGGTCGCCGGCTCGACCAGCTGTGCACGGCCGACGCCGACGACGTGGTGCGGGCGTTGCTGCATCCGGTGGAGCTGGACGTCGACCCGGGCTTCGCGGCGGCGCTGGGCGTGGTCGGCGGGCTGGCCGACGCAGACACCGGCGCGCTGCTCGACCGGATGGCCGATCCGTCGCTCGAGGTCGCCGCGGCCGTCGTGATCGAGGTGTACGCGAGGCTCGCCGATCGCGATCCTCCCGCGCAGGTGCCGTCGTCGTTGCGGGTGCCCGATGGCCTGGGCAGCCGCGTCGTGCCGGCCTCGGACGTCGTGGTGATCGACGGGCCGCACTGGCGCCAGCTCGACCTGGGTCACGCCCTGCCGGCCCCGGCGTCCCTGGCGGACGTCCTCGACGTCGATCTGGCCTCGGAGATGTACGACGCCGTTCCGGCCGGCCGGGGCGAGTCCTCGCCGGTACCCGACGCCGCCGCGACGGTGCTGCGAGCCGCGCCGACGACATACGTGGAGCATGACGACCTCGTGGTGGCGGGGCATCCCGTGGACTGGTGGATGGAGGGCGACGTCGTGCACGCGGCCACGCTCGACGGGCTGGCCCGCGGGCTGGCGTGGGCGAGCGGGCAGTGGGAGCGACGCTGGATGGTGGCCGAGGCGCTCCACGATCCGGGCGCCGTCGCGGAGCTGATCGCCGACAGCGCCTGGGAGGACGGGCAGCGATGGACCTGACACCTGGTGGGCCGGACGACACCGGCACGCTGCTGGACATGTTCGACGCCCGCGTCGCCTGGATGGTCGGCCGCGGGCAGCCGGACCAGTGGGGCTCCGAGCCGTGGTCCGCCGATCCGGCCAAGGCCGAGCGGGTGCGGGGGATGGCGTCCGGGGGAGGGCTTTGGCTCGCCCGGATCGACGGGATGCCCGCGGGCGCACTGGTGGTCAGCGACGAGCACGCGTCGTACGTGCCGCCGGCGGAGGAGCCGGAGCTCTACGTCGTCCTGCTGATCACCATGCCGGAGTTCGCGGGCCGCGGCGTGGGGCGCGCGCTGCTCGACCACGCCCGGACCCTTGCGGTCCAGCGCGGCGTGGGGCTGATGCGGGTCGACTGCTGGGCCGGCCGCGAGGGAGCGCTCGTGCGGTACTACACGCGCGCCGGATTCACCCCGACCGAGACCTTCCACGTGGGCGACTGGCCGGGGCAGGTGCTCGAGCAGCGGCTGCCGGGCTGACGGCCGGGGCCACGTCGGCACGGCCTCAGCGGACGCCGAGCAATTCTTCGATCGGCGTGATCGCGAAGTAGACGACGAACAACGCCGCCACCACCCAGAGCAGCGGGTGCACGGCGCGCGCCTTGCCCCGGGCCAGCTTGATGATCACGTAGGCGAGGAAGCCCGCGCCGATGCCCGTGCTGATCGAGTAGGTGAAGGGCATCAGCGCGATCGTCAGGAAGGCCGGGATCGCCAGCTCGAGGTCGTCCCAGGGAATGCTCTTGACCTGCGTCATCATCAGGAAGCCGACCAGCACCAGGGCGGGCGCGGCGGCCTCGTTCGGCACCATGCCGACCAGCGGCGCGAAGAACGTCGCCAGCAGGAAGCAGATGCCGGTGACGACGCTGGCCAGGCCGGTGCGGGCGCCCTCGCCGACACCCGAGGCGGACTCGATGTAGGACGTGTTGCTCGACACTGACGCCGCACCGCCCGCGGCCGCGGCGAGCGAGTCGACCACCAGGATCTGGGTGGTCCTGGGCGGGTTGCCGTTCTCGTCGAGCAGGCCGCCCTCGGCGCCCAACGCGACCATCGTGCCCATCGTGTCGAAGAAGTCGGCGAGCATGAGCGTGAAGACGAAGAGCACGACGCTCACGGCGCCGACGGCCTCCCAGGAGCCGAACAGGCTGAACTGCCCGATCAGGGAGAAGTCGGGGACGTCCACGAAGCGGTCCGGGACGGCCGGGGCGTTGAGGTTCCAGCCGCTGGGGTTGTCCGGGCCGGCCGGTCCGAGGTCGGCAATCGTCTCGACCACGACGGCGAGCACCGCGGTGCCCACGATGGTCCAGAGGATGGCGCCCTTCACCTGGCGGGCGTAGAGGACGATGACCGCGATCAGCCCGGCCGCGAACACCGCCACCGGCCAGGTCGAGAGCGATCCGCCGTCGCCGAGCCCGATCGGTGGCGCGGGGATGCCGGTGGAGGTCACGAAGCCCGCGTTGACGAAGCCCACCAGGGCGATGAACAGCCCGATGCCCACGCTGATCGCGGTCTTGAGGTGCCGCGGGATGGCGGCGAACACGGCCTGGCGGAACCCGGTGAGCACGAGTACGAGGATGACGAGGCCCTCGAGCACCACCAGACCCATGGCGTCGGCCCAGGTCATCTGACTGGCCAGCCCGAAGGCGACGAAGGCGTTCAGTCCCAGCCCGGTGGCCAGCGCGAGCGGGAAGTTGGCGACTACGCCCATCGCGATCGTCAGCACACCCGCGACGAGTGCCGTCGTGGCGGCGACCGCGGCGAGGTCGGGTGCGTCGCCACCGCCGAGGAAGGCGCCAGTCGCGTCGTGGACGGTGCCGATGATGAGCGGATTCAGCACGATGATGTAGGCCATCGTGAAGAACGTGACGACGCCGCCGCGCACCTCACGTCCGATCGTGGAGCCCCGATCACTGATCCTGAAGTACCGATCGAGGCCGGTCGTGGACGTGGCGGTGGACGTCATGGAGCCTCCAGGGCGAGGTTCGTGGACGGCGGCACAAGAAGTCGTTGTCGGCGAAAGGTTGCCAGAAGGCGGCCGTGGTGAGCGAGGGTGCGCCCACGGTTCTCGACGGTGATTCGGGAGACCGCGGACGCCCTTGCGAGGGGGCGCGGCCGAGACGTTGCAGGTACGTTGCATGCGCCGGCCTGCGGGACGAGTCGGACATCGGTTAGCCGTCGCCGTCGAGCCCCGACTAGCCTGGAGTAATGGCGAACCGGCGGCGGCGTACCCGGGAGACGCCTCGCGTCGAGCCGCTCGACGTGGACGGCGTCCGTACGGTGGCTATCTTCACCGTGATCTGGGCGGTGGTCTTCGTCGTTCTCGCGGTGCGCAAGAGCGCCCTCGACGCCGCCGGAAACGGCTGGTGGCTGTGGACCTGTCTGGCCGGAGTCGGCCTCGGATTGCTCGGTCTCGAGTACACACGCAAGCGTCGCGATGCCATCGCCCTGGCCGAGCTCGAGGCCGAGGCGGAGGCGGATGAGGTCGTGGACGGCGGCGAGGGCGCCGACGACGACGTCGCGCGGCCGGCCACGGTCGAGGCCGACGGCTCCGGACCGGAGCGGCCCGAGTCTCGCGCGGCCGAGGGCCACGAGCCCGAGCGCCCGGCGACAGGTCGTCCGGAGGCTGGCCGTCCCGATGTCGGACGCCCGGCCGCTGAGGTCCGGCCCGGCGTGGGTGAGGTCGATCCGCTCACCGATCCCCTGACCGATCCGCGGATCGCCGAGACTCGCACCCACACGAATCCGCGCGCGGTGACGCGCCCGATCGAGACCGAGGCGCCGCGACCCCGCCGCCCCGCCGTCCCCTCGCCCACCACCGACACCTCACTCCCGCGCGTGGGTGACGTCCCGACCCCGACGGTCGAGTCTGCGCGTCCGCCCATCCCGCCGATCGCTCCCGGCCGGGCAGGTGCCGACCGGCCGGCCGCCGATCGACCTGATCCGGGCCGGCCCGTTCCTGAGCGGATCGTGCCCGACCGGCCCGTCGTCCCCCACCCGCCGGCCCGCACGAGTCTGCCGGCGCGCGACGAGCTCGCGGACGAGTTCGGGGCGAGCCCGGATCGACGCCGGCGTCCGGAGCCGTCTGCGTCCGACCGGCCCGGGCGCGAGTTCCCGGTCGCCGGTCCGCCCGCGCCCGAGCCCGCCGAGGACCCCGCGTCCACCGGCCTCATTCTTCCCGGCCGCGTCACGCCGGAGCGGGACCCCGACACCGGGGAGTTCCTGCTCGACACCACCCTCGGCGCAGGCCGCCGGGCCCGCAACTACGACGTCACCGAAGAGATCGGCGCGATCGACGACGTCACCGAGGGCGGCGGGACGATCTACCGCGGCCGACGCGCCCGGCGCTCCGACAGCGCCTGACCGGTCCGGCGACGCAGCAGCCGCATCGGCGACCTCGCGCGACCCGGAAGCACCGTGGATGACATCGCAGGCGAACTCGGTGCGGTGCCCTCGCAGGTCGCGCTGGCCTGGCTCCTGCATCGCGCCGCGAACGTGCTGCCGATCCCCGGCACGACATCCGTCTCGCACCTGGAACAGAACGTCGGCGCCAACCGGGTCAGGCTGTCCGACGAGCAGTTCCAGTGCATCAGCGCAGGCGGAGAAGGCGTCGCTGATCAATGACAAGAGACTCGATCCGCCGGGACTGATGTGAGCGGCCTCACTCCTGCCAGGAGTGTCACATCATAAGACAGATGGCAGTTAGCAAAGGTAATGAGTTAACCTAACAAGAGTGTCATCGATCAAACCACCTCACACTGCTGCATCAGGCGCTGCCGGTGCGGCGCAGCCACGTACTCAAGCGGGACTGGCGAGCTCCCTGCGCATCGCCGTCGGCCGCCTCAACCGCCGCATCCGCAACGAGCGCGAGGACGAGTCCCTCACCCTGAACCAGCTCTCCGCGCTGGGGATTCTCGAGCGGCACGGTCCGATGCCGGTGGGTGAGCTCGCCGCCTACGAACGCATCCGCCCGCCGTCCATGACCCGCATCGTGTCCAACCTCGAAGAGCTCGGGCTGGCGGTCCGCGAACCCCACCCCGTCGACCGCCGACTCGCCGTGGTCCGCATCACCGAGGCCGGGCTCGGACGCACGGCCGCCGATCGCAAGCGCCGCGACGCCTGGCTGACCCATCGCCTGCGCGACCTCAGTCCGGAGGAACGCGCGGCGTTGCGGGCGGTCCTGCCCGTGCTCGAGAAGCTGGCTCGCTCGTGAGCCCTACGTTCCACTCGCTCCGTCATCGTGACTACCGGCTCTACTGGTCGGGCATGTTCGCGTCCAACGTCGGCACCTGGATGCAGCGGGTCGCCCAGGACTGGCTCGTGCTCGTCGTCCTCGGCGGGGGAGCGCCGGCGGTCGGCATCACGACCGGCCTCCAGTTCCTGCCGTTCCTGCTGGTAGCGCCGTTCGGTGGGCTGCTCGCCGACAAGTTGCCCAAGCGTCAGCTGCTGATCTTCACCAACGCCTTCCTCGGCGTCGTCGGTCTGGTGCTGGGGGTTCTCGTCCTCACCGATCTGGCGCAGATCTGGCACGTCTACGTGCTGGCCTTCCTGATGGGGGTCGGCACCGCGCTGGACAACCCGGCCCGGCAGTCGTTCGTATCCGAGCTCGTGGGCCCGGACGACCTCAGCAACGCCGTCGCGCTCAACAGCGCGTCGTTCAACGCGGCCCGCCTGATCGGACCGGCACTGGCCGGCGTCCTGATCAGCCTGATCGGCACCGGCTGGGTCTTCGTCGTCAACGGCCTGTCGTTCGCCTCGCCGATCATCGCGCTGGTCCTCCTGCGGACGATCGTCCACGAGCCCAACCAGGGTCGCCACGACGGAAGCGTGCTCGAACGACTCCGCGAGGGGGTCGCGTACGTCCGCTCGCGCCCGGACATCGTCATGGTGCTGCTGATCCTGTTCGGGCTGGGCACGTTCGGCATGAACTTCCAGATGACCATGGCTCTCATGGCCACCGAGGTCTATGGCAAGGGGCCGGGCGAGTACGGCCTGCTCGGCTCGGTGATGGCCATCGGCACACTGGCCGGAGCGCTGGTCGCGGCCCGGCGGCGGGTGCCTCGCCGGCGGCTGATCGTCGGGGGAACCGTGGTGTTCGGCGCACTCGAGATCGTGGCCGGGCTCATGCAGTCGTACGTGATGTTCGCGGTGTCGCTCATCCCGGTCGGGATCACGGCCATGACGGTGATGACCGCGGCCAACGCGTACGTGCAGACCACCGTCCCGCAACACGTGCGCGGCCGGGTCATGTCGCTCTACGTGATGATCTTCATGGGCGGCACGCCGGTGGGTGCGCCGGTCATCGGGTGGGTGGCCGACATCCTGGGCGCTCGCTGGTCGCTGCTCGGCGGCGGTGTCCTCACGATCGCCACGGCCATGATCGCGCTGATCGTGCTGGCGCCCCGCAGCGGCGTGGTCGTGCGGCCGCGGCTGATGCCCCGGCCCGGACTCAGCGTGGTGTTCTCCGAGCCGCCTCGCGGCGACCACCTCGACGATCGCCACGATCGCGACGGCGACGAGGGCGATCTCGGGGACGAGCCCGGCGAGCCCGGGGCGGCGCCACGGGCGGCCTGAAATCAGTCGAAACCCGGACCTGCCTCGTGTCAGAGTGCGGGCATGAGGCTCACCCACGATCGCTACGTCGAGCTCCTCCGCGCCGACGCCGCCCTTCTCACGGCCGCGGCGGGCCGGGGGCTCGACGCCGCCGTGCCCACCTGTCCGGGGTGGTCGGTGGGCGACCTCGCCGAACACGTGGCCGAGGTCTACCGCCACAAGGTGGCCTGCATCCGTGAGCAGGACTTTCCCGATCCCTGGCCGCCGGACCGTGGCGACCAGCCCACGCTGCCCTACCTGAATGACGGCCTCGACCAGCTCGTCACCGAGCTGACCACCCACGATCCGCTCCGCTTCGCCGCCACGTGGTGGTGGGACGAGCGCACGGTGGGGTTCTGGGGCCGCCGGATGGCCCACGAGACCGCCATTCACCGCATCGACGCCGAGCTCGCCCACGGCGTGTCCGCGCCCGTCCACGAGGAGCTGGCCCTCGACGGCATCGACGAGGTGCTCCGGCGGTTCCTGGCCGGCGACTGGAGTGACGAGCCGGTCGACGACCGCCCGGGCACCATCGTGCGGGTACGCAGCGCCGACGAGGCCTGGCGGATCGTCATGGAGCCGGCCGCCATCGTCGCCCAGGTCGACCGCTGGCCGGACGAGCCGGTCCAGGCAGTCCTCACCGGCGATCCGGTGCCGCTCTATCTCTGGCTGTGGGGGCGCGGGCCCGACGACTCGCTTGTGGTCGAGGGCGAGCAGGCCGCGGTCGACCACCTCGCCGGCCGGATGCGCCCGGCCACCCAATGAGGCTGTTCGCGGCGGCGGTCCCGCCGGCCTCCGTCGTCGATCACCTCACGCTGGCCGTCGACCCGGTCCGCGCGTCCGACGCCGCCAGCGGTGAGCCCCTGACCTGGGCAGCGGTCGACGGATGGCACATCACATTGGCGTTCTACGGCGAGGTCCACGACGCCTCCGTGGCCGAGCTGACCGAGCGTCTCGCCAGGGCGGCGGCGCGCTACGAGCCGATCGAGGTCCGGGTCACCGGGGCCGGCCGCTTCTCTCGCGCGGTGCTGTGGGCCGGAGTGCGGGGCGACGTCGCCCGGCTGAGCCGGCTGGCCGCCTCCACGGCCGCCGCGGGCAGGCGGGCCGGCGTGACGGTCGACGAGTACCGGACGTATCGGCCTCATCTCACCCTGGCCCGGTCGTCGCGGCAGGCCGACCTCCGGCCCTACGTCCGCGATCTCGCCGAGTACGACGGGCCCCGCTGGACGATCGATCAGGTCGCTCTCGTCCGGTCACATCTGGGCGGCGGCGAGGGACGCCGGGCGCGTTACGAGACGGTGGCGACGTTTCCGATGAAGCAGGTCACCACAGCGCCGCGACCACCACGATGACGATCATCGCCGCGAGAACGATCGCGACCGTCTGTCGTGTCGTCTTCGGTCGCACGCCTCACCTCTCACGCCCCGGGCACGCTGCGGCGGCCGCGGAGGCGACAATGGTCCAATGCCCCAAGCCCTCCCGGATGCCCTGGACCAGATCCGTTCGGTCATCCTTGACCCCGAGCGGCTGATCAGCGCGGTGGGTGCGGGGCGCCGTCGAGGCGAGCATCCCACGCACCGCAAGGTCGAGCTGCGCTGGGTCGACCTCCGGGCCGGGCGCCGGTTGCAGGTCGTGCGCTACGACGACCGTCAGGCGTTCACCCGCAACGTCGACGCCGACGACGTCGCCACCACGGTCGACGCCGTCCTTGCCGAGCCGTACGGCAACTGGCACGTCGCCGCCACCGACGCGACCATCCAGCTGCGGGTGACCAAGAAGGGGGCGGCGCAGCTGCATCGCGCGGCCGCGCCGGCCGAGGCTCCCTCGCGGGACCACGACCGCGCCAAGTCCCGGATGCTCGACCCCGCCGACCCGTTCCTCCGGGCCGTGGGCATCAGCGACGCCCAGGGGCGGGTCAAGCCGAGTCGGCGGGCGAAGTTCACCCAGGTCGAGGAGTTCCTGCGGGCGAGCGAGCCGGTGGTCTCGGCGGCCCGGGCGGCGGCGGGCGACGATGGTCTCGATGTCGTCGACCTCGGATGCGGCAACGCCTACCTGACCTTCGCCGGCTACCGCTGGCTGGGCGAACGCCTCGACGTCCCGGTGCGGCTGACCGGCGTCGACGTCAAGACCGCCGCACGGGCCCGCAACACCGCCCTGGCCGGCGAGCTGGGCTGGGCGGAGTCGGTGACGTTCGTCGAGGGGACGATCCAGGAGGTCTCGCTGGCGGCGCCCGACGTCGTGCTCGCACTGCACGCCTGCGACACCGCCACGGACGACGCCCTCGCCCGGGCGGTCCGGTGGGAGGCGCCGGTGATCCTGGCCGCGCCGTGCTGCCATCACGACGTCCAGCGGCAGCTGAGCGCCGGCGCCGAAGTGCCGGCTCCGTACGGTCTGGTCACCCGCCACGGCATCCTGCGCGAGCGGCTGGCCGACGTGCTGACCGACGCGGTCCGCGCCGCGATCCTGCGGCTGCTGGGGTATCGGGTCGAGGTGATCGAGTTCGTGGACTCGGCCCACACGCCGCGTAACGCCCTGATCCGCGCGGTCCGCACCGGCGCCGCGCCGACGCCCGCGATGGTCGCCGACTACATCGCATTGGTGCGCCAGTGGAATCTCCGGCCCGCCCTGGCCGATCGAGTCGGCGACCGCCTCGACGCCGCCCTCCGGCCGGAATGATCACGTTCAGCAGGGAATCGCCTGCTCCACGAGGCCTGCAAGCCTCGTGATGCGATGACAAGCCTCGTGGTGATGCCGGTCGACACACCGTGGTGACGCCGGACGACGGACGGCACGGGGCGCCAATGGTCAACCGCTGGCGGCCGAACGGACGATGGGCGCCACGGCGGCGCGCTACTAACGTTGTCAGCACATGACCACGGCGGGGGAACTTGGTCCCTCCGCTTGGGAGTGACCTAAGGTACGCCCGGCCGCTGAAGACCCCGCGGCCGGGCGTTTGCCATTCCGGACCATGACGAAGGGCCGGGGTGAACCAGCTCCCTGGTCCACCCCGGCCCTTCGTTCTCCGTTCAGACGCCGCAAGGGCTGATCGGCCGGTCGCTCACGGCCGGTCACTCCGCCTAGCGCTCCACTCAGCGCTCCGCCTCGCGTCCAACCGTCGCCCGGCTCTCGTTCAGGCGCCGAGCCGCTCCACGACCCAGTCCACGCACACCGTCAGCGCCTCGACGTCGGCCGGATCGACGGCGGCGTAGGTGGCGACGCGCAGCTGGTTGCGGCCGAGCTTGCGGTAGGGCTCGACGTCGAGGATGCCGTTGGCACGCAGCGTCTTCGCCACGGCCGCGGCATCGATCGACTCGTCGAAGTCGATCGTCGCGACGACCAGCGAGCGAGCCGCAGGGTCGGCGACGTACGGGGTGGCATAAGGGCTCTTGTCCGCCCACGTGTAGAGCCGGTTCGAGGAGTCGGTGGTCCGCCCGACGGCGAATTCGAGGCCGCCGTTGCCGTTGAGCCAGTCCAGCTGCTCGGCCAGCAGGAAGAGCGTGGCCACGGCCGGGGTGTTGTACGTCTGGTCCTTGCGCGAGTTGTCGACGGCCGTGGGGAGGTCGAGGAAGGCCGGCACGTAGCGGTCGGTGGCGGCGATCTCCTCGACCCGGGCCAGCGCGGCCGGCGAGAATGCGGCCAGCCACAACCCGCCGTCGGAGGCGAAGTTCTTCTGCGGCGCGAAGTAGTACACGTCCACCTGCGACGGGTCGACCGGCAGCCCGCCCGCGCCGCTCGTGGCGTCGACGAGCACCAGGGCGTCGGGGTCGGCGCCCTCGACGCGGCGGACCGGCGCCATGACGCCCGTGGACGTCTCGTTGTGGGGCCAGGCGTACACGTCGACGCCGTCCTCGGCGTAGGGCACCGCAAGGGTGCCGGGCTCGGCCTTGACGACGGTCGGGTCCTGCAGCCACGGCGCGGTCTTCGTGACCGTGGCGAACTTCGACGAGAACTCGCCGAAGGAGAGGTGCTGCGACTTGGTGCGCACCAGGCCGAAGGCGGCGACGTCCCAGAACGCCGTGGCGCCGCCGTTGCTCAGCACCACCTCGTATCCGTCGGGGAGGTCGAACAACTCGGCCACGCCCTCGCGGACGCGGCGGACGAGGTTCTTGACCGGGGCCTGCCGGTGGGAGGTGCCGAGCACCTCGCTGCCGTGCTCGGCCAGGGCGGCCAGTGCCTCGCGTCGAACCTTGCTGGGGCCTGATCCGAAGCGGCCGTCGGCGGGCTTGAGGTCAGCGGGAATCTGCAATGCGTCGGTCATGCGGAGCTCTCCGGTGATGTCCGGGCGATGAAATCGGGGTGACCACGCTGTCAGGTCCGCCATTGTGCCGCATGCGCACGAGCGGCGCCCGACAGGGTCGCCGGACGCCGGTTGCTGGGCGATCGCCGGAGCGGAACTGCCGCCTGGGCGGCCACATCCTTCCAACGATCACCCGAAGGAGGGGAGCGGTCACACCGCCCAGTCGGGGTTCCAGCCGCCCACCTCGTCGGGCTTGCGCGGCCTCGGGCCGGAGTACACGGCCGACGGGCGGACCAGCCGGCCGGTCTGCTTCTGCTCGAGGATGTGGGCACTCCACCCGGCGGTGCGGGCACAGGTGAACATCGAGGTGAACATGTGCGCCGGCACCTCGGCGAAGTCGAGCACGATCGCGGCCCAGAACTCGACGTTCGTCGCGAGAACCCGGTCGGGCTTGCGTGCGGCGAGCTCGGCCAGCGCGGCCCGCTCGAACGCCTCGGCCACCTCGTAGCGCGGTGCGGACAGCTCGCGGGCCACCCGGCGCAGCGTGCGAGCCCGCGGGTCCTCGGCTCGGTAGACGCGGTGGCCGAAGCCCATCATCCGCTCGCCGCGGTCGAGCACGCCCTTGACGTAGCCCTCGGGGTCGCCGGTCCGCTCGATCTCCTCGATCATCGCCAGCACCCGCGACGGCGCGCCGCCGTGCAGCGGACCGCTCATCGCGCCCACGGCGGCCGACAGCGAGGCCGCGACGTCGGCGCCGGTGGAGGCCACCACGCGGGCCGTGAACGTCGAGGCGTTCATGCCGTGCTCGGCGGCGGAGGTGAAGTAGGCGTCGACGGCCTTGACGTGGCGTGGGTCGGGCTCGCCACGCCAGCGGATCATGAACCGCTCGACGATGGTGTCGGCCTTGTCGACCTCCTGCTGGGGAACCATCGGCAGGCCGGTGCCCCGGGCGGACTGGGCGACGAACGACAACGCCATGACCGCGGCCCGGGAGAGCTCGTCGCGGGCTTCGTCGTCGGGGGTGTCGAGCAGCGGCCGGAAGCCCCACGCCGGCGCCAGCATGGCCAGTGCGCTCTGGACGTCGACTCGGACGTCGCCCGAGTGGATCGGCAGCGGGAACGGCTCGGCGGGCGGCAGGCCGGGGTCGAATCGGCCGTCGACCAGCAGCCCCCACACATGCTCGAACGGAACATGCCCGACGAGGTCCTCGATGTCGACACCGCGGTACCGCAGCGCGCTGCCTTGCTTGTCCGGCTCGGCGATCTGCGTCTCGAACGCTACGACGCCTTCGAGCCCGTGCTTGACCTCGGACATGCACACTCCTTCGTGTTCGGCTCGTGGCCGCAGAGGCGCCGGGCGAGACCGGTTGGACGCCAGGCGGAACCTCCATCATGCCTCGCAGATGGTTGCTATCCACAAGTTCATACCCGGTGGATGTGCTGTTTCCCACAGATGGGGTGTGATCTTGGCGACTCCGACCCCCGGATCGGGGCCGACGGGGAGCTCGGAGTGGCCGTGTCGAGTGGGAGAGTGTGGTCGTGAGCGACGAGGGTCTGGGGCTGGCGCGGATGCGCCGTCGATACGCCACCGCGCGGCTGCTGGAGACGGACGTCGCGCGCGAGCCGTTCGCGCAGTTCCGGTCGTGGCTGCACGATGCCGTGACCTCCGGGCTGATCGAGCCCAACGCCATGGTGCTCGCCACCGCCGACGCGCACGCCCGGCCGAGCGCGCGGCACGTCCTGCTCAAGGAGCTCGACGCCCGCGGCTTCGTGTTCTTCACCAACCACGGTTCACGCAAGGCACACGAGCTGGCCGCGAACCCGTGGGCGTCGTTGTGCTTCCCGTGGTTCGCCATGGAACGGCAGGTGGTGGTCTGCGGCGGCGTCGAGCGGCTGTCGGTGGCCGAGAGCAGCGCGTACTGGGCCACTCGTCCGCGCGAGTCGCAGATCGGGGCGTGGGCCAGCGCGCAGTCGACGGTGATCGGTTCGCGGGCCGACCTCGAGGCCGCTGCGGTGGAGGTGGCACGCCGCCATCCCGAGGAGGTCCCGCTGCCGGAGTTCTGGGGCGGCTATCGCGTGGTGCCGGAGACCGTGGAGTTCTGGCAGGGCGGCCCGGGGCGGCTGCACGACCGGCTGCGCTACCGCCGGACGGACGACGCGTGGGCGCTGGAGCGGCTGGCGCCGTAGCGGGCCTGTAGCGGGCCTGTAACGGGCCGTGGCACGCCGTCCCGACGACCCCCGGACATGGAACGGCCCGTGGGCTGTGTCCGCGCTGAGCGCGGCCTGGGGGACTGATCCCAGGAACCCACGGGCCGGGTGACTGCACTGGATTGCCGGCCGACTGCCGGCGAACCCGGGCTCACCCCAGGTCCTGCGTCGAGCAAGCGGCGCTAGCGCGCAGCCACCTCACGAGTCCGATAGCTCTTCATCTACTGGACCACCTCCTCTCCGTGTACCCACGACGTTATGCGCCGACGGGCGCCCGATGCAACGAGATTTCCCGTCGGCTGAACCCGCCCGATTGGTCAGGCATCCGGCGAGCCGGGCAGGGCGATCCAGATCGCGCGGGCGCGGCCGAGCACGCGGCCGTCGCTGCCGTAGAGCGTGGTCGCCGTGAAGCTCTTGCGTCCGTCCGTGCCGGTCAGCTCGCCCATGGCGACGCACGCCTCGCCCGCCTCCGGCGTGGCCACGACCTCGCCGGTCAGCCGGCCGAGCACCATGGGCCGGCCCTCGATCGGCGCGGACCAGCCGCCGGGACAGTCGAGCGCGGCCCAGACGAACTCCGGGCGCCCGGCCAGGTCGGCCGCGACGTCCCACACACAGGCCGTCCGGCCGTCGCCCACGCGCCCAGGGAAGAGCCGCATGCCGTCGCCCGGTTCACGCCGAGGGCCGCAGACGAAGCACTCGGGGAAGGGGTGGAGGTCGAGGCCGGGGTAGGACAGGGACAGCTCCCGGGCTGCTCGGGCGTCGAGCGGCTCGACCTCCGGAAGGTGGTCGGCGGTGGTGGTCGTCGCCTCGGCGACCAGCGTCGATCCGTCCAGGAGCTGCAGTTCGCCGTCGTCGACGGCGATCGTCATGGCCCGGCCTAGCGGAGGCGGCGTGCGGAGCGTCACGGTGGCGCCGCCGGACCCCAGGCGTGCGGCCACCATCCCGCAGACGTAGCCGCCGTTGCCGGACGTCGTGGGCCCACGGAATCGGTGGTCAACGGTCAGCGTCATGAGCACCGACGGTAGCGGTACGGTCGTGCTCGGCCGCGTGCGGCGGCCGGACACCTCGGCGGGACGCCTCGGGAGGACGCGGACATGTCGCTGATCGTCGGAGCCCAGCTGGTCACCCCGGACGGCGTCGTCGGCGACGGCTGGCTCGAGACCGCCGGCACGCGCATCGTGGGCATCGGCTCGGGTCGCCCGGAGCGCACTCCCGACCACGACGTGGCCGGACGGTGGATCGTCCCGGGCTTCGTCGACATGCACACCCACGGGGGCGGCGGTGCGACCGTCGTGGGCGCCGATCCCGAGCAGATCGCGACCTTCGTCGCCACCCACCGCGGCCACGGCACCACTTCGATCGTGGCCAGCCTGGTCACCGGGTTCCCGGACGCTCTCGAGCACGACGTGCGGGCGCTGGCCGAGCTGGCCCAGGACAGCGTGATCGTCGGCACCCACCTGGAGGGCCCGTGGATCTCCCCGGCCCGCAAAGGTGCGCACAACCCCGACGCCCTGGCCGCGCCGGATCCGACGGTCGTCCAGCACCTGCTCACGGCCGGGCGCGGCACGGTCCGGATGGTCACGCTGGCGCCCGAGCTCGACCACGGCCTCGCGGCGGTCCGGACCGTCGTCGACGCCGGCGCCATTGCGGCCGTGGGTCACACCGACGCGACGTTCGACGTGGTCCGCGAGGCCATCGACGCCGGGGCGAGCGTGGCCACTCACCTGTTCAATGCGATGACCCCGCTGAACCACCGCGAGCCGGGCCCCATCGCGGCGTTGCTGGACGACCCTCGGGTCACCGTCGAGCTGATCCTCGACGGTGTCCACCTGCACCCCGCCGTCGCGGCGCTGGCCTCCCGGGCTGCCGGGCCGGCCCGGGTGGCGCTGGTCACCGACGCGATGTCGGCCACCGGCATCGGTGACGGCGACTACGTGCTGGGTGAGCTCGCGGTGCGCGTCGAGGACGGCGTGGCGCGCCTCGTCGGCGACGGCACCATCGCCGGCAGCACGCTCACGATGGACCGCGCCTTCAGGTTCGCGGTGACCCAGGCCGGATTCTCGATGGCCGACGCGGTGCGGGCCGCCTCGACCACCCCGGCGGGCCTGCTCGGACTGAGCGATCGCACTGGTGCGCTGGTGGTGGGCCTCGACGCCGACCTCGTCGTGCTCGACGCCGACCTCGGACTCGGCGGGGTCATGGCGCGGGGCTCCTGGGTGGGCGCGGCCCCGGCCTGACTCAGCGCGGCCCGGGTCGCCCGGACTGGTCGTCGGCCCACACCCGGATGACGTGTGCCGCGGCTTCCTCGACGGTCCAGCCGTAGCTCTCGGCCTTGCGCCGCAGCTTCTTGCGGTCGCGCTTGGGGATCGCGACGGTCAGCTCGACGTCGTCGTCGGGCGCCTTGTCCTTGCCCTTCTTCTTCGCCTTCTTGCGGCTCTTGGCGACGGCGTCGGCATCGACGGTGAGGGAGGACAGCCGGGGCCACGCCGGGTGGACCGAGCCGTCGTCGTCACGGCGCAACGCCGGGCGGGGAGCGGGGACGGTCATCGGCGGCCTCCCTTTCCGAACGGCCCGTCGGAGCTCGTGCGGGCCACGGCCAGCAGGTGGTCGAGGTATCCGGTGAAGATGCGCGCCACCTCGCGGGCTCCCGGCGAGGGCCAGCGCTGGATCGGCAGGCAGCTGCCCTGGGCCTGGGTGATCGCCGAGCGGTAGGGCAGGACCGGGTCGAGGACGAGGCCGCGGTAGGCGGCGATCAGCTCGTCGAGGCGGAAGCGGTGTTCGGCGGACCGGGCGCGGTAGCCGTTGACCACGACGCCTGCGGGGCGAAGCCGGAGATTGTGAGCGCTGCGCACGGAGTCGACGGCGCTGAGGGCCGCCTGAGCGCCGGTGAGTGCGAACATCGTGGGCTCGGTGACGACGAGCGCGAGGTCGCTGGCCGCCAGGGCGTTGGTGGTGAGGGCGGCGAGGCTGGGTGGGCAGTCGACGAGGACCAGCTCCGCGTCGTCCGCCCCCGCCAGGGCGCTGCGCAGGCGGTGCTCGCCGCCGCCGTCGGGGTGGTTGCGGCGTTCGAGGGCCGGCTCGCTGGCCAGGACGCGGAGCCCGGGACCCCAGGCGCTGGCCGCCAGGCTGTCGTCGAAGTGCGGGGTGCGGCCGTCGACGAGCGCGTCGTTGGCGGTGAACCGGACCTGCTGAGGGTCGAGGGCCATGGTGGCGTTGCCCTGGGGGTCGAGGTCGACGACGATCGTCCGCAGCCCTCGGACCAGCGCTGACCCTGCCAATCCGAGCGTGACGGAGGTCTTGCCGACCCCGCCCTTGAGGCTCAGAACGCTGACCACCGGCACAGTCCGGAGTCTGCCACGCGCGCGGGTCGCGCGTCCTGTGTCCGGGCGGACATAATCAAGGCGACACCGGCGTTGAGATGGCCGGAGTCTTGGCGGAGTGCTTCCTGCGACGCCGTCGGCGGGCCGGGCGTGTCGGTGACGCGTGGCAGGCTGCCCCCATCCGGCGTCGCGGCGCTGCGCACCGTCATTGTCGGGATAGGCTCTGAACTCGGAACGAGGCGAGGAGAACGGTCCGGTGAGCGACCTCATCGACACGACGGAGATGTATCTCAAGACCATCTTCGAGCTCGAGGAAGAGGGCGTCGTCCCTCTGCGCGCCCGCATCGCCGAGCGCCTGCACCAATCCGGCCCCACGGTCAGTCAGACGGTGGCCCGGATGGAGCGCGACGGCCTGCTCCACGTCGACGAAGATCGCCACCTCGAGCTCTCCGAGCACGGCCGGCTGCTGGCCACCCGTGTCATGCGCAAGCACCGCCTGGTCGAACGCCTCCTCGTCGACGTCATCGGGCTCGACTGGGAGCTCGTCCACAACGAGGCGTGCCGGTGGGAGCATGTCGTCTCCGAGGCGGTCGAGCGCCGCCTCGTCGACCTCCTGCACGCGCCGTCCGCCGACCCGTACGGCAACCCGATCCCCGGGCTGGCCGAGCTGGGCAGCACCGCCGAGGCCGACGTCCGGGCCGGCGTCCAGTCGTTGCGCCAGGCGAGCACCCCCGACGGCGTCGCGGTCACCGTCCGCCACATCGGCGAGCCGCTCCAGGTCGACGAGAAGCTGCTGGCCACGCTGCGCGAGGCCGAGGTCGTCCCGGGGCGCACGGTCCGGGTCAACACCACCGACACCGGCATCCGAGTCCAGGGCAGCGACGCGGTCGAGCTGGCCGACGACGACGCCTTCCACATCTTCGTGAGCGCTTCGTGAGTGCCGGCGAGGTGTCGGTGGCCGAGCTGGCCACCCACCTTCCGGCCGGCGCGTTCGTCCTCGACGTCCGCGAGCCCTTCGAGTACGAGGACGCCCACATCCCGGGTGCGGCGCTGGTGCCGCTCGGCGACGTGCCCGCCCGCCACGACGACGTCCCGCGCGACCGCCCGGTCTACGTCGTGTGCGCGGTCGGGGGCCGAAGCGCTCAGGCCGCCCAGTTCCTGGCCCACCAGGGTGTCGACGCCTACAACGTCGCGGGCGGTACCCAGGCCTGGATCCGCGCCGGTCTCCCGGTCGCCGTGGGCGAGTCACCCGGCGACGCCGCCGACCTCACCCACTGACCGGGGTCTTCCGAGGGCGGCTCGGTCCGACCCGGCGGACGTGCCGCACCAGGAGTGCGGGAACGGCCGGTGTCGTGTGCGGCTCCGGAGCCGGAACGCCCTCGATCTCCACCTCGTCGCCTTCGCCGGCCTCCACGTCGAACGGTCCGAGCAGCTCGAATTGCCCCTTCTTGGTGTCGAGCGCGAGGATGCCGGCCCGGCCGGCGGGAATCAGCCGGCCACGGCGAGTGACCGTGGACAGCGTTGACGCGGGTTGCTCCGCGTGGGCCTTGCGCTGACTGGTCGTCATGAACGTCAGTATGACCACATTGGTGATCACATGTGGGGCGATTTCCGGGGATGGCGTCAGGTGTGGCGTACTCCCGGTCGGGAGATCCTCATGCCGTATCGCCGCCACAGGACGTGCTGAACGGCCAGGGTCGCCACCCCCGCGATGATCATGCCGGCCATGTTCAGGCCGAGCTGGACGGCCGAGGCGCTCACCTCCGACCTGTGGGACAGTGCGATGGCCACCGCGATGTTGCCCGCGGCCGGGACGGTCGTGACCGAGATGAACACGCCCACCAGCGCGGACGACTTCCCTGCGGTGATCGACAGGATCCCGGCCACACCGGCCAGCAGCGCCACGATGAACGACCACCGATCGGGCTGGACGATGAACTGGGTGTGCGGGCGATCGTCGAGCATCTCCGGCGTGATCCATCCCAGAGCCCGACTGACCAGGGCACACAGCGTCGTGACGGCGATCGCGGCGGCGAAGCCCACCGAGAGCGTGGTCGCGGCCTGCGCGATCCGTCCGCGCTCCCGCCGGACTAGGCCGAAGCAGATCGATGCGACCGCGCCGAACTCCGGTCCGAGCACCATCGCGCCGACGATCAGGATCGGCTGGTCGAGGAGGGCACCGATCGCGGCGAGCTGCGTGGCCAGCGCCAGGAAGGCCAGGAACGACCAGCTCAGCCGGGCGTCCGCGGCGGTCTTGGCCGACAGCTCGTCCCAGACCACGGCATCCTCGCCGTAGCCGGGCACGGCCGCCTCGGCTGCCTCGGCGGACCGGGAGATCGACAGGTCGATCTGCTCGATCGTGATCGATCCGTGCTCGGCTACACCCATTGCTCGCAGCTCGGAGAGCATGCTGTCGGCGGCCTCACGGACGAGTTCGAACTCGACGAGATCGCCGAGCGGTGCCCGCGCGGCCCGGGGATGGACGACGACATTGAGGGCGGCGATCGACTGGTCGGCGAGCTCGACGACCTCGTCGGTGAGTTCGGGCGGCGTGATGACGCGGACGCGCAGCATGGGACGTCATTGTTCCGGCCCCGCCGACGATCCGGCCGAGCGGCCCCGGCGCCGGGCTCAGGCGTCGTGGAAGAGCGTGCTGACCGACTCGCCGTTGTGGATGCGCCGGATCGCCTCGGCCAGCAGGGGCGCCACCGAGAGGACGGTGAGTTCGGGCACCCGGACCTTCTCCGGGATCGGCACCGAGTTGGTGCAGACGATCTCGGACACGTCGGGCTCGTTGGCCAGCCGCTCGAGGGCTCCGTCGGCGAACAGGCCGTGGGTACAGGCGATGCGGATCGAGCGGACGCCCTGCTCGCGCAGCTTGGCGATGAGCTCGACGACGGTGCTGCCCTTGGCGATCTCGTCGTCGAGGACGATCACGTCGCGGCCGGCCACGTCGCCGATGACCGCGCTGATGCTGACCCGGTCGTCGGCGAATCGCTGCTTCGCCCCGGCGGCCACCGGCACGCCGAGCATCCGCGCGAACGCCGAGGCCGGCTTGGCGTTGCCGAGATCGGGGGAGACGACCACGGCGTTACCGAGGTCGTACCCGCGGAAGTGGCCGGCGAGCTCGCGCAGGGCGTGCAGCTGGTCGACCGGGACGCTGAAGAATCCGTGGACCTGCGGCGAGTGGAGCGTCATGGCCAGGACGCGGCTCGCACCGGCGGTGACGAGGAGATCGGCCACCAGCCGGCCGCCGATCGAGATGCGGGGGGCGTCCTTCTTGTCCGATCGGGCGTACGCGTAGTGCGGCATCACGACGGTGGTGCGTGCCGCGGAGGCGCCGCGCGCGGCGTCGAGCATGAGCAGCAGCTCGACGAGGTTCTCCTGGGTGGGCGGCACGATCGGCTGGATGATGAAGACGTCGCGCTCGCGGCAGTTGGCCTGGAGCTGGACCTCGAGGCAGTCGTTGGCGAAACGCTGCACGTGAACCGGGTGGAGGGGGACCTCGAGGTGTTCGCAGATCTCGGTGGCGAGGTCGGGATGGGCGCTGCCTGCGAAGACTGCGATGTCTCGCACGTGGTGCTCCTCGAGCGGAGGGGTGGCGTCACACAGAAGCCTGCCACGACGGCGGGCCAATCCCGAAACCGTGGGGCGGGGGCGCCCGTGGCCGGGTCGACGTGGAGAATCACCCGATGTGAGCATCATCATCCGTCCGGCAACGGTCGCCGACGTGGGTGCCGTAGTGGCGCTCCTGGCCGACGACGACCTCGGCGCCGCGCGCGAGACCCCCGGCGACCTCGACCCCTATCTGCGCGCCTTCGAGCTCGTCGCGCGCGATCCGGCGCAGTTGCTCGTCGTCGCCGAGCAGGACGGCGAGGTGGTCGGCACGTTGCAGCTGAGCCTCATCCCCGGGCTGTCCCGTCGTGGCGCGACCCGCGCGTTGATCGAGGCGGTGTTCGTGGCGTCGTCCCAGCGTGGCAACGGCCTGGGTGGGCGGCTGATCGAGTGGGCGATCGACGAGGCGAAGCGACGCGGCTCGGTCATGGCGCAGCTCACCTCGGACGCCTCGCGGACCGACGCCCATCGCTTCTACGAGCGTCTCGGCTTCACCGCCAGCCATGTGGGCTTCAAGCTGCCGCTCTGAGGCCTGACGGGGCGCCTAGGGGTGATCGTTGGAAGCCGGTGGTCGACCTGGCGGCCGATTCGCTCCAACGATCACGCGTCGACCGGACGATCTCCGCCGTCTCGCCGCCGGAACCCTCGGTGACTGGGTAGCGTCTGATCACCATGAGGCCGATTCGTGTGATCACCGTCGCCCTGCTCGGACTCGTCGTTCTCGCCGGTTGCGGTGAGACCACCTCGGATCCCGGCGGGCCCTCGACCGACTCCACTCACCAGTCGCCGCCGGACCTGAGCCCCACCCCGTCGTATCCCACCGACGAGCCCCTGCCCCCCACCAGCACGCCGACCGATCCGGGCACCCTCGTCGGTGTCCCGGAGGCCGGGGTCGAGGCCGGGTGCTACCTGCTCGACGGCTACCTGCTGCTCGGCGGTCCGCGTGAGCTGCTCGAATCCGGGCAGGAAGTGCAGGTCACGGGCGCCGTCGCCAAGGACCTCGCGACCACGTGCCAGCAGGGCACGCCCTTCGAGGTGACCTCGGCCGAGCCCGTGGCGCCCTGATGTGAGCCCTCCGGGGCACGCGAACGGGGAGGCCGCGATCGCGACCTCCCCGTGTGCGGTTCGTGCTCCTCGAGGGCGGACTCGACGCCGATCGGGCGCCGTCACCGACGCCGATCAGGCGCCGTTGGTCGTGACCTCGATGCGGCTCGGCGTGGTGCCCGCGTACACGCCCGCCACGGTGACCGTGAGGACACCGGCGTCGTAGCTCGCGCTCACGGCGTCGGCCTCGACGGCCTTGGGCAGGGTGACGGTGCGCCGGAAGCTGCCGTACCGCACCTCGTGGACGCGGTGGCCGTTCTGCCCGTCCTCACGGGAGTCCTTGCGCTCACCGCGGACGACGAGCTTGCGGCCCTCGACCTCGACCGTGACGTCCTCGGCGGGGTCGATGCCGGGAAGGTCGAAGCGGGCCACGAGGTCCTCGCCGTCGCGGTACAGATCGGCGGCCGGGGCGAAGCCCTCGGAGACGGCCGGAGCGTTCCAGAGGGTGCGGAACAGCCGGTCGACGTCGGTCAGGGGAGTCAGGGTAGTCGTCATGATCGTGCTCCTTCGGTGTGGTGCCAACACCTGGTCTCACCAGGTCTGACACGCATAACCTGAGTCGCCTCGACTCAATTCCAGGAGTGGCGTTCGCTCAGCGCGATCGCTCGTCGGCGGATGCGCTCGGCTCGCTCGGGGCCGACTCGCGAAGTCCGACGTGGACACTGCGGGCTTCGAGGCTGTAGAGGTCGTCGCGGTGTCCGAGCCAGGCGGTGTCACCCGGATCGAGCAGGCGTCGCCAGGTGTCGCGGTCAGCGTCGGACAGGGCGTCGGCGGCGGTGGCGCGCTCGACGTGGGCGGTGAGCGCGTGCAGCACGGCGGCGCGATCGTCGGCACTCAGCGGGAGCGGTCGCTCGATGACCGTGGTGGTGGTGCCGACACCGCTCAGGCCGGCTCGGGTCAGGGCCGTGGTCCAGCCGTACGGCATGGCCACACTGCCGGGGAGCGCAGCTCGCATGCGGGCGAACCACAGGTCCTCGGCGCCGATGAGCCGGGTCTCGAGGCCGGGCTCGCCGATGCCGAGGTCCCACGGCAGGTGCCGGATCCGGAGCCCACCCTCGGCCAGGGCCAGCCGCCCGCCGGGCGCCAGCAGGCCGGCCAGCGCGTCGATGGCCGCCTGCTGGTCGGCCAGGTGGTGCACGGACGCGGACGCCCAGATCAGGTCGGCGCCGGCCAGCTCGTCGAGCCGGGTGAGGTCGTGATCGAGGTCGGCCTCGACCAGGCGGATCCGTCCGGGACGAATCTCCGACGCCTCCAGGCTCTGCCGGGCGGCGGCCAGCACGTCCGGGTTGCCGTCGACGCCGATGATGACGGCTTCGGCCGAGAGGGCCGAGGCGAGCGCGAGGCACATCCCGGCGCCGCCGCAGCCGATGTCGACGGCGAGGCGGGTGGTGGGCAGCGCGAGCTCGTGTGCGGCCGAGACATACCAGGCGGCGTCGTCGTGGGCACCTGTGGCCAGCCGTTGGGCAGCCTCGGACCAATCGATCGGCTCGACCGGATGGCGGTGGGTCATGGCCCGGCCTCGTCGTGCCCCGCGCCGATGGCATCGCCGGCGTCACCGAGCCACGGATCGAAGCTGTCCTCCTGGCCGACCCAGGACTCCAGCCCGGCAGCGACCTCGGCGTCGGACATCAGGATCTCGTCGAACGCCTGGCGCAGCCGCGGCCGGTCGTCGCCGGTGCCGACGACCACCAGGCGGGTGTCCGGGGTGGTGTCGCCCCAGGCCCCGACGTCGCCGATGGAGAGCTGTCCTCCTGCGCCGTCCCACGCGCACAGCCGCCCGGGTCGCGTCGGCAACCAGAACCGGCCCCGGGTCCGGACCCGGCCGGCGCCGAGCCGCTCGATCGACTCCATCAGCCGCGCCGGATGGAACGGGCGCGGCGAGGACAGCTCGAGCGCCCACACACCGGCGGCGTCGGGCCGGACCGGCACGGTCCAGCGCGGGTCGAGCCGGCGGGCCGAGCGTGCGGCGTCGTGGTGGTCGCGGAGCAGCGCGGGGCCTTCGACCTGGTGGAGGCCGTCGGCGCGCAGCGACTCGGGGCTGCGCAGATGGTCGAGCAGCTCGGACGACAGGTGGTGGTCCTCGTCGGTGTTCGCCGCGACCACGACGTCGGCGTACTCGACCTGGTGGGCCAGCGCCTCGCCGACGGCTCGGCGGTCGTCGTCGGACAGCGCGATGCCCCGCTCGACGAGGAGGTCGGTGCCGAACACGTCGCCCTCGAAGGTGGTGAGGTCGGCGAGCGCAGCGACGCTGGCCAGCCGCAGCCGCTCGGTGACCGCCGCGCCGTCCTCGGAGGTGGCGTCGAACGCGCGGCTGACCGCGGCCGGTTCGGCGCCCACGGGCAGCGCGAGCACGGCGGAGTCCCAGCGTTCGAGGTCGGCCAGGCGCAGCAGCGTCGGGATGACGTCCTCGCGCATCGCGCAACCGAGGCACATGTGGTCGAGCGGGACGCGTTCGCTCTCGAGGGTCCCGGTGCGATCGGAGATGGTGCGGTTGAGGGCATCGCCGTCGACGGCGAAGGACAGCGCGACCGCGGCCGGCAGATCGACCACGACGCCCATGGTGGCGGTGTCGCGCAGGACGGCGTCGATGGACGCGAGGACGGTCACCGGGAGTCGGGCGGGCATGGTCACCTCGAATCTCGTGAGAACGAATCTCAGCCGAGCGTACCTCACGGGAATGCCTGGAGATGAGAATGGTTCTCCCTAGAGTCCCGACAATTCGTCGCACATCAGGAGACGTCCATGGCCGCACGCACCGACCTGCGACCGATCGTGAAGCTCCGCTCCACGGCCGGCACCGGATACACCTACGTCACCCGCAAGAACCGCCGCAACGACCCCGATCGCCTCGTCGTCCGCAAGTACGACCCGGTGGTCCGGCGGCACGTCGACTTCCGCGAGACGAGCTGACGTGGTCCCGACGGCCGCGCGGCGCGACCGGGCTTGGGCATGAGCCCGGTCGCGCCGGGAACAGAACCTAGATGAGAATCGTTATCATGTCTACACATGGGGCCGACACGCGCCGGCCCGTGAGGAGACGTCGATGAACAAGAGCATCCACCCCGAGTACCGACCCGTCGTGTTCCGCGACCGGGCGGCCGACTTCGCCTTCCTGACCCGCTCGACCGCGACGCCGTCGGAGACGGTCACCTGGGAGGACGGACAGGTGTATCCGGTGGTCGACGTCGAGATCTCGGCGGCGAGCCACCCGTTCTACACCGGGCGGTCGAAGATCCTCGACACCGCCGGACAGGTCGAGAAGTTCCGCCGCCGGTACGAGCGGCAGGGGCAGCCCGCGCCGGCCGAGTGATCGTTCGACCTCCGACCCTGTCGGTACCGGACGGCAGACTCCTTCGGGTCACGATCCGTCGCCTGGGGGAGTATGCCGCGTGCCCGCCACCACTCCGGCCGGTGATCCCGGCGCTCCATCGGGCACGCCCGCCACGCCTCCGCTGATCGGGGTCGACGATCTCGAGCCACCTCCGTGGGCGCTGATCGACGAGCAGGTCGTGGGGGCCGGTCTCTGGCGGACGCTGGCAGCGGTTCCCGGCGGTGCGCTCACTCTCGTCCGGCTGGCGTGGAGTATGTCGCCGCTGCTCACGTCGATGGTCGGGGCGATTCAGATCGTCTCGGGATGCGTCACCGGTTTCGGCTTGTTCGCCACCGCCGGCGTCCTGACGCAGTTGCTCGAGGCCGGCCCCACACCTGAACGCGTGGTCGCGTCGCTGCCGGCCATGGCGGCGGTCGCCGGTGCCTATGCCGTGCGAGGGCTGCTCGACGCCGCGGCCGGCACCGCCATGGGCGTCCTCACTCCGCGCGTCCGTCACCTCGCTCAAGATCGGCTCACCACCGCGGTGGCCGGAGCCGAGCTGGCGGCTTTCGACGACGCCGACTTCCGCGAGTTGGTCCGGCAGGGCGGGCGCATCGGCGTCGACGCCATCGACCAGGGCAGTCAGCGAGTCGCCGACATCACCTCCTCGCTGATCTCCATGCTGGCCGCCATCGTCACCGCCGGGCTGCTCGACCCGTGGCTGGCGCCGGTGCTCACCCTCGCCGCACTCGCGAACGGGTGGGCGGCGATGCGGGTGGCCAAGCTCGGTTTCGAGTCGTTCCTACGCATGGTCACCCGACGACTGCGGCTCGGCGTGGTCGAGCGACTGCTGACCGAGCGCGAGGTAGCCGTCGAGCGGCATGCCCTCACCCTCCAGGCCACCCTGGTCGCCGAACATCGCCGTATCGCAGACGACCTCACCGCCGAGGCGGTCAGCCTCGAATACCGCAAGAACGCCGTGCGCCTGCTCGGGCGGACACTCGGGGGTGTGGGCGCCGCCATGGCCTACGTCGTTCTCGGGGTGCTGCTCTACCTCGGTGCGATGCCGCTGGCCGTGGCCGGTGCCGCGGTCATGGCCATGCGCACGGCCTCGGGAGCGCTCTCGAACACCATGTTCGCGGTCAACCAGCTGTACGAGAACACCCTGTACATCTCTCTCTACGAACGCCTGCTCGTCGAGGCGCGCGGCCGCCACCGTCCTCGCACCGGCATTGCCGCGCCCGCCGATCCGCACGTCATCCGGCTCGAGAACGTCTCGTTCAGCTATCCCGATGCCGACACCCCCGCGTTGCGTGAGGTCGATCTCGAGATCCGCCGGGGTGAGGTCGTCGCCCTGGTCGGGCAGAACGGCTCGGGCAAGACCACGCTGGGCAAGCTCGTCACGGGCTTGTACCGGCCCAGCCACGGGCGGGTGTGGTGGGACGACGTCGACCTCGCCGACGTCGATCCGCACACCATCCACAGCCGGATCTCGGTGATCTCCCAGGAGCCGGTGCGCTGGCCGATGAGTGCCGCGCAGAACATCCGCATCGGCCGGCTCGAGCGCGCTGACGACGTCGGACTGTGGGCCGAGTCCGTTCGCGAGTCGGGCGCGGCCGAGGTGCTCGCGGCGTTACCGCGCGGTGAGCACACGGTGCTGTCCAAGGAGTTCAAGGACGGCCATGACCTCTCCGGCGGCCAGTGGCAGCGGATCAGCGTGGCTCGCGGCATCTACCGCAACGCGCCACTCCTGGTGGCCGACGAACCCACCGCCGCGCTCGACGCCGTGGCCGAGGCGACAGTATTCGCCGGGCTCCAGCACGCCAGCCGGTCGTCGTCGGGAGACGGTCGCCGCACGACCATCTTGGTCACGCACCGGCTGGCGAACATCCGTCACGCCGACCGCATCATCGTGCTCGACGCCGGCCGGGTCGCCGAGGTGGGCACCCACCACGAGCTCATCGCGGCGCGCGGCATCTATCGCCGTCTGTACGACATCCAGGCCAGCGCCTACGACGCGCAGGTGGTCAGTGATCCAGGCTGACCTCGGGTGTCTCCACGACGCCCTGCCGGGTGCCGAGCGGGAGCTCCGGGATCATCAACGCTGCGACGAACGCCACCACCAGGAACGGGATGGCGGTGAGGAACACGTCGTGCAAGGACTGCACCCACGCCGTCGTGACGACCTCGCGCACGTCGCCCGGCAGCGCCTGGATGGCCTGGACGTTGTTGGCGATCTTCGACTCGTCCATGTCCCCGGGCAGCGCACCCGTGGGCGCGTCGGCGAGGTGATGGGCGAGGCGGGTGTTGAGCACGGCGCCGAAGATCGCGGTGCCGAACGCTCCGCCCAGTGACCGGAAGAACGTCACGCTCGACGTCGCCGACCCCATGTCGCGGCGATCGACCGCGTTCTGCACCGCCGTGACCACGATCTGCATCGTGAAGCCCAGACCGGCGCCGAGTACGAACACGTACATCGCCACCTGCCAGTACGGCGTCGTGGTGGTCAGGGTCGAGAGCAACAGCATCGCACCGGCCGTGACGGCCGCCCCGGCCACCGGGAACGCCTTGTAGCGCCCGGTCCGCGTCATCACCTGCCCGGACCCGATCGACGTCGCGAACAGGCCGACCATCATCGGCAGCAGCGCCAGCCCGGACTCCGTCGGCGACATCCCCTGCACCACCTGCAGGTAGATGGGCAGGTAGATCAGCCCGCCGAACATCGCCACGCCCATCAGAGCGGCGAACAGCACCGTGGGACTGAAGACGCGGTTGCCGAACAGCCGCAGCGGGATGATCGGCTCCTCGGCGCGGGCCTCCCAGAGCACGAAGAGCACCGCGAGCACGAGCCCGGCAGCGAGCAGCGACAGTGCGAACGGATCGCCCCAGCCGTACTCGCCCCCGGCCCAGGCGGTGTAGAGCAGGATCGCGCTGACCGAGCCGACCACAAGCGCCGCACCCAGGTAATCGATGGAGTGGTCGCGCCGCACGCGGGGGATCTTGAGCGCCAGCGACGTGACGACCAGGGCGGCGATGCCGATGGGCAGGTTGATCCAGAAGATCCAGCGCCAGCCCGGCCCATCGGTGAACCAGCCGCCCAGCAGCGGGCCGGCCACGCTCGAGACCCCGAAGACCGCGCCGAAGTAGCCCTGGTAACGACCGCGCTCACGGGGCGGGATGACGTCGCCGATGATGGCCAGGGCCAGCGCCATCAGGCCGCCCGCGCCCAGGCCCTGAACGGCGCGCCCGGCGATCAGCGTGGCCATGCTGTCGGAGAGACCCGCCACCATGGACCCGGCCAGGAACGTCACGATCGCGGCCTGGAACATCGGCCGGCGCCCGTAGAGGTCCGAGACCTTGCCCCACAGCGGAGTCGACGCCGTGCTGGTCAGCAGGTACGCGGTGACCACCCAGGACAGGTGGTTCAGCCCGCCCAGTTCGCTGACGATCCGGGGTAGGGCTACACCGACGATGCTCTGGTCGAGCGCGGCGAGGAACATCCCGGCCATGAGTCCACCGAGGACCACCAGGATCTGGCGGTGGGAGAGGAAGCCGTCGGTGTCGGATTGGTTCGACATCACGCCATTGGACCGCCATATGTGTGCAGAATGCAACTGTCGTTCGGGTCCTCTCCGGCGAGGGGTGCCGTCCGGGGGACAGCAGCACAAACCCCGGCCACCACGTGGGTAACCGGGGAGAGGTTGTGCGATCTACGTGCCCCTGCGTGCACCAACGAACAGTCAGCAGCGGTCAAGCTGGGTGCCCAGCGGCCAGAGCCGTTTGGCATAACGCCTGGTCAAGCGGTGCCCCCGGCAGGATTCGAACCTGCGACAACCCGCTTAGGAGGCGGATGCTCTATCCCCTGAGCTACGAGGGCGACGGCGCCGGGCGCTTCCGGGAGGGAGCGCGACGGCGCCTGGAATGTGCGGCACCAGGGTACCGGCTCGCGACTCCCAGGACGTCACCCGTGGCCACCTGGGTGATCGTTGGAACGACGCGGCCACCCTGGTGGCCACAACCTTCCAACGATCACCCGGACGTGGCGGCGGGCTCAGTACCGCATCCCGAGGGCGTCGTGCACGGTGGCGAGCGTCCGGTCGGCCTCGGCGCGGGCCCGCGCGGCGCCCTCGCGGAGGAGGTCGCCGACGAAGGACGGGTCACGGGCCAGCTCGGCGCGGCGAGCCCGGACCGGTCCGAGGTGAGCGTTGACCGCATCGGTGACCAGCGACTTCAATGCCGACGAGCCGCGGTCGCCGATCAGGTCGGCCACGGCTTCGGGCGAGCTGTCCAGGCACAGCGCCGCGATCAGTACCAGGCTCGAGACCTCCGGGCGAGACTCGGGCTCGTAGGTGATCACCCGATGCGGGTCGGTGACGGCGCGCCGGATCATCCGCGCCGTCTCGTCCTCGCTCGCCTTGATCTCGATCGCGTTGCCGCGGCTCTTGCTCATCTTGCGGCCGTCGACCCCGAGCAGCACGGGTGCGGGCGAGAGCAGGGCCTGTGGCTCGGCGAACACCGCCCGTCCCACTGCGTAGCGCTCGTTGAACCGGCGCGCGATCAGGCGTGTCTGTTCGACGTGCGGGAGCTGGTCACGCCCGACCGGGACCAGGGTGCCGTGGCAGCTCAGGATGTCGGCGGCCTGGTGGACGGGGTAGGTGAGCAGCAGCCCGCTGATCGCGGAGATGCCGGCGGCCGTCGCCTCGTCCTTGACCGTGGGGTTGCGCTGCAGTTCGGCGACGCTGGCCAGGGAGAGGAAGGGCAGCAGGAGCTGGTTCAGAGTCGGCACGGCGCTGTGGGCGAAGATCGTCGTCCGCGCCGGGTCCATGCCGACGGCGAGGTAGTCGAGGACGATCTCCCGCACGTTGGCGGCGATCGCACCGGGTTTCGTGCGGTCGGTGATCACCTGGTAGTCGGCGATGACGAGGAACGTCTCGACTCCGAGCGACTGCAGCTGGACGCGGTTGTGCAGCGTGCCGAAGTAGTGCCCGAGGTGCAGCGGGCCGGTGGGCCGGTCCCCGGTGAGGACGCGGTAACGCTCCGGCGCGCGGCGGACGTCCGCCGCGTCGGCGAGGAGGGGAGCGGAATCGACGGTGATGGTCATGGCTGTCTCCGAGGGTCGGGACCGCCCGGGACGTCAGACCTGTCGAACAACGGCCGCCGCCAGGGCGGCCGGTAGAACGTGCTGATGTGGGCCGCCGGTCAGGGCAGCCACCACGCGGTCAGCACGTACGAGGTCATGTCGTCACCATAGCCGATTCCGACCCAGGCCCTGGGCGCGGTGATCGTTGGCGCGTTCGGGCCACCGGGGCAGCCAGAACGCGCCAACGATCACTCGTCGAGGCGGGTCAGCCCAGCGAAGCGCACCCAGCGGCACCGAGCTCGACCAATCCGGCGACGAAGGCGCCGGTCTGGCCCGAGGCCGCCGCGAGCTGCTCGGCCGTGGCGGTGTCCGGAGCGGCCGCCAGGCCGTACCAGGCCTGGTCGGCCTGGTCGCCGAGCGCGACGGCGGCCGTGGCCGCGGCGTTGTCGTCGGCGGCGGTGGGCAAGGGGAGCGCCTTGACGGCGGTGGCCAGGGCCCGCGTGCCGGCGTCGACCGCGGCGATGTTCGCGGCGTCGGTGCGGGCCGGGTCGCCCCCGGCGAGGACCGGGTGGTCGGTGACCACCGTGGCGCACGCCTGGACGGTGCCGTCGACCCAGGTGGTGAGGGCGATCGGCGGCCCGTCGGCGGCGCTGTCGCCCGAGCCGGCGGCGCCGTCTCCGACGTCGCCGCTGCTGGTGAGCATGATGACGCCGGCAAGGGCTCCGGCGACGAGGATGGCGAGGGTCACCGTCAAGGTGACTCGAGAGCGTCGCCCGGTCGCACGGTGGATCTCGACCGAGGGCATGTCCTCGAGCAGTTTCACAACTACTCCTTCGAGACAAGTGGTGCCGGTGGCGAATCGGCCAGCCGGATGCGTACCCCCGAGATGCCCGCGTCACTCTAGTCCTTCGGCGCCGGAACTCCAGCGCCTCAGCCCACGGATTCGGCGTGCAACGACGCGAGAGTCGCCCGCAGTACGCGGTCCCACGCGCCGCTTCGATGCCGAACGTCGAGGTGGTGACCGTCGCGTCGACCTCGAGCGGACGGTCGTGCTGGTAGAGGACCTCGTCTATTCGCGGAGAAGCGCCGAGAACGAGTAGGTGAGGCGCGAGATCGACCGTTGTATCCCCGGGCCCGTGGAGCCGGCGCCCCGCCAGGGTGTGGCGGCATCGGCGACGTTGTGTGAAAGCAGTGTGCTCAGAGCAGGCGGCCGCTGCGCGTCAAGAGCAGTGCTCGCCCCTGCGTGCGGCGCTCTGTACTTGTGACACACTGGCACCCATGAACGCGACACGCGGCATCCGAGAGCGAGTCCGGGACGAGCTGGTCCGGGAGATCAAGGACGTCGCCCGGCGGCACCTGTCCGAGCAGGGCGCCGCAGGGTTGTCCGTACGGGCCATCACCCGCGAGATGGGCATGGCGTCGTCGGCCGTGTACCGCTACTACCCCAGCCGCGACGCCCTCCTGACCGCCCTCATCATCGACGCGTACGACGGTGTCGGCGCCGCCGCGGCGGCAGCGGACGCCGCCGTGCCGCGTACCGACCACCTCGGCCGGTGGATCGCGATCTTCCGCGCCGTGCGCGCCTGGGCCCTCGCCAACCCCCACGAGTACGCGCTGGTCTACGGCTCGCCGGTGCCGGGCTACGTCGCGCCCGCCGACACCGTCGCTCCGGCCGCGCGGGTGGCGTATCTCCTCGTCGCGGTCGTGGTCGACGCATCGGCGTCCGGGACACTCGAGCCCCTCGACGACGACGTACCGCTCACCGACGACCTCCGTCGCGACGCCGAGGCCCGGCTCACCGAGATCATCGCCGAGCTGCTCGGGGAGCGCACCGACGTCGTGGCCGCGATGGGCCCGAGCGTCGCGCTCGGCGTCGTCGATGCCTGGACGGCCCTGTTCGGAGCGGTCAGCTTCGAGCTGTTCGGTCACTACCATCGGGTCATCGACGCTCGCGCCGACCATCTCGACCGGCTCGCGGTCGGCACGGCGCGGGCGGTGGGTCTCTCAGCTCGCTGATCCGGCACGCGGCCTGCCTGCGCGGATCATGGCCTCTCGCTGACTACCCTCGGCTGGGTGAAGTACCCGGTTTCCACCCCACCGACGCCCGTCACGGCCGCGGACATCGGCGGAACGCCTGGTGGCGCCGCAACCCGCTCCGAGCTGGTCGACGAGGCGGCCGCTCAGTGGCGGGACGAGCTGGCGACCCTGGGCGGCCGCGACCCGCTGCTGTACTTCCGCGACCTCAAGACCGGAACCCTCGACCTGGCCGCGGCCGAGCCCGAGGCGCGCAAGCGGCTCCTCGACGGCGAGAAGGTGTTGATCTCCAAGCTCTTCCCGCACGAGCCGCTGCGCAGCTCCGCGTTGCGCTCCACGCGGGCCATCCGCGACAAGGGCCGCGAGCTGAGCGAGGAACGCGGGCTGACCGGATGTCTCCTCGCGGTCGGCATTGCCACCTGGGCCAACCCGTTCGCGGCCCACCGCCCCACGGCGCCGGTCCTGCTCCGTACGGCCAGCGTCGTGGCCCGCGACCCGGCCGAGACCGATTTCTCCATCGAGGTGGCCGACGACCCGGTGGTCAACCCGGTGCTGCTCAACGCCCTCGACGTCCAGCTCGGACTGCGTTTCGCGGCCGACGACCTCGCCGATCCCGCCGGGCTGCTCCGCTACACCACGGTGGTCGAGCGGCTGCGGGAGTTCGCGCCGCCGCACGTCGTCGACGGGTTCTCCATCGCGCACCGCGCCGTGCTCGCGACCTTCGCCGTCGAGCCGCTGCTGCTCGCCCGCGACGTCACCGCCTTCGGTGCCGACCTCGAGACGCACGACGTCGTGGCGGCGCTGGCCGGCGACCACCGGGCCGGCACGGCGATCGGCGCCGTGGCCGATTCCGTCGTCCCGGAATTCCTCGCCTTCGACACCGACGCGGAACAGGACGACGTCGTGTCGGCGATCGCGGCCGGCGGGCATCTGCTGGTCGAGGGTGCGCCGGGTTCCGGGCGGACGCAGACGGTGGCCGCGGCCGTGGCCGAACTGGTCGGCCGCGGGAAACGGGTGCTCGTCGTCGGGCAGAAGCGCGCCACCCTGTCCGACCTGGTCAGCCGCCTCGACGGCGCGGGTCTGGGCGACGTCGTGCTCGACCTGTCACGCACTACGCCGGCCGAGGCCGTCGCCCAGGTGACCGAGACGGCGCGTGCCCTGGCGGCCCGTCCGGTGCGGGGCCGCCGCGAGGCCGACGACTCCGCCGGCGAGCTCGGCGCCCTGCTGGACGCCTATCGCGACGCCCTCCACCAGCCGCGGCAGCCCTGGGGCACCAGCGCGTACGAGGCGATGGTCGCGGTGGCTTCGGCGCCGCCGCACCGCCGGTCCGAGGCGCGGATCCCGGTCGCTGCCTTGCAGCGGGCCGAGAGCGCCGGCACCCTCCGCAGCCACCTGCGCGAGTACACCGACCTCGAGGGCCTGACCCTCACCGAGGGCGGATCGCCCTGGCACGGGTCGGAGGTCCCCACCCACCAGGCCGCCGACGAGCTGCTGGCCGCGGCGGTCATCTTGCTCGAACGGGCCGCCCCGGCGCTGCGTGACGCCGCCACCCGGGCGGCGGTGGAGGTTGGGCTCGCCGGGCCGTCGACCTTCGAGGAGTGCCTGAGCACGGTCGAGCTGCTCGGTTCCGTCGCCCGGACGATCACGATGTTCGGCCCGGAGGTGTGGAACGAACCCCTCGACGAGCTCATCGCCGCCACCGGCGACCGCGCCCAGCGCTCGGCACAGCCCGATGCGCCGGCCGGCTTCCTGGCCCGGCGCCGGTCGAGGTCGCGGGTCCGGGAGCTGACCGGTGGTTCGTCGGCCGTCGATCGGGCCGCGGCCCACGACCAGCTGATCGCCGCGCGCGACCAGCTCACCACCTGGCGCGAGCGCGCTCGGGACGCCCGACCGCCCCGCACCGGCCCACACCTGCCGGACGCCGTCGAGGCGGCGGCTGCCGTCGAGAGCCGGCTGGTCCTGCTCGCCCGGGCCAATCCGCGCACCCGCGACCTCGCGACCCTGCCCTTCGGTGAGGCCGCGCGCAAGCTCAAGGAACTGGTCGCCGACGAGAGCCACCTGCGGGCGATGCCCCGGCTGGCCGAGCTGGAGTCGGCCATCTCGGCCGCCGGCCTCGACGGGCTCGTCGCCGAGCTGCGGGGCCGGTCGCTGCCGAGCGAGCAGGTCGAGCAGATCCTCGACCACGTCCGTCATGCGTCCTTGCTCGACATGTGGCGCACCACGGATCCGGCGCTGCGCGACTTCGACGTCGCCGCCCACGAGAAGCTGATCGAAGAGTTCCGTGCGGCCGACGCGGCGGGAGTCCGGGCCACGGCCGGCCGGGTGCTCGAGGCTCGGGCGGTTCACTTCGCCCGGGTGGCGGAGAAGCACGAGGGCCAGGTCGCCGTGCTGGTGGAGAACGCCGAGCACCCGGGTGCCGCCGGACAGGCCGCGCCCCGGTCGACTCGTGAACTCCTCGACGTCGCCCCCGACGTGGCGCTGGCCGCGGTGCCGTGCTGGGTCACCTCTCCGCTGGCGGTCGCCGCGGCGCTCCCCTCGCGACGCCTGTTCGACGTGGTGATCGTCGAGGACGCCGGCCGGGTGGCGGTGGCCCAGGCGGTGCCGGCGATCGCGCGGGGTCACCGTTTGGTGCTGGTGGGCGACGACGAGGTCGCGTCGACGTCGTTCACCACCGCGGTCGATCCCTCGCCCGACCCGGACGAGCAAGAAGGAGCATGGGGCGAGGCGCCGCCCCCGTCGGTGGTCGACGCACTGCGCCAGCAACTGGCCGTGCGGGCGCTGACCGGCCAGCACCGCGTGCGTGACGACCGGCTCGTCGGATTCGCGGCCCGGTCGATCTACGCCGGGCGGCTGGCCCTCGTCCCCGGCGCGGCCGGCACCGGCCGGCTCACGATCGAGCTGGTGGACACTCCCGCGGGCGGCGACGATCCGGTCGACAGCTCCCCGGCCGAGGTAGCTCGCGTCGTCGACCTCGTCCTCGAGCACATGCGCACCCGCCCCCACGAGAGCCTCGGCGTGGTCACCCTCGGCCCGCGGCACGCCGAACGCGTCGACGCCGCCCTGCGCCGAGCGCTGGTCCGGGCACCGGAGGTCGCCGGCTACCTGCACGAGGACCGCGCCGAGTCGTTCTTCGTCAAGGACGTCGAGCGGGTCGCGGGTGACGTCCGCGACGCGATCGTCCTCAGCCTCGGGTACGGCCGCTCTGTCGACGGGCGCGTGCTGTACCGCTTCGGTGCGTTGGGCCGGCCCGGCGGCGACCGACGGCTGGCGACGGCGACGACCCGGGCGCGCGAGCGGATGACCGTCGTGTCCACGTTCGGCTCCGACGACCTCAGCCCACGGCGGCTGACCACGGCGGGAGCGCAGGCGCTGGGCGAGTTCCTCAGCTATGTCGAGCGCGGAGCAGAGGTCGCCGACGACGATGACGACCGGACCTATGCCGACCCCCTGGCCGAGGCCGTGGCCGAGAAGCTGCGAGCGGCCGGAGCGTCGGTGATCCTCGGCCACGGCGGGGCCGGTGGCGTGTCCGTGGCGGTGCGGCACCCCGGTCGGCGCGATCGGTTCGTCCTGGCGGTCGAGACCGACGGGCCCGAGTACGCCTCGCGCGGATCGGCCCGCGCCCGCGACCGGCTGCGACCGATGCAGCTGACCCGGCTGGGCTGGGCGGTGCATCAGGTGTGGTCGGCGGCCTGGGCTCGCGATCCGGAGGGCGAGACGCGACGCCTGGTCGCGGCCTACGAGCAGGCCGTGGCCGACGCCGATGCCTACGACTGGGCCGTCGCAGCCGCGGAGGCCGATGTCGTGGCCGGGATGCCCGACGACCTCGCCGGCGGTGGCACGACCAGCCGCACGACGGGCGGTGGCACGACCGGTGGCCGCACGACCAGGACGGCAGGGAAGGGCAGCAAGACCGGGACGGCAGGAAAGGGCGGCACGACCGGGAAGGGCGGCAAGTCCCGACCCGGTCGTCAGGCCGAGAACGGCCGGGGCGCGGCCGGCGATCCGTCCGGGAAGGGCGCCGACGACGGTGGCAGGTCGCCCAGCGCTGGCGACGCCGCGGCGGACGTCAGCTCCGGCGGCGGCGGTGAGGCCGGCGATGCGGCCGGCGGCGAGGGCAGGGGCGAGGCCGAGGGCGCTCCGGTGCGCGGCGAGCAGCGTCCGCCGGTCCCGTCGTCGCAGGCGATCAGCGACTACACCCGCCGCGACCTCGCGGCGATGGCTCGCTGGATCGAGTCCGACCTCGTGCCACGTGGCGAGCTGGCCGTCGTGCGCCTGCTGGCGGACGAGCTCGCGCTTGCCGCCGACGACGCCCGCACCACCGACGTCCTCAGGCACGCGGTCCGAGTCGCTCGGGCCGGAGCTCCACCCCGCTGAGCGGCGGCGGTCGGGTCACGAGGATCGCGCGAGGCCCGGGACGTACCGGGATCAGCCGACCCGGCGCGGCCGAGTGAGGCACGGACGCGCGCGCCGGTGTTCTAGGCTGGATCTCCTCATCCGAACTGCCCAGGGGAGCGGAGTGCCGTGCGCGTCGCCGAGATCATGACCAGCGCGACTGTCACCGATTCGACCAGCGCCACTCTGAAGGGCGCGGCCGAGTTGATGTGGCGGAACCAGACGGGATCGCTGGTGATCGTCGACGGCGACGCGGTGGTGGGCATCGTCACCGAGCGCGACGTGCTGAGGACGGTCGCGGCCGGCAACGACGCCGACGTGGTGTCCGTGGCGGACGCGATGACCCGTGACGTGGTGTCCGTCTCTCCCGACGCCTCGGTCCGCGATGCCGCCCGGGTGATGGCCCAGCACTGGATCCGTCACCTGCCGGTGGTCCAGGACGATCAGCTCGTGGGCATCGTCAGCCAGCGCGACGTCACCGGCATCTTCGCGGCGCTGTGGTATGAGACCGGCCTGCCCGAGATCGACACCGACAACCTCGTGCGACAGCGGCGTCTGGCTCGCATCGAGGCTGGAGACCTCGACTGATGAGCACACCGTCGAGCTGGGACGACGACCTCGAGGTGCTTCCCGACACCACGACCGACGAGGCGGCCTCGGGCTGGGGCGAGGACGACGAGTCCAACGACCAGCGCCTGTCGGCCGAACGCCCACCCCACTGGGAGTGAGCGTCCGGCAGCCAGGCGAACCGACGGATGCGCGTGAGGTGTCGGGTCAGACCTGACGTTCGCGCAGCGAGTCGCGGATCTCGCGCAGCAGCGTGATCTCCTCGGCGATTTCCTCGGGTACCTCTTCCTCGCCGCGAGCCGACCGCTCCTTGAGCTTGTTCATCGGCATGACCAGCACGAAGTACACGGCGGCGGCGACGAGCACGAAGTTGACGACGGCGTCGAGGACCAGGCCGAGGGAGAAGTCGGCGTTGTTGATCGTGAACTCGCCGACGTGCGTGAGGTCCGGCTCGCCGAAGATCGCGGCGATCAGCGGGTTGATCAGGCCGTTGACCAGCGCATTGACCACCACGGTGAACGCGGCGCCGATGACGACCGCGACGGCGAGGTCGATGACGTTGCCGCGCATGATGAAGTCTTTGAAACCCTTGAGCATGATCTACCTTCCGGGGTGTTGTGGGCGTGCACACCGTAGCCGGGATGATCGTGGAGTGTGCCGCGAGCGGCTCACGACCCGATCACCGTGAACGACAGGCGTGAGGTGACCGCCGCACCGGCCAGCGCGGCGGCCTGGTCGGGCGTGGCGGCCACGACGAGCAACGCTCCCTCGACGAGGACGTCGCCGCCGGCCATGAGCGTGAGCACCGGAACACCTGGCGCCACGACCTGGGTCGCGCCGGTGCCGTCAGCCGACGTGGCGAGGAGGTCGATGCGGTCGCCCGGACGGAGCAGCCCGACCGCCCCGGCATCGGCCACCCGCACCGGGCTGGCCACGACGTCGGGCCCCCAACCGTCGAGCAGGGCCTGGCCCACGAGCCGGACGTCGGTGAGGGGCTCGCCGGCCCGCATCGGAGCCGCCAGGACACGCCCGCTGGCGTCCTCGATCGCCGTGGCGCCGTCAGGCACCACCCCGGGCGACAGCTGAGCCGTGGACAGGTCGGCCTCGCCCAGGGTGGTGCCGCCCGGCAGGTCGCGCGCGGCGACCACGACCTCGCGGGTCTCGGGCGGAGCCGGCGACGCGGCGTCGACGGCCAGCGCGACTGCGCCGGCGGCCAGGGCGGCAGCCACCAGCCGCCGGTGCCAGGCGATCGTGCGTACCCACCGGGTGAACTGTGCGCGCCAGTCGTCCATGACGGGCGACGCTAAGCCATCGACAGGCCCCTGAACGCCTTGTCCACAGCTCGAATCCGACCCGGTCGGCAGGGCGGGCCGCGGCCTGTGGACGGCCCGCCGCCGCGGATCCCGGCGGGCTACTCTGGCCGGCATGCCAGTCGACGAGTCCGTGACGCTCCGGCCCGCCCGCCCGGGCGATTCGGCGGCGGTCGCTGCGATCTGGCGGGACGGATGGCGCGACGGCCACCTCGGCCACGTGCCGGACGAGTTGGTCGCGATCCGGACACCGGAGTCGTTCGGGCAGCGTGCCGCGCAGCGCGTCAGCGACACGGTGGTGGCCGTCGTCGGCGACGACGTCGCTGGGTTCGTGATGGTGGTCGACGACGAGGTCGAACAGGTCTACGTCTCGGCAGGGCACCGCGGCACCGGCGTGGCGGACGCCCTTCTCACCGAGGCGGAGCGGCTCGTGGAGCAGACCGGTCACCAGCGGGCCTGGCTCGCCGTCGTGGCCGGGAACGCCCGGGCCCGCAAGTTCTACGAACGCCGCGGCTGGACCGACGAGGGTGAGTTCGACTATGCCGCGGCCGGCGCTGACGGGCCCATCGCGGTTGCGTGCCGACGCTACGTCAAGCAGGTCGGCCAGCGCTCGGACAGCTGAGACCAGTGTCAGGCGGCGGGGGTGCTGGCCGGCTTCTTCGTCGCCGACGACGAGTCGCTCGACGAACCGGAGCCCGAGCCCGATCCCGACGAACCGGAACCCGACGAGGCCGCCGCGGGCTTGCTGTCCGAGCTCGTGGTGGTGGACGGGGTGGACGAGCCGGAGCCGTTGGAGCCGGAACGGCTGTCGTTGCGGTAGAAGCCAGACCCCTTGAAGACCACGCCGACCGCGGAGAACACCTTGCGCAGCCGGCCGCCGCAGACGGGGCACTCGGTCAGGGCGTCATCGCTGAAGCTCTGCACGACCTCGAGCTGCTCGCCGCAGTCGGTGCAGGCGTACTGGTACGTGGGCACTCGTCGTCCTCCTGGCGCGTCACGGAGCCCAGGGATTAGCACTCAAGGGATCCGACTGCCAATAATGCGCCTTCGGCGGGCCGGTTGTCCACGTGAGCTCAGTCGCCTGGGTCCTCACCGCGATCACGGTCCGTAGCTCGCGCGAGTTGCCAGTCGTACACGACCGAGGTGCGCAGCACGGTGTCCTGCAGCGACCGGTTCTGTGGGCTCGCGGCGATCCACAGCAGACCGATCGGGACCGCCGCGCAGAACAGCGCCCGGAGCAGCGCGGCGACCGGCCGTACCCGCGCACCGCGGTGGTTGACCACGCGCAGTCCCAGCAGTCGTGCCCCGGGCGTACGTCCGGTGGTGGCCCACCCGAGGCTGAGGTAGCCGACCGTGACGACGTACATCGCGCCGAGCCAGCCGAGGAACGGGAAGCGCGGGAAGTCGAAGCCCGGCGGGTTGATGACGAACAGCAGCCCCGACCAGGCGAGATAGCCGCCGGCCAGGGTTGCGACGATGCAGACGGCGTCGACCACGGCGGCCATCGACCTGGTCACGAGGCCCGCGCGGTGCCCCTGGAACCGGCGCGCCTCGTGGGGGATCGCGGAGAGCCGGTGGGACTCATCCATCGGACGCTCCGTCCCGCGGCCCGGAAGACGCGCCCTCCGCATCGCTGGTGGACGAGTCAGCTGGCGGGAGGGCCTCGGTGTTGCGCCGCCGCCGGCGCAGGATCCGGTCGACGAACCGATTGACCGCCTCGTCCGCCTCGATGCCCTGGAGCCGCACGTCGACGACCGTCTCGGACGCCATCGAGCCGGTGGACAGACGGATGATCTCCGGCAGGTCGATCGAGTCGAGGACGTCCGACGCGATGGCATCGAGGTCGAGCCGGTTCAGCACCGCCTCGACGTCGAGCCTCGCCGCGATGGCGTCCACGTCGATCCGGGCCGCCACGGCGTCGAGGTCGAGCGATGCCGCGATCTCGTCGACGTCCACCCGGCTGAGCACGATGGCGGTGAGATCGACGCGGTCGAGGACGGCGGCCGTCACCTGGGGGACGATCGCGTCGAGGAGCAGGTCGAGCTCGGACTCCGAGCGCCGGCGTTCGGCCTGCCCGCGCTGGGCCACCGCGTCGACGGCGACCCGCACCGGCGTCGTGAGGCGCTCCTCGAGCAGCCGCCCGACCGGCCCGGCCCGGCCCGCGAGCGTGCGAGCGAGCTCGGCGGTGACGGCCGAGGCCACCCCGAACGCGGCACTCATGACGTCGGTGGTGATCGCGAGAGCTCCGGTGGCGAGGTCGAGCGCCCGCGGGCGGGTGCCCCCTGGCGCGTCGAACGTCCCCCGCACCGCAGCGACGCCTCGGGAGGTGAGCGCGACGGCGAGCCAGGCGCCACGTTCGATCAGCGCCTGCGGCCGCGCCGGTGTCCGGTTTCGGACGGGAACGGGCAGATGATCCGCCATGTCGTCCATGATGGCCGTACGTCGATCAGGTACGCAGGGCGATCGCCACACCCGCGAGCGCGACGGCCCACAGGACACTGGCGAACGTGCCGACGATGAACCGCTCGGCGGCCGCGGGACGCCGCAGCTCCGGGTAGCGGCCCAGCCCCTTGACGGCGAACACCACGGCCAGGCCCTCCGGCCAGCCCGCCAGCAGGGTGACCACCACGGCGGTGCGCTCGAGTCCGCCGATCCACGCCCCGCCCCGCAGGGTGGACGGGTCGGAGACGCTGCTGCGGGCGGGATCGGTGCCGTCGCCCGGCTTGATCCGCGTGGGCGCGTGGTCGGCCAGCCTGAGCACCGCCGTGGCGACCAGTCCGCCCCCGGAGACGGCTGCGAGGAGTGCGAGGGCGGTACCCACGGTGAGCAGGGCGTCGTCAGGCCGGTCGGCCACCTGCGCGGCCAGCCCGGCGGCCGCCACGAGCAGCGCCGGGATCAGCCCGCCCAGGGCGGCCGCCTGGGTGGTCAGGGCGGTCTGCCGCCGGTCGGCGACGTACCAGAGGACGGCGCCCACCACGGTGGTGGCGGCCAGGAGGAGCACGGCGGCGACGTTCATCCGGCCGCGTCCTCGAGGAGCCGGGCGGCGAGTGGGCGGGCGTCGCGCTCCTGCTGCCACAGGGCGACCGCGAGCCGCTGGCCCACGGCCTGCCGGGTGATGCCGAGCGCCGTCGCGGCCTCGCTCACCGAGCGTCCGGACTCGATCATGTCGACAGCCTGCCATCCGGCCGCGGTCCGGCGGGAGATCAACGCGGCGAGAAGTGTGACGAGGACATCGGCGTCGTGGCCGGGGTCCGCCGCGCCCACGACGGCGATGTGATGGGGCCGGTTCTTGGCCGTGTCGAGGGCTTCGCGGGCCCGGATGAACACCGGACCCCGGCTGGACCGGGCGCTGGGACCCAGCGGTTCGTCGGCCGGCCCGGCGCCGATGCCGACACTCCACGCGCCGTCGCGCAGCAGGGCGAACGCGGCGTCGAGGGCCTGGTGTGGGTCGGCGACGATGCCCTGGAACTCGTCGCCCGCCGTGCGTTCGAACGGGCGCAGGGGGTCGGCCACCCGGGCGGCGAGGAGGTCGAGCGCATGCTCGACGAGATCGCGCCCGCGCCGGCTGTGGCGTTGGTCGACCGTCAGCACGTACGGCACATCCGCAAGGCTAGGACGTCACCTGGCCCTGAACAAGGCTCTGAGCTTGCTGTTAGCCGGAAAAGGCAAGAGCCTTTACTGGTCACGCCCGGGGCCATGACCCTGTCGCCGGTCTCCGGGCCGCCGAACCGGTCACCTACCCTGTGCCGGTGACTCGTCGTCGAATCGCCATCGGCATCTCGGTCCTCGCCGGGGTCGTGGTCCTCGCGCTGGTGGCCGCCACCGCGTTGTCGGTGTGGTCGGTGCGCCGCCCGTTCCCCGAGTACGACGGCGCCGCCGAGGTCGCCCGGCTGAGCGGCGACGTCGAGATCATCCGGGACGCCAACGGCATCCCGCAGATCTACGCCGACACCGCCGAGGACCTCTTCCGGGCCCAGGGCTACGTCACCGCCCAGGACCGGTTCTGGGAGATGGACTTCCGCCGCCACGTCACCTCGGGACGGCTGTCCGAGCTGTTCGGCGAGGACCAGGTGGAGACGGACGCCTTCGTGCGCACGCTCGGCTGGCGCGAGGTGGCCGAGCAGGAGCTTCCGCTGCTCAGCCCCGACACCCGGCGCTACCTCGAGTCCTACGCCGACGGCGTGAACGCCTGGCTCGACGGCCGTTCCGGCGGCGAACTCGGGCTGGCCTACACCCTGCTCGGCCTCTCCGGCGGCGACACCGCGCCGGAGAAGTGGACCCCGGTCGACTCGCTGGCCTGGCTCAAGGCGATGGCGTGGGACCTGCGGGGCAACCTGGAGGACGAGGTCGATCGGGCGCTGCTCTCGGCCGACCTGCCGGGCGAGCGCGTCGAGCAGCTCTATCCGCCGCTCTCGGACCAGATCAGTGCGCCCATCGTGCCCGACGCCGACCTGACGACCAGCTCGGCGTCGGTCTCCACCGCCGCCGCCGAGCGGGCCGGTCCGGACGCCCTCGACGCGATCCGCTCCGCGTCCGACGCCCTCGACGCCGCCCCCGCCCCGCTCGGCACCGGCGACGGCATCGGCTCGAACTCCTGGGTGCTCGACGGATCCAAGACCGAGACCGGCGAGCCGATGCTGGCCAACGACCCGCACCTCGCTCCGTCCATGCCCTCGGTCTGGTACCAGGTCGGGCTGCACTGCCGCGACGTCGGTCCGAGCTGCCCGTTCGAGGTCGCCGGCTTCTCCTTCGCCGGCGTGCCCGGGGTCGTCATCGGCCACAACGGCCAGATCGCCTGGGGCTTCACGAACCTCGGGGCGGACGTCACGGATCTCTACCTGGAGAAGGTCGAAGGCGACTCGTACCTGCTCGGCGACGAGCAGATCGCACTGCGGCGGCGCACCGAGACCATCGAGGTGGCCGGTGGCGACGACGTCACCATCACCGTCCGCTCGACCGTGCACGGGCCACTGATCTCCGACCACGACGACCAGCTGCGCGAGGTGGGCGCGGTCGCGCCGGTCGGGACGAGCGATCCACCCGAGCGGGGCGACGGATACGCCGTGGCGCTGCGCTGGACCGCGCTGGAGCCCGGCCACACCGCCGACGCGATCTTCGCCCTCGACCGCGCCACCGACTGGAACACCTTCCGGGCCGCCGCCGCGATCTTCGAGGTCCCCTCGCAGAACCTCGTCTACGCGGACGTCGAGGGAAACATCGGCTACCAGGCACCGGGCCGGATCCCGATCCGGCGCTCGGGTGACGGCCGCTACCCGGTGCCCGGCTGGACCGGCGAGAACGAGTGGACGGGATATATCCCGTTCGACGCCCTGCCCAGCCTCCTCAACCCCGACGACGGCATGATCGTCACCGCCAACCAGCGGGTGACCGGCCCGGCCTATCCCTACCAGCTCGGCGACGACGTCGACTACGGCCACCGAGCCGGGCGGATCCGCCACCTGCTGGACGAGGCGACGAGCGGCGGCTCCGACGTCGACGCCGACACGATGGCCGACATCCAGCTCGACACGTACAACGCCGCGGCCGAGATCCTCGTGCCCTATCTGCGCGACATGCAGGTGCCCGAGGGCTACTACGGCGACGGGCTGCGCCTCCTGGCCGACTGGGACTACTCACAGCCCCCCGACTCCGCCGCGGCCGCCTACTTCAACGCGGTGTGGCGCAACCTCCTCGAGCTCACCTTCCACGACGAGCTGCCCGAGGACCAGTGGCCCGACGGCGGCGGCCGGTGGTTCGAGGTGGTGCGCACGCTCCTGGGCTCGCCCCACGACCTGTACTGGGACGACATCAGCACCGAGGGCATCGTCGAGACCCGCGACGACATCCTGGTCCAGGCCGTCCTGGACGCTCGCGACGAGATGACCCGGCTCCAGGGCAAGAACCCCGATACCTGGAGCTGGGGTCGCCTGCACGCGCTCACGCTCACCGACCAGACCTTCGGCACGTCCGGCATCGGCCTCGTGGAGGCCATGGTCAACCGCGGCCCGTTCGACGTGGGTGGCGGCACGTCGGTGGTGCAGGCGAACGGCTGGGACGCCGCCGACGGGTACGAGACCGACTGGGTGCCGTCGATGCGCATGATCGTCGACCTGGCCGACCTCGACGCCTCGCGCTGGATCGACCTCACCGGCGTCAGTGGCCACCCGTACCAGGAGCACTACGGCGACCAGACCGAGCTGTGGAGGACCGGCCGGACGCTGCCGATGCTGTGGGACGACGAGCGCATCCGCGAGGCGGGCGAGCACACGCTCACGCTCACGGCGCCCGAGTCGTCCACCCCGTGACCTCAGCCGCTCACGCTCCTCCCCGCTCTCACCCGGAGGGGCGGAGGCGGTGCAGCCCCGACGGCGTGGCCGCGGCCTCGACCGGGACGTCGTGGGGCTCCCGCGGCACCGGCATGTCGAGCAACTCGCCATGGTGGAGGAGGGCGCAGGTGAACGACCGCCCCGCGACCCGGGCCAGGATGCGGTCGTAGGACCCGCCACCGCGTCCCAGGCGCGCACCGTGCCGGTCGACGGCGAGCGCCGGCACGAGCACCACGTCCGCCTCCGCGACGGCCCCTGTGCCCAGCGGGTCGCCGGTGGGTTCGAGCAGGCCGCGGGTGGCCGGGGCCAGAGCGTCCGGTCCTTCGTAGGCGGCCCAGTCGAGGTCGTGATCGGGCCGCAACAGGGGGAGCAGCACCTCGACGCCGCGCTCGCTGAGCTCCTCCAGCAGGGGCCCGGTGCCGGGCTCGCGGCCGACCGAGACGTACGCCGCCACGCGTCGGGCCGTGCCCAACTCGTCGGTGGCGAGGAGCACATCGCGCAGATGGCGTGCGTGTTCGCCCAGCTCACGGGCGCTGAGCTCGGCCCTGTTGGCGATGATCCGGGAGCGCAGGGCCTGTTTCGCGGCACGCATGGCGTCGGGCACCCGGCCACCGTACGGCGTTCTTTGTAAGGTGACGCCATGAACGCCCCCACCAAGGCAGTGCGGAAGGCCGTCATCCCTGCTGCCGGGCTCGGCACCCGGTTCCTGCCGGCCACCAAGGCCACGCCCAAAGAGATGCTCCCGGTGGTCGACAAGCCGGCCATCCAGTACGTGGTGGAGGAAGCGGTCGCGGCCGGTCTCGACGACGTCCTGCTCGTCACCGGACGCAACAAGCAGTCGGTCGAGGACCACTTCGACCGGGCGTGGGAGCTCGAGGCCGCCCTCGAGAAGAAGGGCGACAACCATCGCCTCGAACGGGTCCAGAAGTCGCAAGTGCTCGCCGACGTCCACTCGGTGCGCCAGGGCGATCCGAAGGGCCTGGGCCACGCGGTGCTCTGCGCGTCCAAGCACGTCGGGAACGAAGCGTTCGCGGTGCTCCTCGGCGACGACCTCATCGACCGCCGCGATCCGCTGCTGCCGAAGATGCTCGAGGTCCAGCAGGTCTACGGCGGCAGCGTCATCGCCCTCATCGAGGTCGCGCCCGAGCAGATCCACCTCTACGGGTGCGCCGCCGTGCGTCCCGGGCCCGAGGACGACGTCGTCGAGGTCACCGACCTGATCGAGAAGCCCGACACCGGCGACGCACCCAGCAACTATGCGGTGATCGGCCGCTACGTTCTCGACCCGGCGGCGTTCGACGTGCTGCGCGACACCAAGCCCGGCCGCGGCGGCGAGATCCAGCTCACCGACGCGCTCAAGACGCTCGCCGGGATGCCCGCCGAGGACGGCGGCGGCGTGCGAGCCGTGGTGTTCCGCGGCCGCCGTTACGACACCGGCGACCGCCTCGACTACCTCCGCACCACCGTCCGACTCGCCAGCGACCGCACCGACCTCGGGCCGGCGTTCCGGTCCTGGCTGCGCGAGTTCGTCGCCGACCTGCCGGCCGAGGACGACCGTCCGGTCGACGGAGGCTCGGCGTGAAACGCGTCGCCGACCACCTCTCGGACGTCCTGGCCGCGATCCGCCCGCTGCCGGCCCTCGACGTCCAGCTCCTCGATGCCCACGGCTGCGTGCTGACCGAGGACGTCGTGGCGCCTTGGCCGCTGCCGCAGTTCGACAACTCCTCCATGGACGGATACGCGGTCCGGGCCGAGGACACCGTCGGAGCGACCGAGGACGAGCCGGTCCGGCTGCCCGTGGTCGCCGACATCGCGGCCGGCGACACCCGGGTGAGCGCCATCGGGCCCAAGTTGGCCGCACGCATCATGACCGGCGCACCGCTGCCTTCGGGCGCCGACGCCGTGGTCCAGCTCGAGCACACCGACGGCGGCACCGCTCGGGTCGCCATCACCACCCCGGTCACCGACGGCACCTACATCCGGCGGGCCGGGGGAGACGTCGGGGCCGGCGACGTCGTGCTCAACGCCGGCACCTACCTCGGCGCGCCCCAGATCGGCCTGCTCGCCGCCGTGGGCCGCGACCGCGTGAAGGTGCGCCCGAAGCCGCGGGTCGTCGTCATCTCCACCGGCAGCGAACTCATCGAGCCCGGGTTCCCGCTGGCCCCGGGCCAGATCACCGACTCCAACTCGTTCACCCTGACCGCCGCCGCGCGCGAGGCCGGCGCCATCGCCTATCGGGTGGCTCCGGTGGCCGACGACGAGGATCGCCTGCTCGGCCTCATCGAGGAGCAGCTGGTCCGGGCCGACCTCGTCATCACCACCGGGGGCGTCAGCGCCGGCGCGTACGACGTGGTCAAGAACGTGCTGTCCACGCTCGGCACCGTCGAGTTCGACAAGGTCGCCATGCAGCCGGGCAAGCCTCAGGGATTCGGCACGATCGGCGAGGAGTCCACACCGATCTTCACCCTCCCGGGCAACCCGGTGAGCGCGTTCGTCTCGTTCGAGGTGTTCGTGCGCCCGGCGATCCGCAAGATGCTGGGATCGCCGCGGCTGCACCGGCAGAGCGTCAAGGCGGTGCTCCAGCAGAGCCTGCGGTCTCCCGAGGGGCGCCGCCAGTTCGCCAGGGCCCGGCTCCAGCCCGCGCCGGACGGCTCGTACCTCGTCACGCCCCTGGGTGCCCAGGCCTCGCACCTGATCGCCGACCTCGCCTACGCCAACTCCCTGGTCGTGGTCCCCGAACACGTCACCCACGTCGAGGCCGGCCAGGTGGTCGACACCGTCGTGCTCGAGCGACGGAAGGACTGAGTCCCGTGGCCGAGCGGCTCACCCACGTCGACGACACCGGCGCAGCCCGCATGGTGGACGTCTCGGCGAAGGACGTCACCGTCCGCACCGCCCGCGCCAGCGGCCGCGTGCTCGTGTCGCCGCAGGTCGTCGAGGCGTTGCGGAGCGACGGCGTGCCGAAGGGAGATGCGCTGGCGGTGGCTCGCATCGCCGGCATCCAGGGCGCCAAGCGCACCCCCGAACTCGTCCCGCTGTGCCATCCGCTGGCGCTGCACGGTGTCGAGGTCGATCTCGTGGTCGCCGACGACGCCGTCGAGATCTCGGCCACCGTGCGCACCGCCGACCGTACGGGTGTCGAGATGGAGGCACTGACCGCCGTGGCCACCGCCGCGCTCACCGTGGTCGACATGGTCAAGGCGATCGATCGCGGTGCGGTCATCACCGACGTCCGGGTCGAGGAGAAGACCGGCGGCCGCTCCGGCACCTGGCGGCGGTCGTGAGGGCGCTGGTCGTCACGGTCTCCACCCGCGCCGCAGCGGGCGCCTACGACGATCGCAGCGGCCCGATCCTCGCCGACGGGCTCCGCGAGCTGGGGGCCGAGGTCGACGGGCCCGAGGTGGTCCCCGACGGTGAGCCGGTCGAACTGGCCTTGCGTACGGCCCTGCGCGGGAGGTACGACGTGATCGTGACCACGGGCGGCACCGGCCTGAGCCCCACCGACGTCACCCCCGAGATGACGAGGCGGGTGCTCGACGCCGAGGTCCCGGGCGTGGCCGAGGCGATCCGCGCCTACGGGGCGGCCCATGGCGTGCCCGCCGCGGTGCTGTCGCGGGGCGTGGCCGGGCGCGCGGGACGCACGTTCGTCGTCAACCTGCCCGGATCCACTGGCGGCGTGCGCGACGCGCTGGCCGTCCTCGCACCGGTACTCGGCCACGCGGTCGACCAGCTGGGCGGAGCCGATCACCCGAGGGGTGCCGACCACCCGGGGCAGGAGTCATGAGCTCGCGACGACTCGGCTGGCCGGTCGAGCTGTCCGACGGCCCGGTCGGGCTGCGTCCGTTGCGCTTCCGCGACGCCCGGGCCTGGACGGAGGTGCGGGCGCGCAATGCCGAGTGGCTGCGTCCCTGGGAGGCCACCCCGCCCCCGCCGGCGCCGCCGTTCGCGATGAGCTTCCGGCAGATGGTGCGGCTGTACGCGGCGCAGGGGCGGGCGGACGACGGGCTGCCGTGGGCGGTCACCTACGACGGCCGGGTCGTGGGGCAGCTCAACGTGTCCAACATCGTCTGGGGCTCGGCGCGGATGGGCACGGTGGGGTATTGGGTCGATGCCGCGGTGGCCGGGCGCGGCGTCATTCCCACGGCGCTGGCTCTGGCGGTCGACCACTGCTTCTTCACCGCAGGCCTGCACCGGATCGAGGTCAACATCCGCCCGGAGAATCGCGCGTCGCTGCGGGTGGTCGAGAAGCTGGGGTTCCGCGAAGAGGGGCTGCGTCCCCGGTTCCTCCACATCGACGGCGGCTGGCGCGATCACCGCTCGTTCGCGCTCACGATCGAGGATGTGCCCGGCGGGCTCTTGCAGCGCTGGCGCGAGTCGCAGCTCTCACCCTGACTCCGGCGCGGTGCGGCGGGCGTCCATACCAGCTCGCGAGGGTTGCACCTGCCGTCGATCACCGCGAGGTGGCGGTACGAACTGGACAAACGAGCGCGCCGGACCACAAGCATCACCAAGATCGAAATAGATTTGTGACTCGTCTGAGTCACATACGCCACATCCGTTACCGGCGACACACCGGCTCAGGTCCACCGGCTGCGGCGTCGAGCCCCGTAGCGTCTGATCTCGTGGGGTACAGCGGACTGATCTACGCAGCGATCGTCGCTGGGTGGGCCGCTGTGCTCGTACCCCGGTGGGTCCGGCGGAACGAAGAGGTCGAGCGGGCCCGCGAGATCGACGAGGCCCGTGGTGTCCGAGTGCTGCGGCGCCGATCCGGTCAGATCCACGCCGCTCACCGCCCGGCCGCGGCCGACCACACCGTCCTGCGGGGCGAGGCGGACGGGCTGACGGTGGGGGTGGCCGCCGGCACGGACCGGGCGAGCATGGATCGCGCGGGCATGGATCGCGCGGGCACGGATCGCGCGGGCACGGCCCCGGAGGTTCGCGACGATCGCCGCGAGGCGCCCGGCGCCCAAGCCGACGCCGGGCGCGAACTCGATCTGGCCTTCGCGAGGGCCGCGCGCCAGCGCCGGAGGGCCCTGGCCGTACTGATGCTCGTCACGATGGTCGTGGGCGTGGCGGTCGCGATCGGCCGGGCGCCGGCCTGGTCACTCGTCGCGGCGGGAGCGGTCGTGGCCGGCTTCGTGTTCCTCGCCCGGCGAGCCGCGGTCGTCCAGGCTCGGCGTCGGGAGCGGTTGCGTCGCGCGCTCCGGGCCCCGGAGGTCGCGGTCGTCGACGACGAGCCCGAGGCCGAGACCGAGCCCGGCATGCGCATCGCGGTCCTCGACGATCCGGTGTTCGAGCAGGTCGACCCGGACGCCTGGCAGCCCTCGCCGGTGCCGCTCCCGACCTATCTGACCAAGCCGATGGCGCCGCGGGTCGCTCGCACCATCGACCTGACCCAGCCCGGCTCGTGGACTTCCGGCCGCCTCGATCCGGCCGGGCCCATCGTGGCGCCGCCCAGCCAGCCGGCCGCCGACGAGGCCGACGACGAGGGATACGAGGAGCACCGCCGCGCCGTCGGCGACTGAGCTTCGCGCCCCTTCTGGAGGGTTATCCACCCTTCGACGCATAGCGAAGGGTGGATAACCCTCCAGAAGGCGCCTCCTCGCCGGACGACCCGGGGTGCCTCGCCCGGTCGGATTCGAAACGACGGCCCCCGGGTGATATCGTTCCGACGTTGTTTCTGGGGCTGTGGCGCAGTTGGTAGCGCGTCTCGTTCGCAATGAGAAGGTCAGGGGTTCGAATCCCCTCAGCTCCACCACGCACAAACCCCGGCCCGCCAGCACAAACGCTGGAACAGGGCCGGGGTTTCGTCGTCAGAGGTCACTCCCTCGCCTGCGCAGTGCCCCCCTGATGCCCCCCACGCTCTGCATTCAGTCTGGCCAGACCGGCGTTGTCGGCGTCCGTCCCCAGGTAGTGCAGGTACCGATTCGTCGTCGCGATCGACTCGTGCCCCATCCACGCCTGCACCGTTCCGACGTCAACCCGGCGCGTCAACCACAGGCACGCAGCCGTGTGGCGGAGGTCGTGAATCCGTCGTCCCGCCCCCGTCCCGCTATCCGGATCGGGCTTGGTCGAGCGGGGTAGATTCCTCGGCTCCCACTTGACCGACCGGAGCACCGCCGAGCGATGCAACCGAGCGCCCCGCGATGTCGTCAACAGCAGATCAGTCGGCCCCTTGCCCGAAGCCATGCGCTCCACAAGCGGGAGAACCCGATCAGCCAGGGGCACGCGCCGCGACCGGCGACCCTTCGTGGCCTTCGTGGCGACGCCTTCCGGAGCCGAGCGGCGCACCTGGAGACGTGGAGACGGAACGCGCATGACATCACCGACAGTGAGCGCCCGAGCCTCCGCCCAGCGCAACCCGGTCCACCCAAGCACCAGCAGGACGTCGGCAAGATGCGGATCGGCCTTGCGCCACTGCAGATACGCCGCCTCAAGCTCATCCTCGGTGAACGGCAACATCTCCGTCGTCTCGTCCGAGGACTTCGGCACGGCGGTCCCGGTCACCGGGTTAGCCACGATCAACTTCTCTTGGACGCACCAGGCAAAGAACGCCGACAGGCTCGCCCGGTAGCGAACTACGGACGTCTCCGAGAGCCCACCGGACAGGAGCGTCACAAACGATCGCGACACCTCGCGGCCGGACACTGCCGAAAGTTGCAGAGCCTGCATCGCGGTCGGCATCAGACGATGCAGGTCGGCGTCAGCCTTGTAGGTCTTCCTGGCCACCGTCGTTCGGCGCACTTCCAGCCAGCGGACCAACGCGTCACGGACCCGCTCCCGACCAGCGCGGGGGTCGACACCGCCCGCCAGGGCTGCACGCTCCCGATCGAGCCAGGCATTCGCTTCACGGCGCGTGTCGAACACCTTCGAGGCGACGTCGACCCGGCCGCTCTTCAACTTCGCCCGGAAGCGGCCGTTCTCGGTCTTGCTGACGCTCATGCCGCCACCTTCCGCAGCCACGAGTCAACGTCGACCTTCCGGTACCGAGGGCAGGACGACGACAGCCACGTGACGCGGGGACCCTGGCCGACCTGTCGCCACCGACAGAGGGTCGAGGGCGAGACTCGAAGCCAGCCCGCTACTTCCTCGCTGGTCAGGAACTCATCCACGGTTGTGATCCCTCTCATGTCAGGCCGCATCGGCGGCGGGTTGTGGGTGGGTTGCCGAAAGATCTGCGGGTGGCCCTAGAGCGGCTTTGGCTTGCTCGTATTGCTCGCGCCAGCGGTGTCGTTGGCGGATGGCGGCGGCGATGAGGTGGAGGTAGGTGGGGCCTTCGGGGTCGCCGGGGTTGACGGGTGACCAGATGAACCGCGGTTGTCCGTCGGGCCTGGTGGCGGTTGCGGAGAGTTCGTCGTGATCGTCAATGGCGATTCCGGCGGCGGCGAGGACTTCGCGGACGACGGCGGCCCGGTCGGCCTTGTGTTCGGTCAGCGTTTTGCCGGTCCAGCGGCGGGAGACGAGGACGCGGCGACCGCCGAGGCCGAGGTGGTGCCGGTCATGCGCCTTCGAGCGGCAGTACCCCGGCACGAGTGCGTCGCGGGCGTTCTTCGGCTGGACCCCGTAGCGGAGCCAGTTCGCGCAGGTGGGTGAGCACGGCAGCCACCGGACCTCAGCAGCGAGCCTGTCCACGTGGGCACGGCGAGCGGCGTCGTCGTGGTCGTCGGTGATGTCCTCGCTGATGTCCTTGACCAGATACTTGGTCAGGTACCCGACGCGGCGGTCGGCGGCTTTGGTTCCGGCGAGGATGCCTTGCATGTCGACCTGGGTGCCGAAGCGGATCACGTGCGCCGGGCGAGCTTCCGGGTCGGCGTCGATGGCGTCGAGCGCCTGATCCCAGGTGGGCAGCACTTCACCGGTCGTTGGGTCGAGGTATGCGCCGGCCAACTCGTCCCACACCGGCAGGACGTCGGTGTAGACGGGCTTGTCATGCTCAGGCCACCAGACTTGGTGGTAGGTGGCCTCGACCACCTGACGCAGCAGTGCGCGCGGGATGGCTCCCCGGATCGCGGCATGCAGATGCGCCGCTAGCCGCTTCTGGGGCTCCACGGTGGCGAAGTACTGCACCGAGTAGCCCGTAGCACGGCGCAGGTTCTGCCAGAACCGGTCGACCAGCTTCGGGAAGTGCAGCGCATCTAGGGCGGCGCGCCGGTAGCTGTAGGTGGCCGGGTCGACCGGTACGCCGTCCTTCACCCGCCCATACGACGGCAGGGTGAGGGTGAGGAACATCGAGGGCCGGTAGGTCTGGCCGTCGTTGCCCTCGTAGGTGTGCCCGACGGTGCGGTCATCGATGGGCAGGTTCGGCAGGTTCGGGGCGTCCTGGCGCCGCCTGGTCGACCGAACACGGCGCGCAGCGTCCTCGTCCTCGAGCGCCTCATCGTTGGCCGGACCAGCGTTGCGGGTGGGCTTGGGCGGGTCGACGTCGAGGTGCCACCCCTCGCGGCACTGCTGTATCCGCAGACGCCTCGCCTTGTCCGCGCAGGTTGGGCAGGCGGCGGCGCGGGTGGACCCGCACGGCATGATCACCGTGCGGGCCTCACCCGTGGTCGTGTCGGTGACCTTGGACAGCAGCGGCCGGACGCAGACGCCTTCGGCGGCGGCGATGTCCCGGGCGACGGTGTCGGATGGCTTGGGCGTGGTCACGCGGCCTCCTGTCCGGGGTTGGTCATGCGCCACTTGGTGATGCCGCAGGGGTAGTCGCGGGCCATGGCGGTGATGTCGTCGTCGGTGACGTAGGCGGCGCGGACTCGGGTGGGTTCGCGGTGGCCTTCGAGCAGGACGTAGCCGACGCCGGGGGTGGCCAGCGGGATGCGTTCGCAGACGGCTCCGCGTTCGTGGGCTCCGTCGCCGAGGGTGAGCGCGACTTGGCTGGCTTCGGTGAGCCGGAGCGCGATGCGGGTGGGGAACAGGTCGCGGTACTTCACGACCTCCTTGCGTGGGTCCTGGACGGCACCGACGACGGACACGGCCACGGCTCGGCCTTGGGATAGGACGATCTGGAGGGCGTCGTCGAGGCGTTTGCGGAGGTCTTTGTCGGACATGTAGGAGGTCAGGTAGGCCAGCTCGTCGATGACCAGCACGACGAGCGGCTCGGTGACGGTCGGGACGACGGTGCGGGCGACTCCGCGTAGGCGGGCGGCGCGTTCCTCGACGAGGGCGGCGGCGTCCTCGACGAGCTGAACCATCTGCGCGGCCTGGTAGGCGAAGCGGGTGAACATGCCCTGCCCCGCGCTCAGTTCGATGCCGCCCTTGGGGTCACATGCCCACACCTGGGTGATCCCGTCACGGATCGACGGGCCGAGTGCGCGGATGAGTGACCACAGCACCGAGCCCTTTCCCGCGCCGGTCGCACCTACGAGCAAGACGTGGGTGTAGAGCAGCCGCAGGAGCCAGGGAGCGCCGTTCTCGCGAACGCCGATGGGGAGCGCTTCGAGGTTGACCAGCTCGGCCGGGTCGAGGGCGGGCACCACGGCGGCGAGGGCGTCACGGCGGGCGAAGTCGAGCCAGATCACGCCGGGCTTGTCGACGCGGATGCGGCAGCCTTGTGCTCCGAAGGCGTGGGCGAGCTCGTCGGCCTTGGACTCGAACACGTCCGGGGTCTGACCGGGTAGGAGCTTCACCCGGACCCGGTCGGTGTGCTCGTCGACGCGTAGCCGGACGATCTGCGGGGCGTAGCGGGTGCCAGCGCCGAGCGTCGTGGTGAGGCCGGACAGGTGCATCACCTGAGCCCACCGTCGCCGGTAGGTGAATCCGCCACGCACGAACGCCGTAGCGCGGAAGGTGATGAACCCGAACGAGGCCGGGTGCAGGTGCCGCAGCACCATCAGCGCGGCACCAGCGGCGACCCAGGTCAGGGCGACGGCCAGCGGGCCGGATTGTGCGAGCAGGACCAGGGTTGCCACCGTGGCAACCGTCAGCACCGGGTGGCTCAGCGCGTACCAGAGCCCAGCGACTAGGGCGAGGACGAGCGCCTTGGTCAGCGACCACCACCACGGCGAGGACTTCACCGGGGCGGGCACGTCGTACTGCTGACCACCCGCACCCTTCACAGCAGCGCGCCCCAACATCACGCCACCGCCCTACGGCCACGACGCTTGGTGATGCCGGTCATGCGGTCGACCCGATCGGTCAGGACACCGCCCGCGCAGTCCTGGCACAGCTCGCCAGGCTCGTCCACGGTCGGCTCGGCACACAGCAGGCAGCCGAAGTCGGTCGGCGTGCCAGCGATCACGGTGAAGATCGGCAGGGTGTCGAGCGGATCGGCCGGGGCAGGGCCACGGCTTCTAGACTTGGACATGCTGAACCCCTTCCTCACGAGGGTGGTTTGGAAGGTCCGGGGGCGGACGGTTTGGACGCCAGGCCCGCCCCCGGACCGGTCTATGAGCCTCAGCCCTGGTCCTTGCCAGCAGGGGCGGGCTTCCCACCGGGCTTCTGCATCCCCGACGCCCGGTACGAGTACTGCAGGCGGGCGCGCATCTTCGGGCCGCGATCCTCGATCCACGGCATGACCACGAGCCCGGTCAGCTCTACCGGGCGGAACGGCAGACCGGCCAGTTTCTCCGGCGGGACCGGCTGGTGCTCTGCCGCGATCTTGACGCTGATCTCCTGCTGACCCTTACGGGCGTCCTCGTCGCCATCGACGATCGTCACCGACCACAGCGGCATGCCCGTGGTCTTGTCCCGGTCCTGGACCGGGTTGTCCTTCGTCGACCGCTCGAAGTCGTTGATCGGCTCGACAGCACCCACCACGAACGCGCCGTGCGGGAACACCTGACCGAACTCGACCGGGATTCCACCAGTGATCGCCATGACTGACCCCTCTCGTCTCCGGGCCACCGTGTGCGGCCTCTCTAGAGATGTCTCCCATCATAAGCACATCTCTAGAGATGTCAACGCTGACTCGCCCACGTGTTTGCGCTGACAGACGTCGCGAGTACCGTGAGCAATGTGTCTAGAGAGGCAGAGGGCAGGGCGAAGTACCGCCTGATCGCCGACGAGCTACGGTCGGCGATCGGCTCAGGCACGTTTGCGCCGGGGGACCGGCTGCCAGGTGAGAACGCGCTCATGGAGCAGTACGGCGTGGCGCGGATGACCGCGCGGCAGGCTCTGTCGGTGTTGCAGAACGAGGGCTTGACCACGACGCGCAAGGGCGCGGGTGTGTTCGTCCGGGACTTCCAGCCGATCGTGCGTGAGGGCATCGCGCGGCTGTCGCGGGAGCGGTGGGCGTCCGGTCGGGGGATCTGGGATGCGGAGCAAGGCAACCGACCGCTGACCGTCGACAAGATCAAGGTCCGACAGGTCAAGGCGAGCGGCTACGTAGCCGATGCTCTCGGGCTGAAGGCGGGGGAGTCGGTCGTCGTTCGTGATCGGCGGTACCTGCTCGACGGCCGTGCGGTCATGCTGGCCGTGTCGTCGCTTCCGGCGTCGATCGCCGCCGGGACGCCGATCGCGGACAAGGACACAGGAGCAGGCGGCGTGTACGCGCGCCTGGCCGAACTCGACCTAGCCCCAGCGCACTTCCGTGAAGACCTCCGAGCACGCATGCCCTCCGACGACGAGGCATCCACGCTCGGGCTCGACGCCGGTACCCCGGTCATCACCATCGCGCGCATGGCGTTCACCACTGACGGCCGAGCGGTCGAGCTGAACGAGATGACCCTCGACGCATCCGTGTACGTGCTGCGATACGACTTCGACGCCTAGCTCGGGTGTTGGGCGGTCAGTGTTGCCGAGTTGACCTCTTGGAGATCAAGGCGGCGCGCGAGGCGCGCCGCGCCGCCCGGACGAGCCGGGCGTGCGGCCTACGGCCGTTCCGGGCTCGCCGGGCGGCCGGAAGCAAGCGACCGACGTGGATCCCACGAGCTGGTCTCGGAAGCTCACCACCGGCACCGACCTCAGAGCAGCCATTCTCTGAACGTCCTGGCCCGCCGCAAGGGCAAGTCGCTACGCGATCGAGCAAGCTCGACCCTTGCCCCGGGCCACTCCGCCCATAGACCGGCAGCTATGAGGACGACGCCTCAAACTGAGGCCAGCCGACAAGGAGGGATACGTGTCCCCCCGGTGCCCCCCGCGCCATGAATTTGGGCCTCGCGATGGGCCGCATGCAACGCCATCAACAGGTCTCCCGCACGAGGGAAAGCCTGTCCGGGCCGTTCGCAATGAGAAGGTCAGGGGTTCGAATCCCCTCAGCTCCACCAAACCCGCTGGTCAAAGGCTGTGTGCGGATCCTGAGAACAGGAGACGAGCATGGCCTCTCAGCCTGAGTCAGCAGAATTCGGCGCATCGGTCGCGGTTCCCGTGGTCGTCTGGACGATTCTGTGCCGGGTTCGGCAGCGCCCTCCGGCTCGTGACCTGCGGGGTCCCGGAGACGGTTGGGATGCGACGACCTCCAATGATCTCAAGTACGCGCACGCCGTCCTCGGGCTCTGCGTCCTCGGTGACTCACCCGTAGTGCAGATGCTCGACTATGAGGAAGCCGAGAGCATGCCCACTGCTCTGAGGATCGCCGGCAGGATGACGAAGACGCTTCCCAGCACGAGGGGTGCTCCGCAGGCACCGATTACCTTGATGCGAGTGCCGAGCCCAGCCCGGCGCGAGTGGGAGGTCGCGAGGACGCCGAAGCCCGCGGCTGCCAGCATGAAGGCAAGCACGTACGTGACGGACCAGGCGTCGACTTCGTCAGCGTTACCGGCGATGCCGGCGAGCATGACGAATGCCTGGGTGATGCTGCCGGCGACATACACCGTGACGGTGGCAAATGCCGCCCACAGCAGCGTCCCGACGGTCCGGGGTGCGACGAGTCGGGGGTGGACGGCTAGGAGGGCCAGGACCACCCCCGCCAGCTTGAGGACGGCCACGAACCAGTTCACCACTGAGATCGCCGTATCGTCGTCGGCGTATCGCCCGGCTGCGAAGTAGTTCGTCAGCTCGAACCAGACGCTGATCGCGGCGAAGGCAGCGCACCACAGCGCCACGAGGACGCCGATTGCCACGAGGGCCCGGCCTGCCTCGACGTGGTGATGCCCAGCATTCCGCTTGCCTTCGGTCCTGGATTCGGACTTGCTCATGGAACAACTTCCTCATTCATGGATTGAAGCCAGTTCTAGAGTTGCTGTTCGCAGCACGTTCCATACTGGGTCGATGGAAGCCCATGCCCTGTGGCTGGTAGGGGATGGTCGGAGTTGTCCTGAGCCGAACGTGAGCCCTCGACGAGTGCACCACGCGACAGCTCGTCCTCCCCTCCTTCGAGCACGGCGCCCTGCGGAGACCAGCCTCGGCTGATCATGGCTGCGCCTCGGGTTGCCTCGGACGAGGACTCCGATCTCCGCAGGGTCACCCCAGGAGCCCTTGTCGCCAGCTGGGATGTGCGGGGTGCCAACCCAGGTCGCGCTTGGCCTTGGCGTTGGATGCGCCGCGCAGCTCCGTCATGAGCACGACGCCGGCTGGTCCGGCGGCCAGCCGCCCGATGAACCGCGGTACGTGCATCGGCTTCTTCGCGCCCAGCATCTCCGCCAGAGCCGGCAACCACACGGCGACCGGGGCGGGCTCGTCATCGACGATGTTGTATACACCGCGGCCACCCTTCTCCACAGCTGCGACCGTGGCCTCAGCGGCATCGGCGGTGTGGACGAACGACCACACCCCGCCGCCGTCGCCGACGACCGGGAACTTGCGCTTGCGGATCAACTCGAACTGCTCGGACCCTGGCGCCATGGAGGTCCCGGGTCCGTAGAATGCGCCGTAGCGCAGCACGATCCCTTCGGTCCATTCGGCGCCGAGCACGGCCTTCTCCAAGTGCTTGAGCGCGGCGATCATCGCGGCCATCGGGCGGATCGGTGAGCGATCCAGGGGAT
>DATCVR010000140.1:0-3808 GCA_036566745.1 Jiangellaceae bacterium | reverse complement strand
CGCCTCAGCGGGCTCGAGACACTGTTCGTCGCGACCAACCCCGAGTACTCCTATCTGTCGTCCAGCCTGGTCAAAGAGGTTGCCTCCTACGGCGGTGACGTCGCCGGGCTCGTGCCCGACGCCGTCGTCCGACGCCTGCGCGATCGGCTGGACGACGCCGGCGAGTCCGGTCACTGACGTGGCCGGGCGGGTCAAGCAAGGGGGACCTTGATGGAAGTCCACGAGAAGATCACCGAGATCGTCGACCTGGTGGAGTCGGCTCGCTCCATGCCGCTGTCGTCGTCGGTGCTGGTGAACAAGGCCGAGCTGCTGCGGCTGCTCGACGAGCTGCACCAGCGCCTGCCCGACAACCTCAGCGCGGCCGACGCCGTGCTCGCCCAGCGCGAGGCCCTGCTGGCCGAGGCCCGCGGCAACGCCGAGCGCCTGGTCGACAAGGCCCGGGCCGAGCAGGCGCGGCTGGTGGCCGACCACACCGTGCTCGCGGTGGCCCGCGAGGACGCCGGCCGGCTCCGAGGGCAGGCTCAGGAAGAGGCCATGGCCGCGCGCCGCGACGCCGACGACTACCTCGATGCCAAGCTCGCCCACCTCGAGCTGGCCGCCGAGCGCATCGCCGACACCGCGAGGTCCGGACGCGAACGCCTCCGCCGCACCACGCCATACGAGGAGCTCGGGCCCGGCACGGAGACGCCGCCGATGCTGCCACAGGGCGCCGACGCCACCACCGAGGCGTGACCACCGGCGAAGTTGGGATCGGACGACCCATCTAGTACCCTGAGTCGTCGGCCTCACGTCGGGGCCGAGATCGGCATGCCCGCACCAGTACGAGAGTTGACCACGCTGAGCACCCTCGATCCGCGAGCACCGTTCGTGCTCGACATTCACGAGCTCGGCCGGCGCCCCGGTTCGATGCAGCGGGTCACGCGCTCCCTGGCCGCGCCTGCTGACCTCGAGCTCGACGGTGTGGTCGGGGTACCCGAAGGGAGCGACGTCGAGCTCGATCTGCGGCTCGAGTCGGTCATGGAGGGTGTGCTCGTGTCGGGAACGGCGCGGGCGACGTTCGCCGGCGAATGCGCGCGGTGCCTGGACCCCGTCGGTGGCGAGATCGTCGTCGACCTCCAGGAGCTGTACGCCTACGCCGACGACCCCGACTCCGCCGCCGGTGAGGACGACCTGCACGTCGAGGGCGAGCTGATCGACCTCGACCAGCCGGTACGCGACGCGGTGGTGCTCGCACTCCCGCAAGCCCCGGTGTGCCGGGACGACTGTCCAGGCCTGTGCTCCCTGTGCGGAGCGCGGCTGGCGGACGACCCGACACACACGCACGACACCACCGACCCACGGTGGGCGGCCCTGACCGGGCTGCTTGCCGACGAGAACCAGAACACCGAGTCCGGCCCTGTTGTTGATCGCCCAGGGGCCGGCCCGACGGAGGAGAGCTAGCCGTGGCCGTCCCCAAGCGCAAGATGTCGCGCAGCAACACCCGCCACCGCCGTGCGCAGTGGAAGGCGAAGCTGCCCCAGATCCAGAAGCGGACCGAGAACGGCCGTACCACCTGGGTCGTCGCGCACCGTGCCCACGTGGTCGAGGACTCGCAGGGCACTGCGCTGTTCCGCGAGTACAACGGCCGCCAGGTCGGCGACGCCTGACCTCGTCGCGAGTATCGCGATGACGGCCGAAGCCCCAGCTCTCAGCTTGCTCGAGAGTCGCCTCGGCCTGCCCGTCGACGGTGAGTTGCTGCTCCGGGCGCTCACCCACCGCTCGTACGCGTACGAGCACGGCGGGCTGCCCACCAACGAGCGGCTCGAGTTCCTGGGCGACTCCGTGCTGGGGCTCGTCGTCACCGACGCGCTCTTCCGCCGCCATCCCGACCTCTCCGAGGGACAGCTGGCGAAGCTCCGGGCCGCCGTGGTCAACATGCGTGCGCTCGCCGAGGTCGGCCGTGAGCTCGACCTCGGCGAGTTCGTCCGCCTGGGCCGGGGCGAGGAGACCACCGGCGGGCGCGACAAGTCCTCCATCCTCGCCGACACCGTCGAGGCGCTCATCGGTGCCGTCTATCTCGACGGCGGCATCGAGGTGGCCTCCAGCTTCGTCCACCGGCTGGTCGACCGGCTCATCGACGCCTCCGAGTCGCTCGGCGCGGGCCTGGACTGGAAGACCTCGCTGCAGGAGTTCACCTCGCGCCACTCCCTCGGCGTGCCCGAGTACCGGGTGAGCGAGGAAGGCCCCGACCACGCCAAGATCTTCACCGCCGAGGTCGTGCTGACCGGCGCGGTCCACGGCTCCGGCCAGGGGCGCAGCAAGAAGGAGGCTGAGGCGCGGGCCGCCGAGTCGGCCTGGGTCGCGCTCAACGCCGGTGTCGACGCCGCGGAGGCCGGAACCTCGTCCGAGACCTCCTCCGCGGGCTGACTCCGCACGTGCCCGAGCTCCCCGAGGTCGAGGTCGTCCGGCGCGGCCTGGAGGCGCACGTCCTCGGGCGGCAGATCCACAGCGTCGACGTCCTCCATCCGCGCGCCGTCCGCCGACACCTCGCCGGAGCGGCCGATTTCGCCGCATCGCTCAGCGGCGCCCGTCCCGTCGAGGTGCGTCGCCGCGGCAAGTACCTCTGGCTGGCCCTGGAGGACGGACGCGCCGTTCTCGGGCACCTCGGCATGAGTGGCCAGCTCCTGCTCCAGCCGGCATCGGTCCCCGACGAGACGCATCTCCGGGTGCGGATCCGGTTCGCCGACGACGGGCCTGAGCTGCGCTTCGTCGACCAGCGCACGTTCGGCGGCCTGGCCGTGGTGGCGATCGACGACGACGGCATCCCGGCCGGCATCACACACATCGGCCTCGATCCGCTCGACCCGGACTTCGACCCCGCAGCGCTCTACCGGTCGCTGCACGCCCGCCGTACCGGCATCAAGCGTGCCCTGCTCGACCAGTCGCTCATCTCCGGCGTGGGCAACATCTACGCCGACGAGGCGTTGTGGCGGGCCCGTCTCCACTACGCCCGCCCCACCGAGACGCTCACCCGAGCCGAGGTCTCCCGGCTGATCGAGGCGGTCGGTGTGGTCATGTCGGCGGCGCTGGCCGAGGGCGGCACATCGTTCGACAGCCTCTACGTCAACGTCAACGGCGAGAGCGGCTACTTCGACCGGTCGCTGCAGGCGTACGGGCGCGAGGGCGAGCCGTGCCGCCGGTGCGGGACGCCGATCCGGCGTGATCCGTTCATGAACCGCTCGTCCTACACCTGTCCGCATTGTCAGCCGCGACCCCGCCGGGGCCACTGGTGAGCGTGCGCATGCGGGCGCGGGTGACCGGCCAGGTCCAGGGCGTCGGGTTTCGGTGGTTCGCCCGCCGGTCGGCGCTCGGGCTCGGACTGGCCGGGAGCGCGGTGAACCTCGCCGACGGCAGCGTCGAGGTCGTCGCCGAGGGACCCCGGGAGGCCTGCGAGGCGCTGGTGGACGCCCTCCGTGCCGATCCCGGCCGGCCGGGCCTCGTCGATCGGATGAGCGTCGACTGGAGCGAGTCCGAGGGCTTGAGCGGGTTCACCACGGGATGACCCCGGCGCCCGGGTGGGCCGCCCTGTCCACAGCCGACCAGCGTTGATGTTGACCCTGACGGGCGGTAGTGCGATCCTTGATATATCGCTGCGAGATGTGAGTTCGGCATGTGCTGGGCCCGTCGCGGCGGCTACTGACGACACCGATCTGAGTGACAGATCCAAATCAGCCTTGTGGAGGGCACCTGCAATGGCGAAGGCGCTGCTGGGGCATGTCGGAGGTCCGGATCCACGGTTGATCACCGAGGTGCAGCGGCTGCGACGTCG
>DATCVR010000139.1:0-32034 GCA_036566745.1 Jiangellaceae bacterium | reverse complement strand
GGCGTGTTCAGAAGCGGGTTCCCCATGCAACCGAAGTCGCCGTAGCCGAGGTCGTCCATCACGACGAGAACGATGTTCGGCCTGGTCCGCTCGGGTGCCGGATCGGTCATCATGCTCCTTTCCCTGGCCGACGTCTGGCCGGGCTGACGGCCGCGCAGCGGTGTGTCGCGCATAATCGACGCTCGTGCGTGAGATCCCCTACAAGTCTGTCGGCGACCGGACTCTCGCTCTTCACGTCGTGCCGCCGCGGGTGTCGCTCGACCGGCCGGTGCCGACTGCCGTGTTCTACCACGGCGGCGGATGGCTCAGCGGGACCTGGCGGCAGTTCCTGCCTCAGGCCGAGCGGCTCGCCACCCTCGGCATGGCCGCGGTGCTGGTCGAGTACCGGCTCGACGGACCGGTCGGCGCCACCGCCGATGCGGTCGATGCCATGAACGCGATCGTCGAGTCGGCGGGCGACATCGGGGCCGACCCGACGCGCATCGTGGCCGTCGGCGGATCGGCCGGTGGCCACCTCGCCCTGGCGACCGCGGTCCTCGACCTGCCGGCCGCGAGACCGAGGCATCGGCCGGCGGCGCTCGTGCTGCTCAACCCGGTCACCGACACGACCGCGGAGTTCCCGGCCGGGTTCGGGCGCGACTGCTTCGACAGCGACGAGCAGTCCAGGCGGTATTCGCCACGGCACCACGTCACGGCTGACTTTCCGCCAGCGTTGATCATGCACGGCACGGCCGACGCCGTGGTGCACCACCAGAACTCGATCGAGCTCGTCGACGAGGTGTGGCGGCGCGGCGGCGGACCCGCGGAGATCGTGCTCTACCCGGGTCAGCGGCACGGATTCTTCAATCCGGTCGCCTCGGGCGTGCGCCACCCGGCCGGCGCCAGCGACGCGCACTTCGAGCTGACGACCGCCGAAACGACCAGGTTCCTGCAGCGAACCGTGCTCCACGCGCAGCGGGACTGAGCCGACGGCAATCCCTTGACGCCGGACGACATCTGTCCGTAACGTAACGCTTCATCGTTCTTCATACGTATTAAGAGACGAGGCGAGCCTTCACATGGCAGCGCGACGACGCCGACCCACTCAGGTGGACATTGCCCGGCACGTCGGCGTCTCCCAGGCGACGGTCTCGCTCGTCGTGAGCGGCGGCGCTGCGAGCGATCTGGTCGCCGAGCACACGCGACGGGCCGTGCTGGAGGCGGCTGCCGAACTCGGTTACGCGGTCAACCCCTCGGCGCGCAGCCTGAAGGGCGGGCGCAACCGGATGCTTGGTGTGTACACCTTCGAACCGGTCTTCCCGGTTGATCAGCGTGACTTCTACTTCCCGTTCCTGCTCGGTGTGGAGGAGGCCACCGCCGACTACGGCTACGACCTCCTGCTCTTCAGCTCGGCCTCCTCGGGCGGCGACCGTCGCATCTACGCCGGCGGCGTCAATCGGCTCAAGGTCGCCGACGGCTGCGTTCTGCTCGGACGCCACCTCCACCACGACGACCTGGCGGGGCTCCTCCGCGAGGACTTCCCGTTCGTCTTCATCGGACGACGTGAGGTTCCGGGCAAGGACGTGTCGTACGTGGCCGCGGACTACGTCGGCGCCACTCGCGACATGGTCCGGCTGCTCGCCGAGCGTGGGCACCGGCGGCTGGCGTACCTCACGGTGACCGACGCGCAGGAGCCCACCCAGGACCGCGAGACCGGCTTCCGGCAGGGGCTCGAGGATGCCGCGATCGCCGACGACCAGGTCCTCGTCCATCCGGTCGAAGGGCCCGCGTCGATCACCGGCGCGCTGCTCGGCGAATGGCGGACGGCCGGGATCACCGCGTTGCTCGTGGAGCCCAGCGAGGACGACAGCTCGATCGTCGCCGTCGAGCGGGCGGCCGCCGAGGCGGGAGTCAGGATCCCTCAGGACTGCTCCGTCATCTCCCTCGGCGACCCTCCACGCAGCGCCGGCTCCGAGCGCGACTGGACCCGCTACGCCGTGCCCCGCGAGGTGATGGGTCGCGAGGCGGTGCGGCTGCTTCTGGAGCTGCTCGACGCCGACGACGGCGAGCCGCGCCAGATGTACGTCGCCTGTACACAGGTGGCCGGCGACTCCGTCGCGGATCCGCCGGGGGAGGGATCGCCGCGGTGACCTACTTCCTCGCGAAACGGCTGGCGATCGGACTGCTCACGATCTGGGGCGTCGTCACCGCGGTCTTCGTGGTGATCCGCCTCGCGCCGGGTGACCAGGCTACGGTCGCGCTCGGTCCTGACGCGACGGCGGAAGAGATCGAGGCGCTGCGCCACACCCTGGGCCTCGACCAGTCGGTGCTCGTCCAGTACCTCTCGTACCTGGGCGATGTCGTCCGGCTCGACTTCGGCGAGTCCTACCGGTTCGGGCGTCCGGCCATGGACGCGGTGGTCGAGCGGTTCCCCGCGACGATCCAGCTCACGGTGGCGGCCACGGTGATCGCGATCACCGCAGGCCTCGTGCTCGGCGTCATCGCCGGGCACCGGCCCGGCGGCGTGCTGGACCGGGTGGTGTCCACGTTCGCGCTGGGGATGCAGGCGCTGCCACCGTTCTGGATCGGGATCATGTTCATCCTGATCTTCGCGCTGCAGCTCCAGGTGCTGCCTAGCGCCGGCGGCGGGAGCTTCGCCAACCTGGTCCTGCCGGCCGTCACGTTGTCGATCCCGTTCACCGCGCTCGTCGCCCGCATGACACGTAGCAGCGTCGCCGGGACGATGTCCGAGGCCTTGGTCCAGACCGCACGTGCGAAGGGCCTGACCGAGACCCAGGTGCTCAGCGGCCATGTCCTGAAGAACTCCCTCATCCCCGTGGTCACGGTCATCGGCCTGCAGGTCGGCACGCTGCTCGGCGGTGCGGTGGTGATCGAGACGGTGTTCGCGTGGCCGGGCCTCGGGTCGCTCCTGGTGAGCGCGGTCGGGAATCGCGACTACGCGGTCGTCCAGGCAGCGACCGTTCTCATCGCCATCTGCGTGATCGTCCTCAATCTCGCCGCCGACGTCGTCAACGCCAAGCTCGATCCACGGATCCGTCTGGAGGCGCGTCGATGAGTCAGTCGGATCTCATGCTCGCCGAGCCCGCGGAGCCCGCGCCGAGCCCGGTCGTGGCCGGCACCGCGCGCCGGCGACCACTGGCCGTCGTGCCGTACGTCGTCATCGGCATCTACGTGCTCGCAGCCCTCGTCGGTCCGTTGCTGATCGACTACGACCCCGTCGCCACGGAGGTGACCGAGCGCCTCCTCGCGCCGGGCTCGGAGACCCGGTACGGGACTGCGTGGCTCGGTACCGACGCGGTCGGCCGCGACGTGTGGGCCCAGGTCGTCTACGGTGCCCGGACCTCGTTCATCATCGGTATCGCGGTCGTGGCGGTGTGCTCCACCCTGGGTGTGGCCCTGGGTGCGATCGCGGGCTACTTCGGCAGGCTGCCGGACGCGGCGATCTCGCGAACCATCGACGTCCTGATGGCCTTCCCCGGCATCCTGCTCGCGATCGTCATCGCCGGCCTGCTCGAGCGCGGCATGCACGTCGTGATCATTGCCCTGTCGGTCGGTGGCTGGGTCGGCTTCGCCCGGTTGTCGCGCAGCATCACGATGTCCACGCGAGAACGTGACTGGGTCGACGCCGCCCGGATCATGGGCGTGTCCAGGACCGCAACGCTCACCCGGCACATCGTGCCGTTCCTGGCCGGGTCGGTCATCGCGCTGGCCACCATCGAGCTCGCCTCGGCCGTGCTGGCCGAGGCAGCCCTCAGCTTCCTCGGTCTGGGTCTGCCGCCCCACGTCGTGTCGTGGGGACAGGCCATCGCCAACGGCCGGGAGTACCTCGCCACCGCCTGGTGGATCACGGTGTTCCCGGGTCTCGCCCTCACCGTCCTCGTGATCTGCATCGGGCTGGTCGGGGACAAGCTCACCCGGCGGTTCACCCGCACTCGCGACTGAGTGCACCGCGTCCCCACGTCCACACGATGAAAGGACCTCCTGCCATGAGACTTCCCACGAGGCGATCGCTGACCGCGGTCGCAGGCACCGTCGCACTGGTCGTCGTCGCGGCGGCCTGCTCGTCCGACGACCCGTCGGAGACCGGTGACGCGGGCGGCGGCGACCTGGCCGTGGCCGGCCCGATCCCGATCGAGAACCTCGATCCCCACGGTGCGGCGAGCATGGACGGCGGCACGCAACTCGCGGCCCGGGCGATCTTCAGCCAGCTCGTCACCAGCGTCGGCGAAGGTGAGTTCGAGGGCGAGCTGGCCACCGAGTGGACCTCCAACGAGGACGCCAGCGAGTGGACCTTCACCCTGCGCGAGGGCGTCGAGTACTCCGACGGCACTCCGGTGACGGCCCAGGACGTGGTCGCCTCGTTCGAGCGCGTCCTCGCAGGTGAGGGACCGCTGGCAGGCAACTTCGGGGGCTACACGGTCGCCGCGCCGGACGAGACGACCGTGGTCTTCACGTCACCGACACCGGACGCCGCGTTCCTCGGCAAGATCTCGTCGTTCTTCGTCACGCCACAGAGCGCGACGGACGAGGCGTTCTTCCTGGACCCGGTGGGCTCCGGGCCTTTCGTGGTCGAGTCGTTCGAGCCGGGGCAGTCGCTCCAGCTCGCGCCGAACCCCGGCTACTGGGACGGCGAGCCGGAACTGGAATCGCTGGAGTTCCAGTCGATCCCCGAGGTGGCTGCCCGGATGACGGCGTTGCAGACCGGCGAGGTCGACGTGACGTGGAGCATGCCCGACGACCAGATCGGCCAGCTCAAGTCCGACTCCAACCTCACCGTCGAGAGCGTACCGAGCCCCGGCGTCATGACGATGTGGATGAACAGCTCCGTGCCGGCGCTGCAGGACCCGGCCGTCCGGCGGGCGCTGTGGCAAGCGGTCGACTTCGAGTCGATCATCACCTCGCTGTACCCCGAGACGGGGACGCCCGCCGACTCGGTGGTCAGCCCGGCCGTGTTGGGTTATGCGCCGCAGGAGCCCGTGCAGTACGACGCCGAGGCCGCCAAGGCGGCGCTCGACGCGGCGGGATTCGACTACGAGAACACCACGATCCGCTTCCAGTTCTCGCAACCGAACTTCCGCCAGTTCGTGCAGGCCGTCGTGTCCGACCTGGCCGAGATCGGGGTGACGGCGGAGCCACTGGAGAAGGAGCAGGCCATCTTCCTCGAGGACCTGCTCGCCATGAACTGGGACCTCAACCTCCAGCAGATCGGCTCCCAGGGCTACGACGCCGCGACCAATCTCGGCCGGCTGTATCCCTGCGCCGCCGGCCGTACCGGCTACTGCAACGACGAGCTCGATCAGCTCCTGGCCGCAGCGGGGTCGAGCACCGACACCGCCGAGCGGGAGGACCTGTACGCCCAGGCGACGGAGATCATCTGGAACGACGCGGTGGGCATGTACCCGATGTTCGTCGAGCAGCCGTACGCGTGGCGGAACTCCGTCGAGGGTCTCGAGCTCGCCTCCGACGGTTTGCCGGACTTCGCGAAGGTCACGGTCTCCGAGTGACTGACCTGCACCAACACACCGCCGTGGCGCCCGTGGCAGGCGACGCGAATCCTCCGCCCGGAGCACCCCTGCTCCAGGTGGAAGAGCTCGAGGTCGTCCTGTCCGCGGGGGCCACGACGGGAACCGTGATCGACTCGGTGTCCTTCTCCGTGGACGCCGGCCGCACGACCGGTCTCATCGGGGAGTCCGGCAGCGGCAAGACGATGAGTGCGATGTCCATCGTCGGGCTGCTGCCGCCGGGAGCCAGGACGGCGGGTCGCGTCCGGTGGAGGACCGAGGACCTGCTGGCCGCCGCGCCGGCTCGGCTCCGGCAGGTCCGCGGACGGGAGATCGGCGTGATCTTCCAGGACCCGCTGGCGGCTCTGAACCCGATCCAGACCGTCGGGAAGCAGGTCGGCGAGATCCTCCGGCGCGGTGGCATGTCGCGTCAGCAGGTCAGAGCCAGGGTCCTCGAGCTCTTCGATCGGGCGGGAATCCCGGAGCCGCAGCAGCGGATCGACATGTATCCGCATCAGATGTCCGGCGGGCTGCGGCAGCGGGTCATGATCGCGATGGCGCTCGCGGGCGAGCCACAGCTGATCATCGCCGACGAGCCGACGACGGCGCTGGACGTGACCACCCAGGCGCGCATCCTCCGTCTGCTGGCGGATCTTCGCGAGCAGGAGGGCATGGCGATGCTGCTCGTGAGCCACGACCTGCGGGTCATGGCGCACGTGGCCGACGAGGTGGTCGTCATGTACGCCGGCCGCGTGGCCGAACGCGGTCCGGCGGACGAGGTCCTGGCGCACCCGCGCCATCCGTACACGCGGGCACTGGCCAACAACGTGCCGGCGGTCAGTACGAAGAGCGCGATCGCCGAGCCGCTCCGGGGCACCCCGGCCAATCCGTTCGACCGGCCGGCCGGGTGCGCGTTCCACCCGCGCTGCCCGATGGCGCAGGACCGCTGCCGGAGCGACGTGCCCGAGCTGCGCGAGGTCGAGCCGGGCCGGTTCAGCGCCTGTCACTTCGCCGGCGAGGTGGCGTCATGAGCTCGGCGGCCACCGTCCTGCAGGTCCGCGACCTGCGGGTGTCCTTCCCCGGACCGCGGCAGTCGCTGCGTGGCGCCCGGAGGATCGTCCAGGCCGTCGACGGCGTCAGCTTCGACATCCATGCGCGGGAGACTCTGGCGCTGGTCGGCGAGTCCGGATCGGGCAAGTCGACCGTCGCGCGTTGCGCGCTGGGACTGGTCGGAGCCCAGGAGGGGACGATCACCTACGAGGGCCGGGAGCTCGGGCCGATCGACAAGCGGCCGGCCGAGCTGCAACGCGCCATCCAGATGGTGTTCCAGGATCCGGGCTCGTCGCTGAACCCGCGGATGACGGTGGGCTCGATCATCCGCGAGGCGTGGAAGGTCCATCCCGCCGTGGCGCCCACCGGCGACCGCCGCCAGGCGCTGGGGGAGATGCTCGCCGACGTCGGCCTGGACGAGGGCGTCGCGAACCGTCGCCCGTCTGCGCTTTCCGGAGGTCAGCGGCAGCGGGTCAGCATCGCGCGAGCCCTGGCGTTGCGGCCGCGGCTGCTGGTGTGCGACGAGGCGGTGTCGGCGTTGGACGTCTCGGTCCAGTCACAGATCCTCCGGCTGCTCGTCGATCTGCAGAACTCCCGTGACCTGTCGATCCTGTTCATCACCCACGACCTGGCCGTGGTGCGACAGATCGCGGACCGGGTCGCGGTGATGAAGAAGGGCGAACTGGTCGAGTGCACCTCGGCCGAGCAGGTGTTCACGTCGCCGTCACACCCCTACACGAGGGGGCTGCTGGCCGCGGCCCACGACCTGGAGGGCGTCGACCTGCCGTTCCAGGAACCACAGGAGCAGACCACGTGAGTAGTGAACGAGCCCTCCGGGCCGACATCCTGATCGTCGGGGGAGGTGTGGGCGGTGTCGCCGCGGCTCTCGCGGCGCTGCGTCGCGGCCGGTCGGTGATCGTCACCGAGGAGTACGACTGGCTCGGCGGGCAGCTCACCAGCCAGGCGGTCCCACCGGACGAGCACACCTGGATCGAGCAGTTCGGCTGCACCCGCTCCTATCGGGCCTTTCGCGAGGGGGTCCGGGAGTACTACCGCACCTGGTACCCGCTGACGTCGCACGCGCGGCGGCGTGCTGACCTGAACCCGGGCCTGGGCCGCGTGGGCCGGTTGTGCCATGAGCCGCGGGTCGCCCTCGCCGTGCTCGAGGGCATGCTGACGCCGTATCGGTCGGCGGGCTCGCTGCGGGTCCTGACCGGTCATCGGGCCGTGGACGCCCACGTCGACGGCGACCGGATCGCCGCGGTCACGGTGGCGGACCGGTCCGGGGACCGCGTGCGGATCGAAGCGCCGTACGTGCTCGACGCGACCGAGCTCGGTGACCTCCTGCCGCTGGCCGAGGTCGAGCACGTGACGGGTTTCGAGGCGCAGTCGGACACGGGCGAGCCGAGCGCGCCTGCCGACGCTCAGCCACTCAACCAGCAGGCGTTCTCATGGGTCCTGGCGGTCGAGCACCGCGACGGCGAGGACCACACGATCGACCGCCCGGATCAGTATGCGTTCTGGCGGGACTACCAGCCCGACGTCTGGCCGGATCGGCTGTTGAGCCTGACGGCGCCGGATCCGCGAACCCTCGAGGCACTCACGAGGACGTTCGTGCCGCACGCGCCGTCCGGACCGATCATCGCCGACCAGAGCACCGACCCGGGTGACCGGGATCTGTGGCAGTTCCGCCGGATCCTCGCGCGCGAACAGTTCGAGCCGGGCTTCGCGGCCAGCGATGTCACCGTCGTCAACTGGCCGATGATCGACTACTTCGTCGGCCCGCTCGCGGGCGTCTCCGACGAGGAACGGGACAAGCACCTGGACAGCTCCCGGCAGCTCTCGCTCAGCATGCTCCATTGGCTGCAGACCGAGGCACCGCGGCCCGACGGCGGCGCCGGATGGCCGGGACTCCGGCTCCGGCCGGACGTGATGGGTACGTCCGACGGACTGGCCATGGCGCCCTACATCCGCGAGTCCCGCCGGATCCGCGCGCAGACCACGATCGTCGAGCAGGACCTCTCGATGACGGTCCGTGGCGAAGCCGGAGCGGTGGCGTACCCGGACTCGGTCGGCATCGGCATGTACCGGATCGACCTCCACCCCTCCACCGGTGGCGACAACTACATCGACGTCCCCAGCAGCCCGTTCCAGATTCCGCTCGGCGCGCTGCTTCCGGTGCGAGTGACGAACCTGCTCGCCGCCGGGAAGAACCTCGGCACCACGCACATCACCAACGGCTGCTACCGGCTGCACCCGGTGGAATGGAACATCGGGGAGGCGGCGGGGGCCTTGGCCGCGCACTGCCTGACGAACTCCCTGACGCCGGATCAGGTGCGTGGCGACGCGAGGTCGCTCGAGACGTTCCAGGCCGGGCTCGTGTCCGACGGTTTCGAACTCGCCTGGCCCGATGTGAGGGGCTACTGATGCGCACCGGGACGGAACTGCTGGCCGGCGTGACCGTGCCGCTGGTGACGCCGATGGACGCCGCGGGACACCCGTCGGCCGAGGACACCAGGGACCTCCTCGACGCGATGCACACGGCCGGTGTCCGTCGGCTGATGCTGCTCGGCAGCAACGGCGAAGGTCCGCTGATCCCGACCGGGCTGCTCGCACCGTTCGTCGAGGGCGTGATCGCACACTGGAGGTCGTTGTGCGGTGAGTCGGGAGTCGTGACGGTGAACGTGACGGCGCCGGGCACGCTGGACGCGCTGCACCGTGCGGCGATAGCGGCCTCGGCAGGAGCGGACGCGCTGGTCATGAGCCCGCCGTTCTACTTCCGCCATCGCGTCGACGAGATCGTCGGCCACTACGCCGCCCTGGCCGGTACCGGGCTGCCGGTGATCGCCTACAACGCGCCGCGCTACAGCAACGCGGTGAGCGCCGCGGTGCTGGACGGGCTGCTGCAGCTGGATCACGTCGTCGGCGTCAAGGACAGCTCCGACGACGTGGACTGGCTGCGGTCCTTCATCGATCGTTCCGATGGCCGTGCCGGATTCGCCGTCAGCCAGGGCGCAGAGACGAAGCTCGTCGCCGGGCTCGACGAAGGGGCGGCCGGCATCACGCCCGGGATCGCCAATCTCGCACCCGGACTCTCGCTGCGCCTGGTCGCCGCGTACGAGGCCGGCGACCGCGACGAGGCTCAGCGCCTCCAGGACCGGATCACCGAGCTCACCAAGCTCCACGCCATCCGGCCCGGCACGCCGGCTGTGAAGGAGATCCTTGCGCAGCGGTCGCTCTGCCCCCCTTACGTCGCGCCACCGTTGCGGCGATGCACCCAGGCAGAGAGCGCCGATCTACGGGGATTCATGTCACCGCACGAGGACCAGCTACTCCCCCCGATGAAGGGAAAGGCAGCATGGGAACGACCGTGAACAGGCGTCATCTCCTCCGTACCGCTGGCATCGCCGGGTTCGCCACGGCAACCGTCGGCGCAGTCGGCGCGTCGGCACAGGCGGCACCGCTCGACGTGGCGAACGCGACGACTCCACAGGACTTCGGCGCGGTCGGCGACGGGGTCGCCGACGACACCGTGGCCATCCAGCAGGCCATCGACGCGCAGCTGGAGCGAGCGAACAAGATCGTCTACTTCCCGCCGGGAACGTACCGGATCACCCGGTCCCTCGTGGTGCCCGACGTCGAGGGCAACCTCGCCCCCAACTTCAACCGACTCGTGCTCGCGGGTGCGGGCACGATGGGATCGCGGACGTCGATCATCGACGTCGACTTCGACGGCACCGGTGTCGAGGTCCGCGCACCGCTGTCGGCGATCCGCGGCCTCTGCTTCGTCGCACCGGCCAGCCTGAAGAACACGACGGCCGTGTACACCGCGCGCGACGCCACCCGGGGCGAGCTGGCGAACACCGACGACACCGACGCCACGATCACCGAGTGCACGTTCATCGAGTTCTACACCGCCGTGAAGCATGTGGGTCGCGGCCTGGTGTTCACGAACAACCTCGTCGCGGTCGGCGACTACGGGCTGGACATCTCGTGGCCGACCGCGGGCGTCGCGGGCAGCGGTGTCCACCTGCTGCCGTACGGCATGCGCAAGTGGCTCATCGAGGGCAACCACTTCCACAGCATGAGCACGGCGATCCTCACCACGGGCGCCGACGCCCACAACTTCCGCGGCGCGATCATCGCGAACAACGTCCTCGACATCGGTCGCCGCCTGTTCTCCGGCGGGATCGTCAACTCGACGTTCTCCGGCAACGTCGTAGAGAACGGGTCGAACGGGTCGATCGTCGCCGTGACCTCCGGCGGGACCAACCTGACCTTCAGCGGGAACATCTTCGGCGGCGGGGAGCCCGGTGGCGGCGGTCGTCCCAAGCACTCGATCGAGTTCCGTCCCGAGGCGACGGCTCGCAACGTGACGATCACCGGGAACAGCTTCACCTGGGTGGACGCGTCGCCGGTGTACTTCGCCGCTGCGGCTGCGCAGGTCACGATCTCGGCGAACTCGTTCGACAACTGGAACCTCCTCGCCGAGGAGCGATGGAGCGCGATCCGCGTCAACGGGGACGCCACGGGCCTGTCGGTGATGGGCAACGCCTTCGGTGAGAACACCGTGGCGGAGGCGCCGCCGGTGCGGGTGATCGGGACGCTGTCCGGGTCCACGGTGGTCGGCAACATCTTCGACAACGACGCGGGCGTCGTGTTCGCGGATGCGGTCGGTGACGAGAACTACGTGGAGCGACGGAGCGCGGGCGCCAACGGGCACGAGCTCACCGCCGCGAACAACGGGTCGCTCGTCGTCCGGGCGACGGGAGCGCCCACTGTCGGGTCGGACGCGTACGGCAGCTTCGTCGCCGCGTCGGAGCAGGCCGTGGGCGCTGGTCCGGGGGTCAAGGGCGGCGTCCGGGTCGTGCCGGCCGACGAGACCGGCGCCGCGGCGGTCGAGCTGTTGTGCTCGACGAACGACGCCAACGGCGTGGCCGCCATGCGCGTGGACATCAACGGACTCATCCCGACCACCGACAACGCTCGAGACGTCGGTTCGGCGGCAAACAAGATCCGCACGGTCTACGCCCACAACCTGCAGCTGACGACCGTGTCAGCGGCGGACCTGCCCGAGCCCACGGCGGGCGCCGTGGTCGTGGTGACCGACCGATCTTCCCGGACGTCCATGCTGGCGATCTCCGACGGCACGGGCTGGCGCCGGTTGCCGGTGGGCGATCCGATCACGTCCTGAAGGCGAGGCATCCGATCGTGAGGCTCGCCAGTTTTCTCGTCGACGGCGCCGAGCTGTGGGGATTCGTCGTCGACGAGTCGGCCACCGGGAAGGCATGGGTGGTCGAGCCCGGCCGAGCCGAGGCGTTCATCAGCCGGTACGCGGCGATCCCGTCATCCGGTCTGGCCGCTGCTCGTCCCCGGTTCCTCGGGGGCGAGTGGCCGGCCACGCTCGGCGCGTTCCTCGCGCTGGAGGACGCCGGGATGGCGGTCCTGTCGAAGCTCGCCGCGTACGTGGACGGGTTCGTCACCCAGTCGGACGCGACGATCCTGCCTCAGGCGGGCTGGCCCGTGGACGACGTGGTGTTGCTGGCGCCCATCCCGCGGCCGCGGCTCTACTGGGGGCTGGTCGCGAACGCGCCGTCGTTCGTGCGGAACAAGCCGAACATCGGCATCATCAACCTGTTCCCGCTTGGGCATCAGCGACCTCAGGGAACGGCGATCGGGCCGGGCGAGCCGGTGACGTTCAAGGGTGAGAACCATCTGCCGCACATGGCCTACAACGTCGAGCTGGGGGTCGTCATCGGCAAGGCGGGTCGCTACATCCCGCTGGACCGGGCGATGGACCACGTCGCGGGCTACACCGTGGTCAACGACGTCTCCGGGACCCACTACTACGGGATCGTCCCCGGCAACGCCGGGCGCGGATACTCGCTACCGGACCACTACGGCGACTGGCTCTACCAGGCGACCGCCTCGTGGGGTGGCAAGAAGGCCGACACCCTCGCCCCGATGGGTCCCTACCTCGTGACGAAGGACGAGGTCGGCGATCCGTACAACCTGCTGATGTACACCCGGCAATCGGGGCGGACGCGCGATCGGGCGCACAGCGGAGCGACCCTGCTCGGCATCGAGCGGGTGATCGAGTGGTACTCGTCGTTCGCGTCGTTGTACCCGGGCGACGTCATCCACTTCGCGACCATGGGGGTCGACGGTCTGCCGGTCCTCCCGGAGGATCTGGCCGACCCCGATACCCGGCTCGGGGTCGAGATCGAGCAGGTCGGCACGCTGCTCAACCCGGTCGCCGTGGCCGACGGGGCAGCGGACCAGCCGGCGATCCCATGGACGTCCCACCCCTCATACGCGATCCGAGAGGTGGCGGCCTCCGGTGCGTCGAGCCTTGCGTCGGTGCAGGACTGGACGGTGGGATCGGCCCGGCATGTCTACACGTCGTTCGGCAACCATGAGGCGGCGGCGGAGTCCGAGGACCTGCCCCGCCTGGAGGTGCCGCGTTTCCTGAACGGTCCGGCCAGCTCACTCGGCGTCAGCGGGGCGCCGGTCGAGGTTCCGCCCCGGGCAACCGACCTCGTGGTGAGCATCGAACTAGCCGTGGTGATTCGCGCCCTGGCGGCCGATGTGCGCGACGGTCGCGACGTCGTACTGGGCTACACGCCGCTGGTCTCCCTGTCGGACCGGTCGTTCGCCGACGCGGTGGTCGAGCCGGCCCGGGCGGGCGAACGCGGCATCCCCGCCATGTACGGCAGATGGGCAGACGGGTTCAACGTCGTCACGCCGACCCCGATGCCGATCGCGGACCACGACTGGCGGGACCGCCGGATGACCCTGACGATCGGTGATCGTGAGGTGACCGGATCGACGTCGCAGTACCTCGCCGGTCCCGACGACCTCATCCGCACGATCTCCGCGATGATCACCATGTTCCCCGGTGACGTCGTCACCCTCGGAGCGACGACGGCGCGGGTCGTCGTGACCCGCGCTGAGTACGAAGCCGGCGTGGTCATCCACGGCGGCATCGACGGGCTCGGCGAGGTCCGCGTCGAGCCGACGCCACGCGCGTCCACACCGGCTGATCGCCGAGTGCGGGAGAGATGACGACCTCCGGCCGACCCAACGTTGTCCTGATCCACTGGCACGACGTCGGCACTCACCTCGGCGCCTACGGCCATACCGACGTGACCAGCCCGGCCGTGGACCGGCTCGCGGCCGGCGGCCTGCGATTCGACCGCGCCTTCTGCACCGCCCCGCTGTGCAGCCCGGCCCGCGGATCGCTGTTCACCGGTCGCTATCCGCACACCAACGGGCTGATGGGGTTGGTCAACCGGGGTTGGGAGTACCGCCCCGGCGAGCGGACCTTGCCCGCCGTCCTGTCGGACCTCGGCTACCGGACGGCACTGATCGGGCAGCAGCACGAGAGCCACGACCCTTCCTCGCTCGGTTTCGACGAGGTCTTCCCGTGGCCGCCGGGCGAATCCCGGTGCGGCCCGGTGGCGGCGAAGGCCGTCGAGTGGCTCGACGCGGTGCCGGTGGAGCCGTTCTTCCTGACCGTCGGCTTCTTCGAGACGCACCGACCGTACCCGGCCGACGAGTACCCGCCGGTCGATCCCGCGTCGGTGGAGGTTCCGCCGTATCTGCCCGACAACCACCACACCCGCGAGGACCTGGCGGCGTTCTACGGCTCGATCAGGATCGCCGACGCGGCCACGGGCCGGGTGCTCGACGCGATCGATCGGGCCGGCCACACCGACTCGACGCTGGTCCTGTTCACTACTGATCACGGGATCGCGTTTCCCCGCGCGAAGGGATCGCTGTACGACCCGGGCATCCAGGTGGCGCTCGTTGCACGACCACCCGGTGGGTGGGACGTCGAGCCGGGCGCGTCGCCAGGGTTGGTCAGCCACCTCGACGTCCTGCCGACGCTGGTCGAACTCGCTGGCGGGAAGGTGTCGTCCGCGGTGCAGGGCGTGAGCTTCGCATCGGTCCTGCGCGGTGAGCCCGGGACGCCGCGCACCGAGATCTTCGCGGAGAAGAACTTCCATGACGAGTACGACCCGATGCGGTGCATCCGCACCGACCGGTTCGCCTACCTCCGGAACCTCGAGCCGGGGACGCCGCCGCGGCTGTCCGGTGACATCGAACGCAGCCCGGTGCGCCGCGGCTTGGGCGGCGACCACTGGGTGCCGCGGCCGGCCGAGGAGCTCTACGACCTGAGGGTCGACCCTTGGCAGTCGCACAACGTCGCCGGTGAACCCGAGTACGCGATGGTGCGGGCCGACCTCGCCGCGCGCCTGGACCGCTGGATGCGCGACACCGACGATCCTGTGCTGACCGGCCCGGTCTCCGGACCTCCGCCGAACGCGACGTGAGATCCCATCCACGCACCGGAGGGGATCTCACGTCGGGTTGGGCGCGGCGGGCTCAGGGAAGCAGGAGACCGGAGGTCTTCTGCGTGGCCTTGGCGAAGCGGGCCGCGACGTCGGCCCAGTTGGCGATGTTCCAGAAGGCGGCCACGTAGTCGGGCTTGACGTTCTTGTACTGCAGGTAGAACGCGTGCTCCCACATGTCGAGCATGAGCAGCGGGACCGTACCCACGGCGAGGTTGCCCTGGTGGTCGTAGAGCTGCTCGATGACCAGCCGCTCGCCCAGGCTCTCCCAGGCCAGGATCGACCAGCCCGAGCCCTGGATGCCCAGCGCCGAGGCGGTGAAGTGGGCGCGGAAGGCGTCGAAGGACCCGAAGAACTCGTCGATGGCCGCACCGAGCTCGCCGTCGGGGCGGTCGCCGCCCTCGGGCGAGAGGTTGTTCCAGAACACGGTGTGGTTGACGTGCCCGGCCAGGTTGAACGCGAGGTTCTTCTGCAGGAGGTTGACGGTGGTGAGCTTGTCGGAGGCACGCGCCTCTTCGAGTTGCTCGATCGCCGTGTTGGTGCCGGCCACGTAGGCCTGGTGGTGCTTGGAGTGGTGCAACTCCATGATCTCGCCCGCGATGTGCGGCTCGAGAGCGCCGTAGTCGTAGGGGAGGTCGGGGAGCGAGTAGGTGGCCATGCTGAGCTTTCCTCTCGACGACGATCACACGTGCAACGCTGTCGCCAACCAACCTACGCCCCTGGGTATGCCGCGAACGGCCGGTGTCCGTGGTTCAGCCCGGAGCTGTGGACGGCTCGGTGAGGGTGATTTCGACGGACCGGAACTGGTCGGGAGTGCTGCGGAGCACCGCGAGCCTCGGGTCGGGGACGGCGAGGTGCGGCGGCCGGACGAGCGCGCTCAGGGCGGCGAGCCGGCGATCGGCGAACACCTCGGCCACGGCGCTGCGATCTCCCCCGACCACCACGGCGTCCAGGGATGACGCATGCGGCAGGACGACCCGCGCCGCGACGTCGGCGGCCGCCTCGAACGCCTCGCGGCTCTGCTTCTCGCGCCGCCGGGCGAAGCGCTGCTGCGACTGCCCGCCGGCGGCGGTGCGGCCCTGGACGTGCCGGGAGCCGACCTTCGACACGATCAGCCGGCTGCCCTCGAACACACCGGCCGCGTAGCCGCCGCGCCGGACGAGCACGACCCCCACCCGCCGCTTGGCCAGGGCATGCCGGACGAGTGCGGCCTCGGCCGGCTCGGCGTCGTCGACGCTCAGCGGCGGGAACGGCACCCGGCAGCGGGCGATCGCGCCGTCGGCGGCCCGCGCCGTGACGACCTCGGCCGTCGCGTCGTACTCGACCGCGCCGTGCCGGTCGGTGAAGCCCGTCAGCCAGCGCTCGAGCCGCTCCGGCGACACCGAGACGACCTTCGGGCCGGGCACGGGCTCAGGCATCGGTGGCGAATCGCCGCGCCGCCGTGACGTAGCGGCGCGTGGCGAGCGCCTGGGCCCGTCGCGCGATCGGGCCCGCGATCCGGGTGTACCAGGTGTTCGGCCGGCTGAACGCGGTGACCGTGAACCACACGGCGTCGTGGTCGTCGATCTCGACGACGAAGGACTCCTCGCCCGTCTCCGGATGGCCCGGCAACGTGCCGTACCCGAATCCGACCCGGTCGGCGGCGTCGACGGTCCACACGACCCGGCACGGGATCGCCAGGCGGGCCGGTCCGACGCCCAGGTAGCTGGTGATGGTCGCACCCGGCTCGGCGCGCTCGGCGGTGGCGCGGACGCGTAGGCCGGAGCCCCGATGGACGTTCCAGCCCATGACCGCCTCGGCCGCGGCCTCGAACGCCGCACGCCCGAGCCCGATCCGCTCGTGGACCTGGACATGGTGGTAGCCGTCGGGCAGCGTGCCGTGGTGGGTCGCCCCGACCTCGGGATAGGTGAACTCGGGCGGGTTCACTCGATGTGGGTGGCGATCGGCGTGCCGAGCTCGACCGTGCGGCTCACCGTGCACAGCCGGTCGTGTGACTTGGCCACGGCATCGGGGAGCAGCGCGCGGGCCGCGTCGCCGCCCTCGCCCTCGGGGAAGGTCACGCGGAAGGTCAGCGCGATGTTCTCGAGGTGGTTGCCGGAGCCGTCGCGGATCTTGTCGGCCGTGGCCTGCACCTCGAACGCATCCGGCTCGGCGCGACGCGTGGTGAGGACGTCGACGTCCATGGCCGTGCAGCCGGCGATGGCCACCAGCAGCAGTTCGACCGGACTGAACTGGTCGTCGGCGCCGCCGAACGTGAGCTCGCCACCACGCACGTTGGTGGCGACGAAGGTGCCGGCCGATGCTCGCCGCAGGGAGACCGACCGCAAGGTGTCTTCAGCCATGCCGCCCACCCTGCCAGAGCCGACGCACACAGCCGTCGGCGTGAGTCAGATCGCGCATACTCGCGCGGCGAAGTTTCGCACACCGGGCAGCGTATTGCGGCGGTCGGTGGCGACGAGATGCGCGGTGAGCGTCTGCGCCCACGGGCGGTATCGGACCTCTTGAGGCGCGGCACGTTCGGCCGACAAGAGAGCCCGATAGGCTTGGGGATGCTTTCCCCACGCCTGGAACGACAGCGCGACGTCTTCCCAGTACCGGGCGCGTCGTTCGGTGACTCTGATCTTGGCCGGGTGGATCTTGCTGGCGTGGTCGATGGCGGCGCCATAGTCGCCGAGAGCGCGTGCGCAGCTCACTTGATAGAGCGTGAGGTCGACGTCCGGCGTGCCGCGCTGGCCGCCACGGTCGACGTGGAATTGGTCGAGTCCGTCGCGGGCGCGGTCGAGCAAGTCCGTGGCGTCGGTGCGGTTGTTGTCCATGGCCGAGGTGTAGGCGGCGGTGGACAACAGGCTGACGTAGGCGGCGTTGTGACTGAGTTGGGACGTGTTCGTTGTGGCGTGGAGGCGGTCGGCTGCTTCGATGACGAGTTGCTGTGCTCGAGGACGGTGGCCGCAGCGGCGCAGAACCATCGCCGCCAGGCGTTGAGTCTCGGCTTCGGCGAGGGGCGCCCCGGCGGCGCGTGCAGATCGTAGCGCGCGGTCGATGCTCGCCCACGCGATCGCGTTCTCGTGGACCTTGATCGCCAATAGGGTGACCTGGTTGTAGGCAGTCGCGAGCAGGGCTTCGGCGTGAGACTTCTGATCCACGTTTGCCGCGTCACGTGCCTGAGTGGTGGCTTGAACGAGGCTGGGTAGTCCGCGAGCGAGTTCCCGGTAGCGACAGGCTTCGTAGTCGGCCCTAGCGGCGTCGAGGTCGGCCTTCAAATGTTCGATGTTGCGTGCGGGTTCGGTTTGTGCGGGCTGGTTGAGGAGGACATCGGCGAGCGCATCGACGATCTCGTCGCCGGGGCGATTCGTGGTTGCGCCTGTGGGGGCCGAGCCGAGCACGACTGCGCCGGTAACGCCGAGCATCCCTGTGATGAGTTCTCGTCGCCGCACCGGACTGTCACCGTCTTCCCATACTCGATCAACCCACGGTAATCGGGCGGCTTGGCCGTCTCGCGATCCCACGCCCGCAGCGTCGACCTGTGATGCGGACATGAGACCGAACAACTGCGTTGGGATGTCAAATGCTCGCGCGATGTGGCCAAGGAGCGTGACATCGGTGAGACGTCGCTGCCCGGTCTCGATGCGCGACATCGTGCTGGCCGAATAGCCGCACAGCTTTCCGGCCTCGGCGAGGGTGAGTCCTCGTGAGACGCGGGCGACGCGGATCAATGCACCGAAGTGCCTGTCGGCCGCAGCGCGCTGCACGGCTGGCGTGTTCCAGATCGGGTCAATGGAGGTCATGCGTGCTCCTGGCGGTCTGGAGATCAGGGCTTCGGCCGATCGCAGGCAGCTCCCACGATGCAGGTTTGCTTGCAGGTTCTGCAAGCCGTGTGCAGGGCGTGCAACACCTCTGTCCGACGTGCGTGTGACGCCGATTCCATGGGGAGCAGCAAGTCGTAGGAGTCAGCAGCGGTCGCACGTGATGCAGGCCAGATCAGCGTGATGGCCCTCGTTCTCCCTCATCGATGACCGAAGCGTCTGGTGTAGGCAGCCCGGCGTGTGGAACCACCCCAGACCGGCGCGGGGTCGGGACTGGCACCGAGCCTCCTGACCTCGCGCCCTGCAACCCAACTGGTGAGGAGCAACTCGTGACGTGCAATGCCGAAGTGTGGCCGTCATCCGAACGTCCACAAGCGGGAGCGCCTGGTCGAGGACTCGGACGGCTGTGAGATGACCTTGAACGTTCTCCCGCGTCGGTTCGCTCTGCAGCGCCGAATCGACCTGTCGGGCGTGTCCGGAACGGGTCTGGTCGCCTACGGCACCGTCTACCCAACCGGGCAAACCACGCTCGCATGGTGCGCCGGCGACGTCCCCTCGATCGGCGTCTACGCGTCTGCCGAACACGTCGAGAAGATCCATGGCCACGACGGCGCCACGGTCATCGTCTGGATCGACCGGGAACCTGCCCACGGACGTCAGGAGTGAGTACGTGGTTGCGATGAATCAGAATCAGACAGGTGTCGCGCTGCGCACGGTGGAAGACGTGCGAGGCGTGAATCCGACGCGGGCCAGACCTGCTGTTCGGGCTATGTACGACCGTCCGATGCTGCTCCCGGCTGACCTGGCGGCGCCGCTACTCGTCGTGCCGGACCACCACGGGGACTCGTCGGCTGCCGCGTTGCCGGGCGTAGTCACCATCGCGAGCGTCGCTGCGACGGTGGGTGGCTGGGCAGAAGCCGGGATCCGAGCGGTGAAGATCTTCGTGCGCGGTCATCCTCGCGACGCGCGGGCGAGTGCCGGAACCTCACCTGGCAACCTCATGATCCGCGCCATCCGCCAGGTCAAGGCCACCGCTCCGATGATGGTGGTGACCACTGAGGTGTGCGGTTGCTCGTGGACCGATCACGGCGAATGCGCCCTGCTGAACGACACCGGCCAGGTCGACCTGACCAGCACCTATGCGCTGATGGCTGAGATGGCCGTCGGACACGCTGAGGCCGGCGCCGATGTCGTGTCGCCCACCGCGATGATCGAGGGCTCAGTCCACGCGGTGCGGCTGGCGCTCAACGCGCACGGTCACCGCGACGTGGGCGTGAACCCGAACATCGCGATCCACTCCAGCCTATTCGGAGCGTTCAAGTCGGTCATGGGCACCAACCCGGGGCGCGGTCATCGTCGCGGCTTCCAGCTCGAGCCTCTCAGTGCACATCGTGGCGCCGTCGCCCAAGCCGAGCAGTGGCTCACCGAGGGCGCAGACTCGCTCACCGTCCAGCCAGTTCTGTCCGCCCTCGACGTCCTCGTGCGGCTGCGACAGAGCACCCATGCACCACTGGTTGCCTACTCGACCTCCGGCGAATACACCGGCTTGGCTGCGCTGCGCATCGACGGCCTGGTCGAGTATTTCGGCTCGCTCAGGCGCGCAGGTGCTGACCTCGTGCTGACATTCGCCGCTGGCGAGATCGCCCGCCACCTCACCAGCTGACTACGCCGAAGGGCACACCCATGGACGACACGCCGCATGCGACGCCGCACCGCCTCGACGCGATCCTTGCGGACGCCCGAGCACTTGGGTTCGCTATGTCGTGCGAGGACCGCACCGGATCATTGCTGGCCACCCTCGCCGCATCGAAGCCAGCCGGCCGAATTCTCGAACTCGGCACCGGAGTTGGGGCCGGGGCCGCGTGGCTCCTGCACGGCATGGACCGTGCCGCCCACCTCACAACAATCGACATCGATGCCACGGTTCAAGCCGTAGCTGCCAAGCACCTCGGATCCGACCCTCGGATCACGATCGTCGAGCACGACGCCGACGAGTGGCTGGCCGCCTATACCGGCCGTCCCTTCGACCTCGCCTACATCGACTGCCGACCCGGGAAGTTCCACCGGCTGCCCAACCTGCTCGACCTGCTCCGCCCTGGCGCGCTCTACGTCGTCGACGACCTTGAGCCGCAGCCCACCTGGCCCGGCGACCACCAGCCACGCGTCGATGCGTTCCTCGCTCGCCTGCCGGACGTGCACGAGCTGCTCTCGACGCCGATCGCGTGGGCGTCCGGCCTCGTCGTCGCCGCCCGGATCTGAGCGCGTACCCTGCCGCGCATGCCCGAGCCCCGGCTGATCCGCATCGGCACCCGTTCCTCACCCATGGCGCTGGCCCAGGTCGAACGCGTACGCACCGAACTCGCCGCGATCCACCCGGAAGTCGTGACCGAGGTCATGCCGATCACCACCAGCGGTGACCGCTGGGCCGGGCCGTTGCACGAACTCGGTGGCAAGGGCGCCTTCACCAAGGAGGTCGACGCCGCGCTCCTTCGTGGCGACTGCGACCTGGCCGTGCACTGCATGAAGGACGTCCCCGGCGATCGCCCTGTCCCAGTCGGAACCGTGATCGCCGCCTACCTCGCTCGCGACGACTTCCGCGACGCCCTCGTCCACCCGGGCATGCTGACACTTGACGAGCTACCCGCCGGAACCCGCATCGGTACCTCGGCCGTGCGCCGGATCGCCCAACTCGGCCAGCACTACCCGCACCTCGAGACCGTGCCGATCCGCGGCAACGCCAACAGCCGTCTGGCCAAGCTCGACGCCGGTCACTCCGATGCGCTCCTGCTGGCCGTGTCCGGGCTCGAACGCATCGGCCAGACCGACCGCGTCAGCCAGATCCTCCCCGTCGAGACGATGAGCCCGCCCATCGGCGCAGGCGTGCTCGGCCTGCAATGCCGCGAGGACGACGAGCAGCTCATCGACCTCGTCACCGGGCTCAATGACCTTGAGACCTGGCGCCAGATCACAGCCGAACGCATGTGCCTGCACGTCCTGCAAGGCCATTGCCAGAGCCCGATCGCCGGCCACGCCACCACCGAATCCGACGGTCGCCTCTCCCTACGCGCCAAGGTGTTCAGCCGCGACGGCAAGACCGTCGTTGACGCGCACGAGTGGGGCGACGCCACCGATCCGACCACCCTCGGCACGTCCGTCGCGCTCACCCTAATGCGCCAAGGTGCGCGCGAACTGATCGATACCGTCGTGTGAACAGCGCCGACGTCCATGCCGTTGCCGACGCGCGCAGCCGTCGACTGGTCAGGGTGCCGTGGGGCGACGCTGCACCGCGCGGCCGTGCCAGCGTGCGCTGACGAACTCAGGGGCGAACGTCAGCGCACGAGCGACCAGGCACGGCAGAACGGCGCGAATCGAACCAGCTGAATTGGCAACCGTGGCGGGGGCACCACGGGAGTGGTGTCAGAGCCGGGTGATCTTCGAGCTGGGGAGGGCGATGGTGCGAACCTCCGAGCCGAAGTCGACATGGACCTTGTTGTCGGCGCCGACACCGACCACGCGGCCGAGGCCGTGCCGATCATGGGTCAGCAGGTCGTCGATCTCGAACGGCTCGATGGGGGGAGGAGCGAGGTTGGTGAATGGGCTCGCGGGAAGGAAAGGCCTTCTGGCCGAAGAGCGAGAATTCATAGAGCTAGTGTGCTCCGTCACATTGCGGCCTGGGTAGACCCGAATGGCCGATAGAGGGCCGAACGACGCTCGGCCTTTGCCGAATCGTTATACATCATAGCCCTGGCGGCGAGCTGTGGTGGACCAGAAGCTCGTGGGCCAGGTCACGTCCGGAGCCCACCAGCTCCGCCGGAGTGACGACGAACGCCTCGGGCCCGGCGACGAGCATCATCAGCCCGAGGCGCTGCCGCACCGGCGGCAACAGGTGGGCGCGGAGCTTCACCGACTCCTCGTCCTCCTGGAGCACGTCGACCGACTCCGCGAAGCGTTCGACCGCCCACCGCGCCGACTGCGGCACGACGATGTCGACCGGGGTCTCGGTGCGGTTGGCGGCGATGCGGGCGTCGACGTCGGCCGATCGTTCGAAGGCCTCGTCGAGGACCTCGGCGTCCTGGACACCGGAGAGCAAGAAGATCCGGATCGCGTCGCCGCCCACGACATCGGCGTCGAGCTCCCAGCCGCGCCTGCTGCGTACGAGGCGGTGCGGTTCGATGACGCGTTCGCGGACGCCGGGCTGCCAGGTGCGGGAGTAGAGCACTCGCACCCGGCGCCGCTCGCGGATGGCCTGGCGGAACAGGCTCGCCCGATCGGCCAGCCAGGTGCCGCCGGGTGCCTCGATCCCCTGCAGGAGCGTCGTCTCCAGCACGCTCAGTGCCTCGGCCAGCACGGTGTTGCCGGGCTCGAGAGCCAGCAGGTCGCGACCTGCGCGGAACACCCGGGCGAGCTCGGTGACGGTGAGGTGGGCGACGCCGATCTCCTCGGCCGGCTGCTCGGAGAACACGCGGACCACGGCCGCCTCGTCGGGGTCGGCGTCGGCGCCCGGCTCGGCCCCGACGAACTCGATGCGGATGTCGCGCAGGAGGCCGGTGTGGCTCGCAGGGTCGATGTCGGCGCGGTAGTAGGCGAGGATCTCGGCCCGCAGCGTCTTCTCGTCGACGCCGAGCTGGTCGGCCAGCGCCGCGACCGGCAGACCCTCGGGGTGGTGGGTGAGGATGTGCAGGGCCTGGGTGACCCGGCGGAACCGGTGCATGTAGGCCGGCTGGCGGCTCATGGGCGCTCACCGGCGATCGCCTCGAGCGCGGCCAGCAGCTCCGCCCGCACGTCGTCCGGGCCCACCACGTGGACCCGCAGGCCGAGTTCGTAGACGCGGGCCCGGAAGGCCGCGCGGTTGGTGACGGGCACAGAGAGCAGGACGTCGCCGTGGTCGGCGGCGGGCTCGCGGTGGGTGGCCGTGCCGAGCATCTCCTCGACCTGGCCGGCATAGCTGGCAGCGGTGCGCACGACGACGTCGGTCGGGGGGTCGACCTCCCAGGTCAGCGGATTGAGCTGGTTGCGGCGGGGGTCGGCGGGGGCGATGGCGGTGCCCGGCCGGTCGAGCGAGACGTCGGACATCCGGTCGGTCACGAACTGCTTGGCGACGTCGCTGCCGTCCTCGTTGCCCACGAGGTACCAGCCAGAGGCGCCCGCGAACACGCCGTGGGGGTGGACGACGCGGGCGCGCTGCTTGTACGTGAAGCGTACGAGGCAGTGGTGGGCGAGGGCGTGCAGCGCCTTGTCGAGGGTGTCCTGGGCGGCCGCACGGGGGTACTGGGTGCGGACGTCGCCGCCGGGCTCACCACCGGCTGGGTCGACGCCGAGGCGCTCGGTGAACTCGGGATCGCCCGCGACCTCTGCGGCCCGGGCCAGCTCGCCCTGGTGTTCGGGGGTCAGCTCGACGCGCAGGCGGTTGTCGCGGGCGTGGACCCGGTAGACGGCGGTCTCGCCCGGCGGTGCGACGTTGCGGATGTCCCAGCCGGCCGCGTTGAGGCTGTCGAGGTCGCGCTTGAGCTGGCGGGCCTGATGCGTCTCGGCCCCGCCGAAGTCGGCGATCTCGAGCAGGCGGGGCATCGCGACGCCAACCGGCTCGGCGGCTTCGAGCGCGAGCAGGACCCGGGTGACCCTTTCGAGTGGCCCGAGCTGATCGCGGCCTCCCGGCATCGGTGCGCCTCCCCGTCGTTCGCCGTCGCCGGTCAGCGTATCCGCCGTTGCCTGCTGCATCGCTGAACCGGGCCGTAGTCCCGGACGGGTGTTCGGAGACAGGGGAACGCTCTCGCGTTCGATGTGGCCCCGGCGTCATGGGCCCAGGCGCCGCTAGGGTGCGGCGCGTGTCCGTACGCAGCGCCGTTCTGCAGGCCTCCGCAGCCAGTGTCGGCATCGGGCGGCGGGCGGTCATGCATCCGGCCGTGCTCTTCGCCGTCGGCAACACATGTCTCGCGCTCACTCAGGCGGAGGCGCTAGGGATCGGGCTCAACGTGGCGCTCGTGACGGCCATGATCGCCGCGCGCTGCTGGGAGCTGCGGCGGGCTCGGCCGCTGGGCATCCCGTTCGCGCTGCTCGCGGCCGTCAACGTCGCCACTGCGATCTCGGTCGAGGTGAACCTGGCGGCGCGGTCAGCGTCCGGGGAGGTGAGCGCCGGGCTGTCCGCCGACGTGATCGCAGCGCACGTCTCCGCGTTCGCCTTCGTGTCGTGGGCCGCAGGCCATCTGATGGCCCACCGGCAGGAGGTGCATCGCGGGTCGGCGCGGAGGGTCAACGAGAGTCCCCAGGTGTACTACGGCACCGGCGATCTGGCTGCGGTCTGCGCGTCTGGCGCGGTGAATCCCTTCTCGACTCCGTTCGTCGTGATCGGACTCGCTCGGAGCCTGACGCGAGGGCACAGCGGAGGCCGGGCGCGGGGACACGCCGCTGCGTTCCTCCACCGCGAGGTGACCGCGGCCAGGCTGTACGGTGCCGGCTTCACCGTCGGCGCTCTCACGTCGTCGTCCGTCCCCGGCTTCGCAGCGGCCCAGGTGTGCTGGGCACTGGCCTACTTCCTGTTCCCGCGCGACTGATCGCCTGGTCACCGGTACTCGGCACCGCAGATCAACGGGATGAGGCCTCGAGTCAGCGTGATGTGGCGGCCTCGGGGCGGTGGGTGTCCACGGCGGCGCGGGCCATGGCGGGGACGTCGGTGGTGAGCCCGTCGAGTCCGAGGTCGAGTGCCCGCGCCACCTCGACCTCGGTGGGTGCCGGCCAGCCGGTGACGAGCAGCCCGGCGGCGTGGGCCCGATCGACGAACTCCGCGTCCAGCCCGGCCCAGCCGCAGAACACCCTCGTGGCGCCGATCGACCGCACCCGCTCGATCAGCCCGTCGGTGACCTCACGGACGATGAGCGCGCCGACACCGCCCGGCGCCGTCCGCACCACCTCGGCGACCCGCTCGTCGTGGAAGCCGGCCACCGTCACCCGTGCGCGCAGGTCCGCGGACTCGGCCAGCAGCGCCGCGAGGTGCGCCACCGCGTCGGCAGCCTTGAGCTCGGCCTGGATCGGCAGGTCGACGTGGTCGAGCACCTCGGCGAAGGTCGGGATGCGCTCGCCACCGCCAGCGTCGAGGGCCTGGAGCTCGGCCAGCGTCAGCTCGGCGATCGCCCCCTGGCCGTCCGTGGTCCGCTCGACGGTGGCGTCGTGGCAGATCACGAGGTGCCCGTCGGCGCTGACCCGCAGGTCGAGTTCGATCTCGTCGGCACCGTCCACCGCGGCCCGGCGGAACGATCGCAGCGTGTTCTCCGGCTCGACGCCCATGGCGCCGCGGTGTCCGGTGACGACGAACGACATGCTCAGCCCATCCTCGACTCGTAGTCCGCACGGATCTCTTCGGTGGCCCGTCGAAGCTCCTCGGCCACAGTCACGAAGACGTCCTCAGGGCGCTGGTTGTCCGCCCAGATCTTCTGCAGGCCCTCGTAGACCTGGACGTTGGCGTTGGGCACGAACAGCCGGACGTCGTCGGCGACCCTCGTGGTCGGCAGCTGCTCGACTGCCACGCCGAAGTTCGGGTTCTCCTGCATGAGCGTGGCCAGCGCGGGCTGGTCGACCGCCGCCTTCGTGGCCGGCATGTAGCCGGTCTCGACCGTCCACGTCGCGGAGTTCTCGGGCTGGGCCAGGAACTTGATGAACTCGAACGCGGCCTCCTTGCGCTCCTTGGCCGCACCCTTCATGATGGCCAGCCCGCCGCCACCGGTGGTCAGGCCCGGCTCCAGCTCCTTGGGCACGAATCCGGTCCCGACGTCGAAGGTGGCCGTCTCGAGGATGCCGCGCAGCGATCCGGTGGACGTCTCGACGGTCGCGACCAGCCCGTTGGCGAAGTCCGTGGAGATCTCCTTGGTCATGTAGGCCATGCCGTCGTCGTGGACCAGGGCGCGCTCGAACTCACCCGCGGCGATGGACTCGTCGGAGTCGAGGATGACGTCGAGGCCGTCGGAGATGCCGCCGCCGAAGTTCCACAGCACGCCCTGGAACTGCCAGTCGCCGTCGATCTGGGGATACACGTGCAGCTTCGGGGCGTTGCCGTTGAACGTCGCGCCGGCCAGCGCCGGGCCCCAGCTGCGCAGCTCGCTCCAGGTCTCCGGAGCCCGGTCCGGCAGCCCGACATGCTCGAACAGCGTGCGGTTGTAGTAGAAGAGCGGTGTGCTGCGGGCGAAGGGCAGCCACCACGTCGCGCCGGCCAGCTCGCCCTCCGAGCGCAGCTGGTCGATGTAGACGTCCTTCTCGAAGCCGTCGCCGAAGTAGTCGTCGAGCGGTTCGAGGGTGTCGTTGAGGAAGAACCGGTGCCAGCTGACCTCGGAGAAGACCGTCAGGTCGGGCACCTGGCGGGCCTGGAGGCCGGCCGCGACCTTCTGGGCGGTCTCGTCGTAGGTGCCCTGCACCTGGATCTCGACGTAGATGTCGGACTGCGAGTCGTTGAACGCCTTGGCCAGCCCGGCGAGGACCTCGCCGTTGTGGTCGGTGTAGGTGCTCCACATGACCACCCGCAGCCGGTCCTTGTACTGGTCGGGGACCTGGCCGTCGGGCTGGTCGAAGGCCTGGGTGATCTCGCCGCCGCTACCTCCGGTGCCGCCACAGGCGCTCAGGGCGGCGGCGCCCAGGGTCGAGAGGCCGGCGATGGCGAGGAAGGAACGTCGGTTCATTCCGCGGGTGTTCCTGACACCAGACATGTCGCTCCAATCGGGGGACGGGTGAGTGTGCAGATGTGCCGTGATCGGCCGGATCAGCCCTTGACGGCGCCCTGGGTGAGACCGCTGACGATGAATCGCTGGGCGAGGAAGAAGAGGATCAACATGGGCAGCAGCACCATGACGGTGCCGGCCATGATCGCGCCCCAGTTGCTGTAGCCCTCCTCGGCCTTGAGGAACAGCAGCCCGATCGGCAGTGTGCGCATGTCGGCGGAGTTGGTGACGATGAGCGGCCAGATGAAGTTGTTCCACTCGTCGATGACGGCGATCAGCGCGACCGTGACGAGCACCGGGCGCGACATCGGGAGGACGACGCGGACGAGCGTGCGCAGGTGCCGGGCGCCGTCGATGCGGGCGGCCTCGAGGATCTCCTTCGGCAGCGTCATCATGTGCTGGCGCAGCAGGAAGGTGCCGAACACCGAGCCCATGCCGGGGACGATGATGCCGGCATAGCTGTTGATCCAGCCGAGATTGCTGACCGTCAGGTAGTTGACGAGCAGGGTGACGTGGCCCGGCACCATCAGCGCGCCCAGCAGCACCAGGAACAGCACCCGCTTGAACGGGAACGGCAGGAACGCGAAGGCGTAGGCCGTGGTGGCCGCCAGCACGACCTTGACCGCGGCACCGATGCCGGTCGTGATCGCGGAGTTGAGGAAGAACCGGTCGAACGGCGCGGCGTTCCAGGCGTCGGCGAAGTTGCCCCACTCCAGCGACGACGGGATCCACTGGAGCGGGAAGCGGTAGATCTCCTCCGACGGCTTCACCGCCGAGCTGAACAGCCAGTAGAGCGGCAGCAGGAAGATCAGCGCGGCGACGGCCAGCAGGAGGTAGAGCCAGATCCGGGACCGCCACGAGCCGCGGCGGCGTGGGGTGCTCGGACCCGGGGCGGGCGCGGCCGGGGCGGTCCGGGTTTCGGTCGACACGGTGCCGGCGGTCATTGGTAGTGCACCTTCCGCTCGACGAACCGAGTTTGCAGACCGGTCAGCAGCAGCAGGACGGCGAACATGATCACGGAGCCGGCAGCCGCGTGACCTGCGTCGAAGGCCTTGAAGCCCTCTTCGTAGATGTACCAGCTCAGCGTCGTCGAGGCGCCGCCCGGGCCGCCGCCGGTCATCACGGCGATGACGTCGAACGCCTGGAAGGTGCTGATGATCGTGATGACGAGCACGAAGAACGTGGTGGGTGACAGCAGCGGCAGGGCGATCCGGCGGAACTTCGTCCAGGCGCTCGCGCCGTCGATGTCGGCGGCCTCGAACAGTTCCTTGGGCTGGCTCTGGAGCCCGGCGAGGAAGACGATCGCGGTGAACCCGACGCCCTTCCACAGGTAGACGATGATCAGGGCGGGCAGGGCGTACTTCGACGTGGTGACCCAGGCCGGGGCCGTGGCGCCGAAGGCCTCGAAGAACGCCCGCGACATCCCGTAGTTGGGATCGAAGATGAACAGCCAGATGGTCGCCACGGCAGCGCCGCTGAGCACGTGTGGTGCGAAGGCGAACGTGCGGACCGTGGCCCGTCCGCGCAGCCGCTGGTTGAGCAGCAGCGCCAGCGCCAGCCCGAGCACCAGGCTCCCGGCCACCACGGCCACCGTGAACAGCACCGTGATGCGCAGCACCGTGAGGAACGACGGATCGGTGAACATGTGGGCGTAGTTGGCCAGGCCGACGAACGTCGGGGTCGGCGCGATCATGTCCCACTTGGTCAGCGAGAGGTAGAGGTTGCGGATCACCGGCCAGTAGGCGAACACCGCGATGAGCAGGAAGTTCGGGCCCACGAAGGCGAGGAACAGCAGGTACTCGCGCAGGTGGCGCTTGCGGCGGCGGGCCGGTGCGGCGGTCGGGCGGGGGCGGTCCGCAGGGACCTCGACCGTGACGGTGCTCATGGCAGCTCCGGTTCGGTCTGGGTGGCGTAGCCGAAGGTGGCGGGAGCCGCGTCGGCGAGGGCGCGGGCGAAGGCACGGATCACGCCGGGCGAGGCCGCGACCACGGAACGGCCGTGGTCGTCGAGCCGGTCCACCAGGGTCACGGCTCCGGCCTCGCGGGCGATCAGCGCCGCGGCCTCGATGTCCCAGGAGTTGATCGGGCTCTCGGCGTAGGCGTCGTGCCGCCCGGAGGCGAGATCGCACAGGTCGAGCGCGGCGCAGCCGGAGCGCCGGATGTCGCGCACCCGGGGCAGTAGCGAGCGCAGCACGTCGGCCTGCCGCGATCGGGTCTCGGATTGGTAGGAGAAGCCGGTGGCCACGAGAGTGCGGCCGAGGTCGGTGACGTCGCTGACGGCGATCGGCGTGCCGTCGCGCCAGGCGCCCCCGTCGCGAACCGCCCAGGTGGTGTGCCGGTGGACCGGCTCGTACACCACGCCGACGAGCGCACCGGCGTGGTCCGACGCCGCGATGCTGACGCACCACGAATTGCGCCCGTAGAGGTAGTTGACCGTGCCGTCGAGAGGATCGAACGTCCACGTGACGGCGCTGCGCCCGACGCGGGCGGTGCCCTCCTCACCGACCTGCGCGTCGTCCGGACGCCTGCTGGCGACGGCAGTGGAGATGATCCGCTCGGCGGCGCGGTCGGCGTCGCTGACGACGTCGGTGGGCGAGGACTTCGCGTCGAGCCCCGACACCGTGCCCCACCGCCGCAGCAGTTCGTGTCCGGCCTGGTGCGCGGCCGCGATGGCGATGCCGAGAAGGTCGTCGACCGGTGCGGCCGGCACGACGTCGCGCCGCCCCTGGTCGCCGACCCGTGGGTGCTCGGCCGTCTCTTGCATGCGTGCACCCCTTCCATGACGAACATGTTTCGCACAGGTTGAGGTGGGAAGATAGCAACGCGGATTGGTATTAGCAAGAGTGACCTTGGTCGGGGCGGCGGGCGGTGGGTGAACGTCGGGCGAACTCCTGGTCGCCTTATCTGACCTGCGGTGTCGACGCGATGAGCGACTCCGCGCGGGAGGTGCGAAGATCCCCGCAGCTGGGCAAACCTGTTGTATCTTCGCGTCAATCGATGTTAAAACTAACGTCTCCCGTACCGTCGTCGAGAGGTCAGTGAACTCCAGGTGTCCGACAGACCGGCCGTGGCTCCGCTCTGGATGGGCGTCGACGTGGGCACCCAGAGCGTGCGCGTGGTCGTCGTCGACGACCGGGGCAGCGCGCTCGCCTTCGGATCGGAGCCGCTGCACAGCCGCCGGATGCCCGATCGCCTGCACGAGCAGGACGCCGACCGGTGGTGGCACGCGGTCGGCCGGGCAGCACGCCGGGCTCGCGGCCAGCTCGGCCCGGCCGACGCCCGGCTGCCCGTCGGCGCCGTGGCCATCTGCAGCACCTCCGGCACCGTGCTCCTGACCGACCACGACGGCGCGGTCGCCTCGCCCGCCCTCATGTACGACGATGCCCGCGCGGTCGACGAGGTCGAGACCATCCGGCGACGCTCCGTCGGACGCACGCCGCCGGACACCCGGCCGGCTCCCGACGTCCAGCTGTCGTGGGCGCTGCCGAAGATCGCCTGGCTGCTCCGGCACGCCACGCCGGAGGTCCGGCGCCGGGCACGCGTCACCCACAGCGCCGACTTCGTCGCTGCCCAGCTCGTCGGCCATGCCGTGGCCACCGACGCCAGCCACGCGTTGAAGTCCGGCTACGACGTCCTGGCCGGGCGCTGGGACCAGCGGCTGATCGACGCGGCAGGGGCCGACCCGCGAGCGCTGCCCGAGGTCGTCGTCCCCGGCACCGAGCTCGGCCGGGTGTCGGCCGAGGCTGCCGAGCACACCGCGATCCCGGCGGGGACGCCCGTCGTGGCCGGCATGACCGACGGATGTGCGGCCCAGATCGCGGCGGGTGCGCTCGCACCGGGCAGCTGGAACTCGGTGCTCGGCACCACCCTGATCCTCAAGGGCGTGTCGGAAGCGCTGATCGAGGACCCCGACGGAGCCGTCTACAGTCACCGGCACCCCGACGCCGGGTGGCTGCCGGGCGGAGCGTCCAACGTCGGCGCCGGCATCCTCAGCCGCGACTTCCCGGGCGCCGACCTGGACGCACTGGGCCGCGCGGCGCGGGCCTTCGAGCCGGCCGGCGGGGTGATCTACCCGCTGACGGCACGCGGCGAGCGGTTCCCGTTCGTCCGGCCGGACGCCACCGGATTCGAGCTCGGCACGTTCACCGGCCCGGCCGAGCACTACGCCGCCATCCTGCAGGGCGTGGCCTTCGTCGAGCGGCTGTGTTACGAGCACCTGGCCGGGCTCGGTGCGGATGTCACCGGCCCGGTCAGCATCACCGGCGGCGCCGTGCGCAGTGAGTATTGGAGCCAGGTGCGGGCCGACGTCCTCGACCGGCCGCTACGGCTGCCGACCATCCCCGAGCCGTCCTTCGGCATGGCCGTGCTCGCCTCGGCTCGCACGGAGTCGGTGACCGCCCGGGCGGCTGGGATGGTCACGGTCACCCGCACCATCGAGCCCCGGCCCGGGCATCGGGACCGATTCGGCGATGCCTACGACCAGTTGATCGCGGAACTCACCACGCGTGGATACATTCGCGCTCTCGAACCCGACACCGCATGGGGAGTATGACGTGGGCGCCACCACCATCGTCCTGGCCCGCCATGGCCGCACGCCATGGCACCACGGCAACAGATACGCCGGC
>DATCVR010000138.1:0-6135 GCA_036566745.1 Jiangellaceae bacterium | reverse complement strand
CGCATCGCCCCACGCCAGCGTGTGTGCGCGTAAGTCGGGTTCGAGAGGTGACCAGGAGGCGCGGATCTCGACCTCGGCGGTGGCGGTCTCGCCGGCCATCCCGCCGAACCCTTCCGAGGCTGCGCGGGTGACGGTGCCGCTGGCGGCGGTGTACGCCGCCGATCGGGCCGACAACGCTTCGCTCAGCCAGGTCCATGCCGCGGGCAGCAGCAGGGGGTCGGCACCCATCTCGGGTTCGAGATTGGCCCGGATGTAGGTGACCAGCCGGAACTCGCCGTGCCACGCCTCGTGCCCCACCGGGTTGTAGAGCAGCACCAGCCGCCCCGTGGCCACCGGGTCTTCGTCGGACTCGGTGAGAAAGACGTCGCCGGTGAGGGCGTAGGCATGCGGGGCAAGCCGCTTCGGCGCCGGTGCCACGGTGAGGTGAACCTCGGGGCGCATCTGGACGGCATGCAACGTCTCGACCGCCTGGACGAAGGCGGCCGGTTCCCCCGGCTGAAGGCGTTCTGTGCTCCTCGCCACGTATCGCAGCGTAGGCCCAGGCGGAGGCGTCGTCAGGGAGGCGCGCCAGACGTGGCACGATCGGAGCCGTGACCGTCAACGCTCCCGACGCCCCTGACAGCCTGTTCGTCCGCGCCTGCCGGGGCATCCCGGGTGAGCGCCCGCCGGTGTGGTTCATGCGCCAGGCTGGGCGGTCGTTGCCGGAGTACCGCACGCTGCGTGAGGGCGTGCCGATGCTCGAGTCGTGCACCCGCCCCGACATGGTGGTCGAGATCACCCTCCAGCCGGTGCGCCGGTATGGCGTGGACGCCGCGATCTTCTACTCCGACATCGTGGTGCCGTTGAAGGCCGTCGGCGTCGACGTCGACATCAAGCCCGGCGTGGGACCAGTGCTGGGCAGCCCGATCCGCGAACGCGCCGACCTCGACGTCCTGCGTCCGCTCGAGCCCGGCGACGTCGCGTTCGTCGACGAGGCCGTGCGGACGCTGGTCGGCGAGCTGGGCCCGACCCCGCTCATCGGCTTCGCCGGCGCGCCGTTCACGCTGGCGTCGTACCTGGTCGAGGGCGGGCCGTCACGCCACCACGAGCGCACCAAGGCCCTCATGCACAGCGACCCCGACCTCTGGCACGACCTCCTCGGGCGGGTCGCCGCCATCTCGGCCGCCTTCCTCGACGTGCAGGTGCGGGCCGGGGCGAGCGCGGTGCAGCTCTTCGACTCGTGGGCCGGCGCGCTGTCGGCCGCCGACTACGCCACGTATGTGCAGCCGCACAGCGCCGCCGTGCTGGAGCGCATCACGAGCGTCCCCCGCATCCATTTCGGGGTGGGGACCTCGGAGTTCCTCGGGCTGATGGCCGACGCCGGTGCGGACGTGGTGGGCGTCGACTGGCGGCTCCCGCTGGACGAGGCGGCCCGACGCGTGCCGGGACGTCCGCTGCAGGGCAACCTCGACCCCGCGCTGCTCGCCGCCGACTGGCCGGTGGTCGAGGCCGAGGTGCACCGCATCGTCGCGGAGGGGCGCGCCGCACCGGGCCACGTGTTCAACCTCGGCCACGGCGTGCTGCCCACCACCGACCCGGACGTGCTCGCCCGCGTGGTCGAGACGGTGCAGGCGACCCGCCCCGCCCAGCACTCGGGGCAGCCAGCGGGCGAGGCTCAGCCTGCGGGCGGCGCCTCGAGCTGACCCTCGGCCGTCGCCGGGCTGCGGCGGCGGCGCAGCCACCACACCACCGGCACGACGACGATGGCGGCAAGGATCGCGAACGGCAGCACCGCTCCCACCACGGTGAGCGCCACCGCGACCGCGCCGGTGAAGGCGTCCCAGCCGTTGCTCAGCCCGGAGAGGAACCCGAGGTCGGCGTCGTCGTCGGCCGGCTCGTCGCCGGGTGCGTAGAACGACACGGTGATCGTGGCCATCGACGTGAGCGCGGTCAGCTGTTCTTGAGTGCTGAGCAGGGCGTCGAGGTCGGCTTCGCGGCTGGCCAGCTCGGTCTCGATCGAGATGATCTGGGTGAGGTCGCTCGCCTGGTCGAGCAGGGCGCGGATGCGAGCGATGCTCGCCCGCTGCGAGTCGATGCGCGACGCGGTGTCGACGACCTGATCGGTGACGTCCTGGGTCGTGCGCGTGCGGTGGTCGACCTCGCCGATCTTCTCCAGCGCGGCGAGCGCGTCGGCATGGGCCGCGGTGGGGATCTTGAGTGTCAGCGTAGCGTCGTGGTCGCCCGAGGTGCGCTCGTCGGCCACGAACCCACCCGCCGTGGTGGCGATCGACGTGGCTTGCCGGGCGGCGTCGTCGACATCGTCGGTGGTCACCGACAGCTCGATCGTGTACACGATGTCGCGGCCTGCGCCGTCCTGGACCGCCTGGGTGATGACACCCGCAGAGCCGGAGCCGGCGTCGTCCTGGGCGGCGCCGGACCCGCCGTCGGCGCGTGCGGCTTCGGGCGCGGAGTTGGCCGCCACCTCGGGTGCGACGCCGGACGCGTCGGTCGCGCTGTCGCCGCCGCCGGAGCTGCACCCCGCGATGCCCAGCAATGCCGCGGCCGTCAGAGCCGCCGCTGTGGTCCGTCGTGTCATGACGCCCTCCCTCGTCGAAGGCCCGCCCCGCGAGCCGCTCGACCCCTCCGACGGCAGGCAGGCTCACGCGGTTCCGCGGGTGGTGGTCACGATCCGGACGCGGCCGGACGGCCGCGACCGCCGCGGTCAGGAGGCGAGCTCGGCCGGTTCGAGCCGGCGGTAGCGCCCGGGGGCCATGCCGTACTCGCGCTTGAAGGCGTTGGCGAAGGCGAACTCGGAGCCGTATCCCACGCGGGCAGCGACCGAGCTCAGCGGCAGGTCGCCGTGACGGAGCAGCCGCGCGGCCGTGGTCATCCGCCACCAGGTGAGGTAGGCCAGCGGAGGCTGGCCGACGAGCCCGGCGAAGCGGCGGGCGAAGGCGGCCCGGGAGAGGCCGGCCGTCGAACCGAGCGACTCGACCGTCCATGGCCGTTCGGGCGCGTCGTGGACGGCACGCAGCGCGGCGCTGATCGCGTCGTCCTCCATGGCCGCGACCCAGCCGGCGGGGTGGGTCCCGCCGCAGTTCTGCTCGGACAGCCAGGCGCGGATCGTGTAGAGCAGCATGGCGTCGAGCAGGGACGGCACGACGGCGTCGGTGCCGTGACGGGGATCGTCGAGCTCGGCGGCCAGCAGCTCGACGGCCGTGCGCAGCGAGGGATGCTGCCCGAGCCTGCTGGGCAGGTGGACGATCTCGGGGAAGTCCAGCAACAGCGGGTGAGGGCGGGCCTGGTCGAGGCGGTACAGGCAGCACAGGAGCACCGTGGACGGCGCGACCGTGGCGGGGCCGAGTGAGACGACCCCGTGACCGGTCGGGTCGGCATGGACGGTGGCGAGCGGGGTGGTGGGGGAGTCGGCCATACCGTGGGCGGCGCCCTGGGCGAGGAACACGACGTCGCCGACGCCCAGGGCGATCGGCTCACCCTCGCGCGGGAGCAGCCAGCAGGAGCCCTGGAGCACCACGTGGATGCTCGCTCCGCGCATCGGAGGAACATCCCACCCCCACGACCCGGAGACCTCGATGCGGTTGGAGAGCGGCTGCCCGGTGCGCATCACCGCGATCGCCTGGCTGAGCACGTCCATGGCTTGACCTTACCTCTAGCTGTCTCGTGACCAACACCACATGAAGACGATCGCGTATGGAGGCGAGACGACAGGGCATGTCACGTCTCGTCGGGAACGTCTTACGGTCGCAGCCATGACCTCCATCGGAATCATCCTCGGAAGCACTCGCCCCGGCCGTAACGGCGAAGCCGTTGCCCACTGGGTCCGCGACCAGGCGATCGCCCACGGCCACACCGACGTCGAGATCGTCGACCTGCACGACTTCGGCCTGCCGCATCTCGACGAACCGTCGCCCGCTGCGGCCGGCGTGTACACCCAGCCGCATACCCGGCAGTGGTCGGACAAGGTCGCCGGCTTCGACGCCTTCGTGTTCGTCACCCCGGAGTACAACCGCTCGATGCCGGGTGTGCTCAAGACCGCCGTCGACTTCCTCTTCGACGAATGGGCCAACAAGGCGGCGGCCTTCGTGAGCTACGGCGTGCACGGTGGTGTCCGTGCGGTCGAGCACCTGCGCAGCGTGCTGGGGCAGCTGCGGGTCGCCAGCGTCACGAGTCAGGTGAGCTTCTCGATCTTCACCGACTTCGCCGAGATGACCCGGTTCACCCCCGGCGACCACCACGAGGTCGCCGCGAAGGCGATGTTCGACGAGCTCGTCAGCTGGGCGGAGGCACTGAAGACACTCCGGGTCTGAGTCGGAGCGTCGCCGACGTCACTCGGCCAGATCCGTTCGCGCGCCTAACAGCACAGGCGCGATGTGCGTCGTCTCCTCGCCGATCTGAACGATGCGGTCGCCATCGCGGGCGAATGGGCGGACGGTCCAGCTGTGGGATTCAGCATCCCAGGTCAGCACATACTCCAGGTCACGCCGCAACATCTGCCAAGCCTCCGTGGCTCCCCGTTCGAATGTGGTGGGTCGCTGGGTGGATTGATCGGGCACCGGCGACCCACCTCGGCCGCACCTCCGCGATGACCAGCGTTCGCCATAGACGACACCGGCTTCCGTGCGGCTCTGTCGCTACGTTGCACTGGCACGAGCGTTGTGGCCAGGCCACTCCGAGGGGCAATTCCGGGCAGCTCGACGCCGGGACCGGCCCCCTCGGGAAGGCCTGTACGCGCTCTGTGTGATCTCTAGACTCAATGCTGTGGCCGATCCGAACTCGCTGCTCCGCGCGGCGCGTGAGCGCACCCGGTCCAGTCGCGCGCCCGGGGTCGGGATGTCACGGAGCGAGCTGGCGGAGGAGGTCTGTGCGTGGCTGTGGCGGACCACGGGGGAGCGGTACGGCCTGGACGCGCACTACATAGCGAAGCTCGAGCGCGGGGTGGTTCGCCGGCCCCGCGAGGCGTACCGGGCTGCGCTGCGGCACGTGCTGAACGCGGCGACCGACGCCGAGCTCGGCTTCGTCGTGACGTCCGCGACCGCTGTCGCTGTCCCTGAGCCGGCGACTCGTGACCGTCGGCCGTATGCCAGTTCGATCGACGTGGAGGCGGCTTTGATGGATTCCGCGGACGAATCCGCTATGTGGCTGTCCTTCGCCGAAGCCTCGAACGCCGGAGACCTCACAGTTGAGCAGTTGCACGCAGATGTGTGGCGCATCGCCGGCGCCTACTTGAAGGCCCCCACGTTGCCGCTGTTCACCAGGACGCGAGCGTTGCGGGATCGTGCATTCACCCTGCTTCAGGGTCGCCAGCGCCCCGCCCAGACCCGCGACCTCTAAGCCGCTGCAGGATGGTCGACAACGCTGCTCGCCTGGATGACGATCGACCTCGGGCGGCCCGACATCGCCGAGAGCCATGCCCGGACCGCACGGGTCTGCGCCGAGAATGCCGATCATGACGGCCTGCGGGCTTGGGTGTGCGCCACCCAGCACACAGCAGCCTTCTGGCAGGACGATTACGCCCGCGCAGCGGAGTACGCCGGCGAGGGACTCCAATTCGCCACGGGGACCGCCAGGACCTTCCTCGCGAGTGCCTACGCCATGGACCTCGCACGCAGCGGCAGGATCGAGCCGGCCCGCGACGCGCTGGCCATCGCCAGGAACGCAGCTGTGACCGCAGATCGCGACGACGACGAGATGCCGGGCCCGTTCAGCTGCGGTGCTGATCGGGCGGCAGGCTTGTGGGCCGATGTGTATCTCGCCCTGGGCGACGCATCCAGCGCCCTCGCGTTCGCACACGATGCGATGACAGCGTTCAACGTGGTGGCAGGCGATGCGCGCAACTCTGGCAGCGAGCGAATGGTCCGGCTCCAGGCCGCCCGGGCACATCTCATGCTTGACGAGCTCGACGGCGCGGCCGAGGCTGTCGCACCGGTGATGGCTACCGCCGAAGAGCATCGTGTGCGGCCACTGATGCGCCGAATGGCCGACGTCCGCGAACTCGCGGCAGCACCATCGAGGGCCGCGGAATCGATCACTGCCGGGATCCGCGAAGGCATTGCCGAATTCGTTCGGCACCCCGCTATCACCGACTGACGACGCAACCCGAGGAGCCGCGCGTGACCGTGCCCGAGCCGTTACGGG
>DATCVR010000137.1:0-16203 GCA_036566745.1 Jiangellaceae bacterium | reverse complement strand
CGCCCGCCCGACGGCGCCCGCCCGACGGCGCCCGGCCGGCCTCGCCCGGCCGGCCTCGCCCGGCCGGCCTCGCTACACCGGCTCGTCCGCCGTGTCGAGCAGGTCGAGCAGCACGCCCGGGCCGACCCAGCGCCCACCCGCCGCCTCGACCCGGCCGCGCAGCTCGCGGTCGGCCGTGACTGCGACGACGTGGTCGGCCGGACGACGCTCGAGTGCGTCCGCCACGGTGGCGACGATCGCGTCGTCACCACTGGCTGGGGCGCGCACCACCTCGACGCCGTCGACCGGGTCGACCTTGCGTGACTGGCCTTCGACCACCGCCACCACGCGGGGGAACCAGCGAGCGGCCGGCAGCTCGAACGGCTCGGCGGGGACGCTCGTCAGCGTGCCGAGGCGCTGGATCAGCCGACGCGCCGCGCCGGCCCGGTCCCGCCACCAGCCGTCGGGTCGCGAGCCCATCACGTTGGCGAGGTCGACGACCAGCGCGAGGTCGCGTCCGGCCTGGCCACGGATGTCCGGCCACATCTCGCCGAAGGCCGGGAGCAGGGGCAGCCGCGCGACGTCGTCCACGGGCACCCACCGGATCTCCAGGCTCTCGGGGTCGCTGGCGTACGGCTCGATCGGTCCACGCGCGTCGCCGACGACCGTCGTGTACGACCACGGGCCGTGGTCGTAGAGCCACAGGTGGCTCGGCCGGACCATCGCTGGGTCGACGGCGGCTTCCTCGGAGGCCTCGCGCAGGGCGGAGTCGACCGCGCTCTCGCCGGAGGAGCGTGCCCCGCCGGGCATGCCCCAGGTGCCGCCGTAGTGGCTCCAGGGCGCGCGATGCTGGAGCAGCACGCCGCGGTCCGGGTCGATCAGCAGCAGGCCGGACGCGCCGAACCGGCCCCAATGGCGTTGACCGCACGCGCAGTCGACCCAGCCGTCGCCGTCCGTGCGGTGCAGCTGTGGGGTACTCATCGCGGCCCAGCCTCCCACGGACGGGTGCGCGCCGCGCTCACTGTCGCCGAGTGATCGCCGGGATCACGTACCAGAACGCGACGAACCACACGAACACCCCAACGCACGCCAGCGTCGCCGCGAGCCGGGGCAGCACGACGTCGAGTGCGAGCAGGACCGCGCCGCAGATCGCGAGGAGCAGGACGACCATGCCGCCTGCGGCCATCCGGCCGGCCACCGGCACCATCCGGTCGCGCATCCTGCGCTCGAACACCATCCGGTGGAACGAGACCGGGGCCAGCAAGAGGCCGGTCGCCAGCGCGGTGAGGACGAGCGTGGCGGCGAAGGTGGCGTGGGTGAAGTCGTCGGACTCGCGGAAGGGCTGCGTGAAGGCGATGGCCAGCAGGAAGGCGAACAGGATCTGGGTGCCGGTCTGCGCCAGCCGGAGCTCCTGCAACAGCTCGTTCCAGTGGCGGTCCTGGCGTGCGGCCTCGTCCTCGTGGCGTTCGTACCGCTGATTCACGGTCTCGCCCTCCCGATATCGGCGCGGGACACCATCCTGCCGTCCGAGGCGGCCGAGTGGCGAGGGCCGGCCGAGGGGCACCGCGCCGCCGGGCCCGTGCTCGGTAGAGTCCACCGTCGTGACCGACCGTGAGGAGTTGGCAGCCTACGAGCGGCAGTTCCGGCGCAGTGGGCTGCCGTTGTTCATCGAGGACTACTCCGCCAGTGAGGACGTCTTCACCCGGGCGGCGCCGTTTCTCGCGCTGGTGTTCGTGGGGGAGATGCTCGGCGCGATCGAGCTCGACTGGCCGCTGGCGCTCAACATCGTGGCCGCGATCGGCGGGCTGCTGATCCTGGTGTGCGCGTTCGGCGTGGTGAACCGGCTGCAGGGCCGGCGGTTCCTGTCGTTGCCGAGTCGGATCGGGACGCCCGAGCTGGCGGCCTTCGTGCTCCTGCCCGCGTTGTTGCCGCTGATCTTCGGCGGCCAGCTGCGGCAGGTGGGCGGGCTGATCCTGGGCAACTCCGCGCTGCTCGTCCTCGTCTACTTCGTCGTGGGGTACGGCCTGCTCTCGACGATCTTCTGGGCGCTGACCCGGGTGGCGGGGGAGTTGGCCGCCTCCCTCGGATTGCTGATCAAGGCGCTGCCCCTCCTGCTCGTGTTCTCCCTCGTGCTGTTCGTCAACACCGAGATGTGGCAGGTCTTCACCTCCATGCCGTGGGCGTTCTTCGTGCTGGTGGCCGGCCTGTTCGCGGGGCTCGGGCTGCTGTTCCTGGTGCTGCGGGTGCCCGGCGAGGTCACCCGGCTCGAGGCCACCGCGGGACGAGAGGGACCGCCGCTGGACCGGCGTCAGCGGGCCAACCTCGGCCTCACGCTGGTCGTCAGCCAGATGCTCCAGGTGCTGGTGGTGAGCGCGGGGATCGGGGCGTTCTTCGTCGCGTTCGGCGCCCTCGCGATCGGCCCCGAGGTGCGCGAGGCGTGGGGCGTGGACGACGCCGCTCTCGCCCACATCGGCCTGCTCGGGTACGACGTCCAGATCACCGAGACCTTGCTGCGGGTGTCCGGCGGGATCGCCGCCATCACCGGGCTCTACTACGCGATCTCGATCCTGACCGACTCCACCTACCGCGAGGAGTTCCTCGACGGTGTCGTGGGCGAGCTGACCGGGGTCTTCACCGCCCGCACCGAGTACCTCGCCTGCCGGGCCAGGATCGCGAGCGCGGACGCGTCCGGTGCGGGGTCCGCGGGCGTCGGCTGAGCCGGACCTCGGTTGGACAGGACGGCCCCTGGCTTTGGTACAGTTGCCCCGCCGCTGACACGGGTTGTCAGAGGTCCACGTCCGGGTGGCGGAATAGGCAGACGCGCTAGCTTGAGGTGCTAGTCCCCGTCAAGGGGGTGGGGGTTCAAGTCCCCCCTCGGACACACGTGTTATCCCTGACGCCGGGCCGCAGATGACTGCGGTCCGGCGTCGTTGGTTGCCGGCCGCAGCCAGTCGCGTGGCCGCGCTCAGGGCTGAGAGGTCGTCGGGGTTGGTCTGATCTGGGGCCGCTCCGATGTCGCCGAGCGAGTCCACCAAGACCTCGATGTCGGCATGAGTGCGGGTGCGTCGCCGAGTACGTCGCCCGCGAAGCTCGGCCTCCGCTGCCTCGAGATGCCGATCTCGCGGTCCCAGGGCTCGTGCGAAGCGTCGCGGGCCGCGAGCTCCGTGTTGACCACCGCCACGGCTCGGGAAGTAGTCTGCCGCGGTGATTGACGACGATCTTGGGGCTGCCAGCGACGCCTCGTTGGCGACCCGACCTGGCGACGTGGTCGTCTCGACCCTCGAGAACGTCGGGCTCGCGTCCCGTCTGACGAGACTCCGGATCGCGAGTCGAGGACTGGTCCTGGCACTCGACGACCGGCTCAGCTCCGGGCCGATCGGCACGTTGTCCGACCTTCAGGCATTGCGCGCCGCCGTGAGGGAGGCGTCGTGTGAGGCGATCATGGCGTTCCCGGGAACGCTCAAGGCCTTCTCCACCGCAGCCGGGTGGAGACCGACCGCGCAGATCATGAACGTCAACGCCGGTACGACGATGGGTGCCGAGCGGGTGCGGCGCGGTGTCTTCGGCATCGAGCAGGTCGTGGCGGCCGACGCCGTCGCGGCCTGCTTCCACCTGAACGTCGGCGCGCCGGAGGAGCCCGAGCAGTTGCGCGAGCTGGGCGACTACGTCTGCGCCGCACATCGGTACGGCATGCCCATGATGGTCGCCGCCTACCCACGGCCGGACCGCGTCACGGCTCTCACCGACCGCGCGCACGTATTGCATGCCGTGACCGTGGCGACGGAGCTCGGCGCGGACATCGTGAAGTTTCCCTTCACCGACGACGTCACGACCTTGACGGCGCTGCGTGCCGCTGCGCCGGGGCCGACGATGCTGCTCATGGCGGGCGGCGAGAAGAAGAGCGCGGACGACCTGAGGGCGGCTGCGGTGATGGTCACGGATGTCGGGCTGGACGGACTGTGCCTCGGCCGGTCGTTCTTCCTCGACCCGGACTCACCTGCGACGATGCGACGGCTTCGGACGATCCTCCGCGGTTAGGACGTCCCCTCGTGACCGACTTCGGTGGCCTTGCGGTTGACCTCTCGGCGTGGATCTTGCGGGCGCCATAGACGCCGATGTTGTCCTGATAGCCCTGGCGGATCACCGGTACCAGCTCGGCGCCGAGGGTGGCCTGGTCTTCGTGGCCCCGTAGATTCTCGGGGCGATCTTGGTCCCTGCAGAGGCACCCGCGGGTAGGGGATTGTGCAGCCGTGTGCGGCGAGCGAGGGTTGGCTCGCTCCACGGCGCAACCGGCGTACCGGCAAAGTCATCGATAGAAGTCCGGGAGGCGGTGTCGGATCGGGGCACCGGTGTTCGTAGAAAGGATGACGGCCGCCCAGGAGGGGCGCCTCGCAGGGACAGATCCCGACGAGAGGGACCGACGATCATGAAACTGACGACTGTCACGAACGTTTCCGTCGACGGAGTGATGCAGGGCCTCGGCGGATCGAACGAGGACCGCAGGGGCGGATTCGAGCGTGGGGGATGGGCTCTGCCGCTGTTCGGCGACGAGGCCGAGACGTTCCTCGGCCAGGTCTACCAGCGCGCCGACGCGTTCCTGTTCGGCCGGCGGACCTACGAGATCTTCGCCGGCTCCTGGGGAGTCATGCCTGATCCGGGCAGCAGCCCCATTGCAGGCCCCTTGAACGCGCGACCCAAGTACGTAGCATCGACCACGCTGACCGACCCGCGATGGGCGGACACGACCGTCCTCTCCGGTGACCTCGCGGCCGCCGTCCGAGACCTGAAGGCCGAGCCGGGAGGCGAGCTGCAGGTGCACGGCAGCGGCAAGCTGGTCCGCTGGCTGCTGGACAACCACCTGGTGGACGAGATCACCCTGCTGACCTATCCCGTGGTCGTCGGCCAGGGCACGCGACTGTTCCCCGACACCGGCCCGGACACAGCGCTCGACCTGGTCGACTCCCAAGCCTTCACGAGTGGCATAACGCTCCAGGTCTACCGGCCGACCGGGCGCCCGGAGTACGCAACAGCCTGAAGTCCCTGACCACCCAGCACGCTGTCTTGACACCACAGGAGATGATCTTCAGATGCGGTACCTGGTTTCCGTGATCGATGACAAGAGCAATCCCGGCAGCACCGACAGGCAGCCTGCCATCAGCGAGTTCAACGAACGATTGATCGCCGAGGGCTACTGGGTCTTCGCGGGCGGGCTCGCGGACACCGATGCGGCCACGGTCATCGACAACCGGGGCGAGCAGGCGGTGTTCAGCGACGGGCCTTTCGTGGAGTCGAAGGAGTACCTCGCCGGCGTCTGGGTGTGGGAGGCCCCCGATCTGGATGTGGCGCTCGAGCTCGCCGCCGAAGCGTCGAAGGTCTGCGATCGGAGGATCGAGGTGCGGCCGTTCCTGTGAGCGTGGTCGAGGAGGCGATCACCCGGGCCCATCACGAGGACTGGGCGCGGGTGGTGGCTTCCCTGACCAGGCGTTTCGGCGACCTCGACGTGGCCGAGGAGGCGGCGGCCGAGGCGTTCGCGACCGCCGTGGAGCGGTGGCGGGCCCAGGGCGTGCCGCCCAACCCTGGCGCCTGGCTGACCACTACCGCCAACCGCAAGGCCATCGACCGGATCCGGCGCGAGAACAAGCGCGACGACAAGCAGAGGGAGGCTCGGATGGTGTACGACGACTCGCCCGAGTCTCTCGGGGCCATCGACGACGACCGGCTGCGGCTGGTATTCACCTGCTGTCACCCGGCACTGGCGATGGAGACCCGGGTGGCGCTGACGCTGCGCATGGTGAGTGGTCTGTCCGTGCCCGAGATCGCCCGTGCCTTCCTGGTGCAGGAGTCCGCCATGGGGCGGCGGATCACCCGGGCGAAAGCCAAGATCAAGGCGGCTCGCATCCCCTATCGGGTGCCGTCCGCGGAGGATCTCCCGGCTCGCGTCTCCGGCGTGCTCGCCGTCCTGTTCCTGGTCTTCAACGAGGGCTACCTGGCGACCGGCCCGGACACCGATCCCGTCCGGCACGACCTGACCGCCGAGGCGATCCGGCTGACCCGCCTGGTCCGCGCCCTGATGCCCGAGGACGGTGAGGCGGCCGGGCTGCTGGCGCTGATGCTCCTGACCGAGGCCCGCCGCACTGCCCGGGTCTCGGCGAACGGCGAGCTGGTCCCCCTCGGCGAGCAGGACCGTGGGGCCTGGGATGCGGAACTGATCGCCGAGGGTCATCGGCTGGTGCGCGAACGCCTCGCCGCCGCCGCTGGCGGGGTGGCTCCGGGTCGCTTCCAGATCCTCGCGGCGATCAACGCCGTGCACACCTCCGCCCGCGATGTACGCGACACCGACTGGTCGCAGGTCGTCGCCCTCTACGACCAGCTCGTCCGCCTCGACCCCTCGCCGATCATCGCCCTCAACCGGGCCATCGCGGTCGCCGAGCTCGACGGCCCGGACGTGGCACTGGCGGCCGTCGACCGTCTCGAGGACACGCTGGCCGGCTATCACGCCTATCACGCGACCCGCGCCGACCTCCTGCGCCGGCTGGGCCACAGCAAGGAGTCACGCGCGGCCTACGACACAGCCATCGAGCTGGCCGGCAACACCGCCGAGACTGCCTACCTGACCCGACGCCGCGACCAGCTGGGATAGCGCCCCGCGCGGATCCGGGTCGAAACCCCGAGCAAGACGACGGCCAAGGCCTCGAGACGGCTGCCTATCCGTGGTCCGGACGCGGTGGGGCGGCGTCGGGCGGGGTTGTCCCGGACGTGGTGTGGAGGACCTCGCGGGCCTGCTCGGCGGCGCGGGTGATGCTCTCGCTGATGAAGTCGAGGAAGCGGGCGATGTTCTCCAGGCGGGCGGCGGCGGGGGTGTGAGGGCCCAGGATGGCGACGCCTTGGCGTGCGGTCTCGACGAGCTGGTCGTTGGATCGGGCGCTGGCGATCGTCGCCTGGTAGAAGAGCTCGTCGTCGACGACGTAGCGGTCGCGGCGGCGTTCGTCGCGCTCTCGACGGACGAGGCTCTGGCTCTCGAGGAAGGTGATCGCCTTCGAGATGGACGCCGGGCTGACCTGGAGCCGCTGGGCGAGCTGGGACGCGGTGAGGCTGCCCGCGTCGGTGGTGAACAGGCAGGTCAGCACCCGGGCCGTCATCTTGGTCAGGCCCGAAGCCATGAGAACGGTGGTGAACGTCTCCTCGTACTCGGCCACGGCCTCGGTGTCGCGTCCATGTGGCTGGGGGACCGACCCCGCCGCTCGAGCGGGGGTCGGCCTGCGCCGGTGGGCGCGGCGTTCGGTGGCGCGGTGGGCCAGATCGGCGCGGTAGGCGGTGGGGCCGCCGTTGCGCATGACCTCTCGCGTGATCGTCGAGGTCGGACGGTCGAGGCGTCGGGCGATCTCGGCGTAGGGGAGGCTGTCGGCCAGCCCCAGCGCGATCTGCTGGCGTTCCTGCTGAGTGAGCCTGCCTCCCGGCATCACGATCTCCTCGGTGATCCTTCGTAGTGGTCCCTGATCCGTCCAGCATAGCGTTCACCGCCCAGTCATTGCAAAGGTCGGAGCCGTTGGCGTTGCGTTACGTTCAGGGCTGTTGCAACAGTTTCTCTGCTGTGACCTGCATCAATGCTGACCTTGCGCAACGAACGCATTGTCAGAGGCGAGAAAGCAACGTAGCGTTTCCAATGTCAGAAACACCAACGAGCACGGGAGTGCATGATGCAGAAGTTCGACACCACCGCCCCGATCTCCGCCGTCCTGGACATCCCCGCCGGGCGGATCCAGTTCATCGCCGCAGACCGCGCCGACACCACCGTCGAGGTCCTGCCTGCCAACCCCTCCAAGAGCCGCGATACCAAGGCGGCTGAGCAGACCACCGTCGCCTACGCCGACGGCGTCCTGCGGATCCACACGGCCGAGCCCAAGAATCAGCTCTTCGGCCCCTCCGGGTCCCTGGAGGTCACCGTCCAGCTGCCCGCCGGCTCCAGCGTCGAGGCCACGTCGGCCGGCGCCGAGCTCCGCGGGGTCGGACGCCTCGGTGACATCGCCTTCGACGGCGCGTACCGCCAGATCAAGATCGACGAGGCCGCGAGCGTCCGCCTCACCGCGCTCGACGGCGACGTCGAGGTCGGCCGGCTCAACGGCCCCGCGGAGATCACCACCGCACGGGGCGACATCCGGATCGCTGAGGCGGTGAGCGGCACGGTCGTGCTCCGCACGCAGGACGGCGACATCGCAGTCGTCGCCGCCACCGGCGTCTCGGCCACCCTCGACGCCGGCACCACTCTCGGCCGCGTCAGCAACGCCCTCAAGAACGACGGCACCGCCGAACTCGACATCCGCGCCACGACCACCCGCGGCGACATCACCGCCCGCAGCCTCTGAAGGAGCGGAGCCGCATGACGAAGACAAGCAGGTCCTCGACCAGCTCGACGTGAACCGGCATGGTCAGGTTGACGATACGGCGTTGGCTGTCACCGACACCGGCGGTCCCGGCGTCCCCGTGGTCTATGTCAATGGCCAGTTCGCGACTCAGGGGTACTGGCGCCGGGTCATCGCCGAACTCGGGACGGGGTGGCGGCACATCACCTACGACGAGCGCGCCCGGGGCAGATCGAAGCGTTCGGCGGACTATTCCTTCGAGGCGGCCGTGCGGGATGTCGATGCCGTTCTCGCGGCCAGGGGGTCGATCGGGCGCTGGTGGTGGGCTGGTCCTACGGGGCGGTCGTGGGAGCGCACTGGGCCGGCCGGATTCCGCGGCGTGCCGTGGGCGCGGTGCTGGTCGACGGCGCGTTCCCGCACGACTGGCTCGACGAGGCCATGGAGCAGCGGATCCGGAAGCTGTTCCGCCGGGTGAGCTGGTTCCTGCCGTTGCTGCGCCCGACGGGCCTGGCCCCGCGGATGACCGCCGAACAGCAGGCGAACAGCAACATCGAGCTCGGCAGGCTTTCCCGCGAGCGCGAGCTGGGCCCCGTGCTGGACGACATCGCCGTCCCGGTTCGGTACGTGGTCGCTTCGGGGACGTCCTTCGGGAGCCGTAGTGACGAGCAGGAACGGATCCGCGCCAGCCTCGATGCGGTGACCACCCCACAACCCGAACATCCAGATCGGCGCGAAGGTCGCCAGCAACCACGGCGCGATCCTCAAGAAGGACTTCCCGGCCATCGCCGAGGCGGTATGCGAGGTCGCCGCCCTCGACCGCGGGGAGGCCACGAAGACGCGACCAGCGAAGTGACGAGAACGAGACCTCCTCGCCGCCATCGTCCAGGTCGACCGCAGCCCCAGCGTCCGACGACCCAGGTGAGATCGACGACCCAGGCCGGGATCGACGAAAATTCGGTGACGACAGCCCTACTGTCAGCGCAGCACGCGGTAGGTCACGTGCGTCACCGAGGCCGCGGCTCGCGACTTCACCTGCTCGAGCCTCAGCTGCGGGACGCCCTCGAACAGTCGGGTGCCGGCGCCGAGCGTGAGCGGCGCGAGGTGCAGCCGCAGCTCGTCGATCAGGCCGGCGGCGAGGTACTGGTTGATGGTGGTCGCCCCGCCCACGATCGCGACGTCGCCGTCGCCGGCCGCCGCGCGTGCCTGGGTCAGTGCCGACTCGATTCCGTCGGTGACGAAGTGGTAGGTGGTGCCGCCGTCCATCGGCTGGGGGTCGCGCGGGTGGTGGGTGAGCACGAAAACCGGGGCGTGGTACGGCGGATCGTCACCCCACCAGCCGTTCCACGCCCGATCCCACTCGCCACGCACCGGGCCGAACATGTTGCGTCCCATAACGAATGCCTTGGTGCCGGTTGTCATCTCGTCGATCTCGGCCTGGTTCTCCTCGGCATCGGCGTACCAGGCGTGCAGCTTGTCGCCCCAGCCGTCGCCGCCGTCGTCGCCGAACGGACGTTCCTCGGTCTGGTTGAGCCCGGCCGAGTACCCGTCGGCCGAGATCGTGAGGTTGCAGGTCACTCTGCCTGTGTGTGTGGTCATTGCGCTCTCATTCTTGTCGTGACCTGCCGTCGCCTTCGCGGTGTGCGTCGTGTCACGCATCAGCATGGAGCAGGCATGGCATGACGTCTAATGCCACTCCTGCTCTTGTTCCATTGATATCTTTGATGTGTGCTCAACTTGGTCCATCTCAAAGTCCTGGCTGCGGTGGCCCGACACGGCTCGGTGACCGAAGCGGCCAAGCAGTTGCACTACTCCCAGCCGTCGGTGAGCCACCACCTGTCGCGGCTGGAGGCGGCCACGGGGGTCAAGCTCGTGCAGCGGGTCGGTCGTGGGATCCGTTTGACGCCGGAAGGGCAGTTGCTCGCCAACCGGGCCATCGAGATCCTGGGACGGGTCGACGCGGCGACCAACGAGCTGGCCGCACAGGTCGGCCTGCAGGCAGGGCAGGTCCGGCTGGCCGCCAACGCATCCACGCTGAGCACGATCGTGCCGAAGGCGGCCGCCTCGTTGGCCCAGGCGCACCCGGGACTGCAGCTGAGCCTGTTCGATCAGCACCCGGTCGGAGCGTTGCGGATGCTGCGCCACGGCGAGATCGACGTCGCTCTCGTCTTCCGCTTCGCCAACGCCCCGGTCGAGGAGGAGGAATTCCGCCTCGTCCACATCGGTGACGACCCGATCTACCTCATCAGCGGGCGACCTGACGACAGCCTCGCGAACCATCGGCACTCCGCCTGGATCGGCGGTTGCGACCGATGCCAGGCTGAGCTGATCACAGTGTGCCGGCACGAGGGGTTCACGCCGCGCATCGCCTCACACAGCGACGACATGGTCGTCGTGCAGGCCCTCGTCGCCGCCGGCACCGGCGTCACCACCCTGCCCGGCCTCGCACTCCGAGCTCACCGCCGACCGGACATCCACGCCACCGAGCTCACCGGTTTCCACCGTCAGATCTACGCCGCCACCTACGGCGACCCACCCGACCCACCCGCCGTCGCCGCGGTTCTGGCCGCGCTCGCCGAAGCGGCCAGGGCGACGACCACGACCGCGATCGCCAGTACGGAGCGGTGAGGTCAATGGTCCTGGTCGGCTGCGCAGCCCCGCCCTGACCGCTCCTGCTCAGGCATGCACAGGATCAGCGGGAGTGCTCCAGCGCGGCCACCAACCGGGGGATCTGGCTGGTGGCGTCGGCCGGATCCCCGCTGATCCGGACCATGGGCAGCACCTGCTGGGAGAGCCCGGCCACCGGATGCCCCAGGTCGACCAGAGCCGACTCCAAGGCATGCACCAGGCGGTCGGGCTGCCGCCAGGTGCCGAACCACCACACGACGCGCTGGCGCCGCCCGGGATCCTCCGCACCGAACGACCCGATCAGCAGCCCGTGGTCGAGCACGACGACCTTCTCCGAACCCAGGTACCCGAGGATGACCAGCCCGAGCACCGCCCACACCGGGACCAGGACGAGCGCACCCCTGACCCCGCCAGTCCCCAGGGAGATGACCACCGTGAAGGCGACGGCGAACCCGATGGTGACCAACCACGCGGTCGGTGACGGCGGGTTGGCCTCGACGTGCCGGATCCTGCCGAGCTCTGGCAACTGCGCCGCGAGCCGGCGGGCCTTCCGAGGGACTCGGTCACCGGTCACCGGGAGGTTCTCTGCGGGGTTCATGCCGCGTACCGCCGTCCCGGGAGTGCGCACGCGTCGGTGCCAACAGGGCCGGCGCCGACGACATCGACGCGCAGGGGTCGGGTGCTGCTCACGAAAGGGGCGCCTTCCGGTCGAGGTCAGGAACGAGGCGAAGACCGCTCACGACCCTATCGACGAGGCCGCGCGGCCATGCATCGGCTGCCGCGTTGTCGTGACGGCCCTGCGCGGCTAGCTTGCGGGGGATGGAGATCCGCGCGGGCCAGGTGGTGGTCCACTACGTGGAGCACGGGACCGGCCGGCCCGTGCTCGTCCTGCACGGCGCCGGCGTCGACCACCGTGAGGCCGAGGCGTGCTTCGAGCCGGCTTTCGACGGCGTGGCGGGGCTGCGGCGGATCTATCCTGACCTCCCAGGAATGGGCCGGACCATCGCTCCCGACACGGTGCGCAGCGCCGACGATGTCCTCGACACCCTGCTCGACTTCGCCGACGAGGTCACGGGCGGGACGCCGCACCTTCTCGTCGGCCACTCGGCGGGCGCGTACTTCGCGCAGGCGATGGCCGCGCGGCGCCCGGCACAGGTCGCTGGTCTGGCCCTCGTCTGTCCACTGTTGCCAGGCCTGCGCGACGTCCCGGACCACCGCGTCGTCGCCGGATCGGGTGAGCTCGGTGACCACGTGTTCCGGAGCTACTTCGTGATCCAGACCCCGGAGATGCTCGAACGGTACGAACGTCACGTCGCCCCAGCCGCCGAGCTCGTCGACGAGGCAGCGCTGGATCGAATCGGCGAACGGTGGGCGCTCACCTCCGATCACGCACCGGCCTATCCGGGTCCGGCCGTGATCGTGGCGGGACGGCTGGACTCGACAGTCGGGTATGCCGCGGCCGCCGAGCTCGTCGACCACTACCCGCACGCCTCGCTCGCCGTGGTCGACGACGCGGGACACGCGCTGCCTCACGAGCAGCCGCAACTCCTGCGCGCCCTCCTCACCGAGTGGCTCGCGCGGGTCGAGCGATCGAGCTGACCCGGCCGCACCCGGTCTCGTGGGTCAGAAGGTGAGCAGAACCTTGGTGGCGCGACGCTCGTCCATGGCCCGGTACCCGTCGAACCGGGATCTCCCTCGGCCGAGCGCCTCAGGCTGCTGTCGTCGTGGGCGGCAGAACCGACACCACTCGCGACCGAACCCACCTGACCAGGTCCGCGAACCTGTCCTACGGGATGTGCGTCCGTCGGCCGCTGGGCACAATGAGAGGGCCGAGTCGCACGTGATGCCGATGTGCGACTCGGCCCCGTGTCGTCACGGCACCATGGCGCGAGTCCGCGGGCTCGCCGTGCTCACCACCCCTCTCCTACCTCGCTGCGGTCGATGGAGATCGTCTTCCTGAAGAAGTTGATCCGATCGTTGGAGCTGGCGAAGTAGACCGTCGTCCACGATCCGGTGTTGACGCTGGCGCTTCTCAGGTCGTAGGCGCCGTCGTCGTTGGAGTCGGCGCCACGATAGAAGGCGACCCACCCTCGGACCCGACCGGTTGCGTCCCTCGCGGCATACAAGATCTCGGAGGTCTCCCACTGCGCATCTAGCTTGTTGTCGGCCACGGACCAGGTCGCGTTGCCGACGATGCCGTCCGCGACGAGGCCGTACTTGCGCTGCCAGTTCTTGGTGGCGTCCCTGGTCTTGGGCCCGAACTGTCCGTCGATGTCCCACGGGCTGATGTACCCCTCGGCGTACAGGATCGACTGCCACATGATCACCAGGTCGGTGTTCTGGGAGTCTGCACAGCCGTAGCACAGCGAGTTGCCGAGCTCAGCGCGGTGGTCGCCGAAGTCGTCGGTGACGGCGTCGGCTCCGTCGACGAAGCTGGTGCCGTACACCCCGGCATTGTCTTCGGAACCGGCCCACGCGTGCGCGGTGCTGGCGACCGCCACCACGCTCAGCGCGGCCGTCACCGTGGCGACCAGCGTGCGCACCGGAAGGCGAGAACGTCGAGATTTGATCATGTGGCTCCTCCTCGTCCCCGGGTCGTCGACACGAGCGGGCCTCGGGTGGACCCCCGGGATCACCTACTCGTCGAAGGAGGTGCGGCGTTTTCGACATTGCACGCGAAATCACCTTGCGGACACCAGGTGCTGCGGCCACAGCGTCGGCGTCCTCGAGCAGCCCGAGCGGGCGTGGGCCGGACAGGCCCAGTCAGTGCTCCGGGTCCGGCGCGGGCGGGGGCAACGGTTCGACGACCGCGCCCTCGCCCGGCAGGCCGGCCTCCCTGAGCTGGGGTTGCCTCGTGCCGCGCGACCATTCGCGGAAGTGCCGAAATGCCATGGGGACGCCGCGGGCCACGGACAGGTCCGGGCTGTCCATGAGTTGCACGTGGACATGCGGCTGGGTCGAGTTGCCGGAGTTGCCGCAGTCGGCGAGGTGTTGCCCGGTCGACACCTCCTCGCCGATGGCGACGCGGAGGGAGCCGGCCCGCAGGTGCGCCAGCGCGACGAACACGCCGCTGTCGCGGAGCGCGATGATCAGATGGTTGCCGGCGATCGCGCTCACGCCGAGCCGAAGCCGCGACCGCTGGCCCAACGCGTAGGGCACCAGCGTCAGCTGTGACCGCCGCCCCTCGTGATCGATCTCGCCGTCGTGCACGTGGACGACGATGCCGTCAGCCGGCGCCAGGAGTGGCCGGCCGAAGGCGAGGAATCGCTCCGGCGGCTCGGTGGCGAGGAAGGTACGCCAGTCACGGCGGTCGGCGGTCCGGCGACGATGATCCACGGCTACGAAGTCGATGGCGTACCGCTCGCCCAACAGGTCCGTCCCGTGACTCGGGACCCGGCGCGCCGGGCTGTTCTGGGCCAACCACCGGCCGGCGAACGGCAACGAGATCACGGTCTCCCGCCCGGGCGAATCTCGCGAAAGCCGTCCCTCGGTCATCGGTGCAGGATAGGCCCCATGCCTCACGATCCTCGTGGTGTACTGCCCGCGTGCTGGGACTCGTGCTGCATGACCTTCGTCCGGGTGACGCCGCTGCCATCGCCGAGCTCCACGTGGCCAACACCGACGCCGACGGCCTCGATGTCCACTCCACCGTGGCGCCGATTCCCACGGAGACCGGCGTCGAGAATGCGGCCGCCTCGGCCGACCGGTTCTGGGTCGCCGAGACCGACAGGCGCAAGCTGGTCGGCTGGGGATCACTGCGCTCCTGGTCGGAGGACGACGGAACGCAGGTGTTCCTCACCGACGGCTACGTCGCGCCCGGCTTCCGGCGGTCGGGAGCCGCGACGAGGCTTCTGCGCGAGGCCGAGGACGCTGCCTCGGCTGTGTTCGCCGCCGGCTCCGGCGCGGGCATCGCGGTGCTGGGTGGCAACGCGTCGACGATGCAGCCGGATCGCGAGGCCCTGCTGCTCCGGAACGGGTACGCGCCGGTCTTCGCCATGGTGGAGATGGAGCTGCGCGCCGCGCCGGACATCGCCCCCGCTCTGCCGGACGGCGCGGCCGTGCGCGCGGCCAGGGTGGCCGACGCCGCTGAGCTGATCGCGCTCACCCGGCGGGTCTGGGCGGGCCGTCCCTACTTCGCCAGTCCGACCGTGGCCGACTTCCGGGGCTGGCTTGGTAGGTCGGATCTGTCGCTGTTCCGCGTCATGACGGTCGAGAGCCGCATCGTCGCCTTCGTGGCCGCCCGGCACGATGCGATGCGCGCTGAGATCGAAGACGTCCAGGTGGACCCGGAGTTCCAGCGACGCGGGTTCGCCAGCGCCCTGCTCGCCGCGACCCTCACGGTGCTGGCCGAGCGCAACGCCGGACCGGTGCGCCTGCGCACCGAGAGCCATGATCCTGCCGGTGCCCGATCGCTGTACGAGCACCTGGGCTTCGGCGTGGTCGGCGAGTACCGGCGCTATCGCAAGCCGTTGACCAGGGCACGGCACGCTGCGTGACGACGCCGACAGCTGCCGATCCGGGCCTCCGAACCGCCGTCGCCTGCCTCGCCCCGGCACTGCTGGATGCCCGGGGTGAGGTTGACCCGGTTCTCGGGTTCGATCAGAACTCCACGCCAAGGATCCGGACCGGCTGATCCGTCGCCTCGTTCTGCAGGGTCATCCCGCCTGTGATCACTCCAGATTCGAGCACTCCCGGAGCCAGGAGCCCGCTCCGCGCCGAGATGTCGAAGGTGGTCTCGACCGTGAACCGCACTGCCGTCATGGTGTGTCTGCCTTCCGGTGGGGGAGTCTCGCTCGGGCTGTCGATGCCGTCGAGTCGGGATGGTCTCACGCTCCACGGCGATCAGCCGGGGCCCGTGGGGGCGTGGGCTTCTTGCCCGTTGGGCGAGTTCGGCTCGGGCAAGAGGCCTGGTGGGGGTTGTCTGGTTCGGGCAAGGGGGTGGGCAAGGGTGGTTGGGCAGCGTGGTTGCCATCGACACGATGGGAGCCACCGCCGTGAACAACACCACTACCGCCGCCTCCGCTGGGACCACCGCCTCAGGGGCCCGTAAGCGCCTGGATGCCACCCTGGTGGGGCAGTTGAATCTGGAATGGGCGCGGCTACGGACCAGCCCGGCCACCGCAGCGACGGTCACGGCTTGGGCAGCCAGCAAGCCGGCCCTGGCCGGGTTCGCCACGTTGGCCGAGGTCGAGGCCGGCACCGCGGCCGCCGACCGTACCGGCGCCGATCAGATCCTGCT
>DATCVR010000136.1:0-4432 GCA_036566745.1 Jiangellaceae bacterium | reverse complement strand
TGCTCGGCCGGCAGGAAGTACCCGCCGGCGACCACCACCGTCCACAACACCAGGCTGGCCAGCACGGTGTTCCTACTGCCGTAGCGGCGCGCGATGCGGCCCAGGAGCAACGCGCCCCCGAAGGCCACGAACTGCACCACGAGGATGGCGATGATCAAGACGTCCTCGGAGAGCCCGAGCTGGCGGTTCCCGTAGATCGAAGAGGCGTAGATGACCGTCTGGACGCCGTCGTTGTAGAGCATGTAAGCGACGAGGAACAACAGCGTCTGCGGGTAGCCGCGGGCATGGCGCAAGGTGTCGGCGAGCTGGCCGAATGCCTGGCGGATCGGGCCCGGCCGGCCGTCGGCATCGGTGACCGCCACCACCGCGGTGGGCGGGCGGTCGCGCAGCCCGAGGAACGGCACGATGGTCCACAGGCCCCACCACAACCCGGCCGAGAGGAAGCTGATCCGAACCGCCTCGGAGGTGCTGAGGCCAAAGGGCAGGGTGGTCACCAGGACGAGATTGAGGGCCAGCAGCAGACCTCCGCCGAGGTAGCCCAGCGCCCAGCCCCGGCTCGACACGCGGTCGCGGTCGTTCTCGTGCGCGACCTGCACCAGGACCGCGTCGTAGACCACCATCGAGGAGCCCAGGCAGATCGAGGCGACCACCAACAGGCCCACGCCCAGACCCCAGTTCGAGCCGGTGACCAGGAACATCGCCGCCGCGGCGAGGGCGCCGGTCCACGCGAAGCCGGCGAGCATGTGACGCTTGCGCGACGTGCGGTCGGCGATCGCCCCCACCACGGGCAGCAGCACCGCCGACAGGATGGTGGCGAACGTGACGGCGTACGGAGCGACCGAGCCGGCCGCCACCGGGATGCCCAGCAACGACAGGTCGCCCACACACGGGTCGTCGGTGGTGCCTGCCTCGCCACAGGCCGCGGTCTCGGCGACGGCAGTCAGGTACGGCCCGAACAGGACGGTCGCGGTGGTGGTGACGTACGCCGAGTTGGCCCAGTCGTAGAAGTACCACGCACGATGCTCGCGGGCGCGAGCGACAGGATCGGCGAGTGGCCCGGGCGGGGCGAGTTCGGCGGTCACGGGCGGACGCTATCGGGTGCACGCCGCCGCTGACCATGGCTGTGCGTGCGAAACGCCGCGGGATCTGTCCTGGATGCCTCCCGTGTGGTGCCCGATGGCAGACTGACCGCTGTTTCCCGGAGGGACCGACTCGGCCTCACGCATGCCGCGACCCCTCGCCAACGATGATCGTCTCGAATCCAGAACGGAGGGCCCGGCAGTGGCGGTGCGAGAGATTCGGCTGTATGGCGACCCGGTGCTGCGAACGGTAGCCGACCCGGTGGACCAGTTCGGCGAGGCCACCCGCGCGCTGGCCGAGGACCTGCTCGACACGCTGGCCGTGCCCGGGCGCGCCGGAGTGGCCGCACCGCAGATCGGCGTGCCGCTGCGCGCCTTCTCCTATGGCACCACCGGCCAGCGCGGCGTCGTGTTCAACCCCGTGCTGGTGGCCACGGAAGGTGAACAGCTCGACGAGGAGGGCTGTCTGTCGGTGCCGGGACTGTGGTTCCCCACCCGTCGCGCGGCCTACGCCAAGGTGAGCGGCTTCGACGCCGACGGCGAACCCGTAGAGGTGGAGGGCGAGGAGGAGCTCGCCCGCTGCCTGCAACACGAGACGGACCACCTCGAGGGGATCGTGTACGTCCACCGCCTCGAGCCGTCCACGCGACGCGGCGCGATGCGGTCGATCCGGCGCAGCGCGTGGTTCGACGACGGCGCATCGTCACGCCACCCGTCGCCCACGCACTGACACGCGCACGACTCGCCCCGGCGTGACGACGTAGACGCCGTGGCTGGTCAGCTTGGCCGTACGCGAGGCACCGGCGAAGGCGTCGTGCCACGCGAGATCACCCCCGCCGATTTGGGCCGAACCGTGCCGCAAGACGGCCAGCAACGCCCCGTGAGCGGCGCCGGAGCCGTGTAGCTCGCGCAGGAACGGACCCAGCGCACCGACCCGCTCGTGCTGCGGCGGGTCGGGAGGCACGCCGGCGACACACGCGGCACCGACCGCCGTGGCATCGGCGTCGGCCAGCACGATCAGCAACGAACCGGGCGGTGCGTCGCCCCGGTCGCGGAGCATGGACAGCAGGCGGATGGCGTGGTCCTCGTCGTCGAGGCAGGTGCGCGAGCTCATGGGCGCGATCGTGGCCGCGAAGGCCTGTGGAAGACACGTCGCAATCCACAGATGCCGTGTGGTACCCCCCGCGTTACTCTCTGCCCGTGTTCCACATCGACGACGAGACGCTCCGTGACGTCGTCGACGACCGTGCCGCCGCGAACCGCCGCCTCGCCGAACTGTCCGACCGTCTCGACGCCGCGGCGCTGGGGGAGCGGGTCGTGCTGCTCAGGCTCCTCGGGCAGCTCGACCAGGCCGAGGAACTGGGCTGGATCGCCCTCGAGACCACCCACGGCGACGCCCGCAAGCGCGTGACCGCGACGATCCGCCTGGCTCACGTCCTGCAGTGGCAGCAGCGCTTCGACGAGGCCGACGCGATGTTCCAGCAGGCGCTCGACCTCGCCGACGTCCTGCGCGACGACATCCTGCGGGCCTTCGCCCACCAGCACCTCGGCAAGTCGCTCTACGACCAGGCCCGCTACGTCGAGGCCGCCCACCGCTTCCGCACCGCGCTCCGGCTGCGACGCTCCGCGAACGCCCCGGCCGACCAGCAGGAGTCCTCGGCGCAGGCCCTCGCCGCCGCCCAGAGGCAACGCCGGCGTGCCCGCCCCGCTGGGCTGCCCACCGCCTCCGCGTGATCGTGGGCGCGCGAACCGTCCGCCAGAGCAGCCACCTCCGTCCAACGATCACCCAGGGCTGGGCCAGGCTCCCCGCGCGACCAGCACGTCACGCAACACGTCGGCGCGGTCGGTGACGATGCCGTCGACCCCGAGGTCGAGCAGCTCGGTCATCTGGGCGGCGTCGTTGACAGTCCAGACGTGCACCTGCCGCCCCGCCGCGTGGGCTGCCGCGACCGTCGAGCCGGTGACCACCGTGACGCGGCCGTAGCGCACCGGCACCTGGAGGCAGTCGACTCCGCTGAGGGCAGCCCGGCCCAGCGCCGGCAGGTGCCCGGCCGCGGCGATCCGGAACCCCGCGATCGACCGCGTCCCGCCCGAGGTCGCCACCGGCGCGGACAGCCGCCGGACCACAGCCCGCCGGCGGGCGTCGGAGAACGACGCCACGCACACCCGATGGTGGGCGCGGGTGCGTTCGATGACCCGTGCCACCGGCCCGATCGCGGCTGGCGACTTCACGTCGATGTTGACCCGCAGGTCTGGCCAGGTGCCGAGCAGCTCCTCCAGGGTGGGGACCGCCTCGACGCCGCCGATGCGGGCCTCGGCCACCCGCGACCACGGCAGCTCCGCGAGCAGTCCGCGGCTGTCGGTGACCCGGTCGAGGGAGTCGTCGTGGAACGCCACCACGACCTCGTCGCTCGTCGCGTGCACATCGGTCTCGACGTAGCGGTAGCCGAGATCGACGGCCGCGGCGAAGGCGGCCATGCTGTTCTCGAGGCCGTCGAGGGAGAATCCGCGATGGGCCAGCGCCAGCGGGCCAGGATGGTCGAAGTACGGGTGGACCGGCGTGGATGCGGGACCAGACACGAGGGCCAGGCTACGGCGTCGTAGCCGCGGCCGTCCGGGCGCGACGGGGAGGCGCGGTGACGCAGGCGGGGACCGGCCACGACATCGACCACGACGGCCGGCTGATGAGCCGGTGGCAGCGCGGCTGGGGCCAGTCGCGGCGCTTCCCGCCACCGGTCCACGTCGACGGCGGCCTCGTCGTCCACATCGGCGAACCCGGCCGCGAGGTCGAGTACATCGCCCTGACCACCGCGACCGCCGTCCACCGCTCGCTCGCCGCCCTGGCCGCGCGCGCCCACGGCTCCTGGCTCACCGCGCCCACCCGGGACCGCGGGACCACCGCCGCGATCGCCGAGCAGGCCGGCCTCGAACTGTCCGGCCCCGAGTGGCTGATGAGCCGCACCCTCGACGGCCATCCCGGCGCCGAGCTCGCCCACGGGTACCAGATCGAGGTCGAGCACGACGCCGGTGTGCTCGTCGCCGAGGTCTTCGCCACCGACGGCAGCCTCGCGGCCCAGGGCCGCATCGCCGTGCGCGGCACCGACGCCGTCGCCGACCAGTTCCACACCGCACCCACCCACCGCCGCCGTGGCCTGGGGCGCACCGTGATGGCCGCCCTGGTCGACGAAGCCCGGCGCCGCGGCGCCCACACCGGCCTGCTCATCGCCTCGCCCGACGGACGCCGCCTGTACGACGCGCTCGGGTGGCGGACCGTCGCCGACATCGTGGTGGCCACGCGTCCGCGCGGGTCCGCCGGACCGCTAGAGTGAGGCGCGTCGCGACTGGCGCAATCG